>NZ_JAFEJP010000015.1:0-80441 GCF_018555355.1 Bifidobacterium sp. SO4
TGCCGCTTCGTCGCCATGCTGATCCTGTCTTCCATACGACAAGCCAAACAGACCAACCCGGTTTCGCGCTCACTCCAGGTGAGGCACCACTACCCATTTCGCGCTCAAAAAACGTGAGGCACGTCGGATGCCGGGCGAATGCCGGCGGTATTGGTAGAATCGGTCATGGCGATGACCCTCCTTCGGGGAATCGGAACGACGGGCGTCTGATCTTGGCGGATATGCGCGCCCGCGGCTCCATGGTTGTTGCCGTTCAATCCCCGCGCCGGGTTCCAGCCGGTCCGGGGATTCTCGTTTCGGGTTTCCACCCGCCATCCGTGAGATAGGCGTCGATGCCGAGCACATACCCAGGGGACAGGTTTCGGTGAATGGCCAGCCAGATCAGGTCGGACTGCTGCCACGGTATCGAGCCGTTGACCTTTCCCGCGACCGAGGATTTGGACGTACCCATCTCCCTCGCGAGGTCTCGGCAGCTCAGACCCGCCGCCGTCATATAGCGACGCATCGGAGAATCCATTATTTTTGCCGTCAGTCCATTCACAATAGACAATATATCAAGAAACTTGCACAGCAGCAAATCATTGTTGTAGGATTATGTCCATCGATATTGGACAACTCCAATCTGAAAGGACTTGATATGGCAAAAATCGAACCGTCGTCCGAATCCAATGGACTCGGCGACTACCTGCAGAGGGTATTCATCTGGAACGTCAACATGCAGCTGACCGGCCGCGGGATGACCCAGCAGTCACTTTGCGCGGCACTGGGGCTGAAGAGGGGCGCCGTGTCCGCGAAGATGACCGGCAAGACCTCCTGGACCATCCAGGATATCGCCGCAGTGGCGGAATTCTTCAACGTCCCCCCGCTCTCCCTGCTGGATGCGTCGATGTACGAGCAGATGATGCGCGGAATGAGCAGTGACGGAGGTGCATCTTTGGTGGCAGTGGCCACCGCCGGGTTTCCTGTGCGAGCAACTGAAGGCCAAGCTGGCGGCCTGAAACCGTTGGAAACAAAAGGCTCCGGGCCACGATACCTCGTGGAACCCGGAGCCGGCGAGTACCCCCAGAGAGAGTCGAACTCTCGTTGTCAGATTGAAAGTCTGGTGTCCTAACCGTTAGACGATGGGGGCGGACAACTCGTGTAACATTACTGGAAGATCTGGATTAATGCAAATCGGCGACACGCCGACGTATCGTGCGGGTCGCCGATTTGCTGGGAGATGCCGGCCCGGTCGCCGACTGCCAGCCGGGCCGGCATCTGGGGATGACCGGTCAGGCTTCCGCCTTGTCCGTATTCGTATCCGTGTCCTCGCCGACTGCCTGATAGGTGAAGTCGTGAATCACGCGACCGGCTGTCAGGCCCTTCTTCTCGAAATTGGTGAGCACGCGACCGGCGAATCGTTCGGATTCGGTGAAGTCGGCGTGTGGCATGTCCGCGGCCAGGTCGGCGTTGCCTTTGCCCACGTGCTCCAGCGGCAGACTTGCGGTCATGGTGCCGATGTTGTGCCAGCCGGGCAGGTCGTCCATCACTTCGTGGACGTGCAGGGCGTAGTCCTCGATATCGGTGGCGATGCGCCATACGCCGCCCTCACCGAGCGCGCGATGGATGTCCGCGGCCAGGCCCTCCTGCACGATGCGGCGCTTGTGATGCTTCTTCTTGGGCCACGGATCCGGGAAGAAGGTCCAGACCTCGGCCACGGACCCGGCCTCAGCGACCTTGAACAGCTCCGGCGCGTTGACCTGGGCCACACGCAGATTCGTCAGCTCCTGCTTGCCGGCAAGCAGCATGGTGTGTGCCACGCCCGGGTCGTACACCTCCAATGCCAGGAAGTTCGTATCCGGATGCGTGGCGGCCGCGGCCACCACGTTCTCGCCCTGGCCGGTGCCGATCTCCACGATGAGCGGATTGCCGTTGCCCCAGGTCCGTTCGACGAACTCGCGGCTGAGCTGCACGCCCTCGCGCACATCCAGCAGGCCGTTACCGGCGGCGATGTCCAGAAGATAGGTGTCGGCGTAGCGGTCCCATGCGCGCTGCAGGCGGTCGTCCAGGCGGCCCGAGCGGCGAACGAAGGAAAGGACCTTGTGCATCGGGTGGCCGGTGCCGGCTTCCGTTTCGATGGGGTTGTTGTCTGCGGCGGCGCGGGTATCGTCGGTGATTTCGAGATCCGGGGACTCCGGGGCGACGTCGGATTCGGGGTTGGTCATGCTGTGATTGATGCCTCTCGCTGGTGGGCGCCGCGGGGTGACGGGCGGCCATTACGTATCGAAATATGCTGTAGTTCACCATACCAAGTCGTTTCCCCGAACGGATATGGTGCGGTTGCGGCTGTGATGCTGCGAGTGCGATGATGCGGCTGTGATGATGCGGGTGCGATGATGCGGGTGCGATGATGCGGCTGTGGTCTGTATTCGCGTTGTTGCTTTACCTTTGGCTCTGTTAAACCAAGATTGATATGCCCCTATTCTTGGCTCCCCTTGTCAGGGGAGCTGGCGGCAAAGCCGACTGATGGGTAGTCCAATGGAATTCATGTCAATCTTGGCTTAACAGAGCCCTACCTTGTACCTGGGCTTTCGCTCGGGATTTTGGCGAGGTCTCTGTGGTGCGCACCTGTTTGGACGAACGTGAAATCGTTGGAACTCCGCGGGACACGCCGTAGTTTGCGTGATTGCTGGAAATCAGTAATATATACATCTGTTGCTTCACGCAAGTGAGACACACGGCCCCGTAGCTCAGTTGGTTAGAGCGCCGCCCTGTCACGGCGGAGGTCACCGGTTCAAGTCCGGCCGGGGTCGCTGGAATGGTCGAGGATTTGATTCAAATCTTCTGCTGTTCATGGCTCTGTAGCTCAGTTGGTAGAGCGAGCGACTGAAAATCGCTAGGTCAACGGATCGACGCCGTTCGGAGCCACCACGCGGAACCCCGCAAGCCAAGAATTCCAAGGCTTGCGGGGTTTTCCGGTTTGGTTAAACCATTCCGCATTTATGCGAAATTCCGCATCTATTCCGCATATTCAAATCTAATGAATGATGTCGGATAAGATGGTTTCGAGTTTTTTCGCGGACTTTCCAGTGCTGCGACTTCTCTGCATGTATACGTCAAGGGTCATGGACGGCTTGGAATGTCCTAGATAGTCGGCTATATCTCGTGGCGTCATTCCCTGTCCGTCAAGAATCGTCGCTACGCATTTACGTAGAGAGTGAGACGATATCCCTGGGAAGCCAAGGGCGTCGCGGCGTTCTCTCAAAGCGCGCTCGGCGTTATTCGGATCAAGGACGCCACCCCTAATGGACGGGAACACCAAATCGTAGTTGTTCCGTATGGCCTGTTGCGCTCTCTCGCGAAGTACGTGCATTACCGAATCGGGGGCCGTTATCGTCCTCATGCTTGCATGGGTCTTGGCGAATTCTTGAAGTATTGCGCCCTTTCCATTGATGTATTTAGCTTGACGGCAGATTTCAATCTGATTCTTTTCAAAATTGATGACATTCCATGTCAAGCCGCATACTTCACCCATCCTGAATCCAGTGCCTGCCATCACTTTGAACAGATCAACCAAGTCGGCATTCTGCATTCTTGCGTCGTTCTCGACCGCCTGAAGAAATTCCCCTAGGCGTTCCGGGGGAATAGGGGCTGTGCCTGGTTTCCTTGGTTTTTCTATTGCCTCCACTTCTCGAACAGGATTGTGGTTAATTGCTCCGTTACGCACTGCAAGCGTCATCATGCCAGATAGTACGCTGCGGCAATTCTTAGCCGCACCATGTCCGTGATCCTTGGCAACGGATACAAGAAATGCGTTTAAGCGTTCTGGAGTGGCCTCACGCACAGTCAGCTTACCTATATCTGGTTTTATGTGTGCGTTGACCGCCACTTGATATGTTTGTACAGTGCCTTCGGACCTGCGTTCGCGTCGATCGGCTATGAATCTGTCAGCCAATGCCGATAAGACCATATTGGGAGATATGGAACTGGAGATGCCGCTGTCAATGGTTTTCAAGGCTTTCTTAAGATTGGCAACGGCTTTTGCTTCAGTACTGCCAAACCGTTGTACCTGTTTCAAATCGCCATTGGAGAACCGATAGCGCGCTCGTGCGCGCCATTTTCCCGGTCCCATCTCGTCTGTCTTGATTGTTCCATAAGTGCCTATAGGCATTCGCGTGCGAGCCATAGGGGAGATTCTAGCGATATTTATAGGTAAGTGGTTCTATCTGGTGGCGTTGAAACGCCTGTGGGAGTTAGATTGATCCAATTCGTTGCGGTCCGGGGGGATATGCCGAAAGCGTCGGCAACGAGTTTACGAGGCGAATCGCTGACGTGCTTGCCGACAGCGTAAATTCGTTCCACGGCTTCGAGGTTCTCTTTATTAGCTCCGTTCTTGGCTTTTTCTTTCAGAGATTTAATGCTATCGAAGTCAAAAGGTTCGTAGACGCCATCGCCCAGATATCGCAAGAGTGCGGATTTCACTACCATGTGTCGATACTTATCGACGGGAATTTTTCGCAGCATAGAGCCTGTGACTGGCTGGCTCATCGCCAATGGCGTGACAATGTCGAGTTTCGTGGTGTCGAAGCTTTGCGTGTGTATGTTCCACTCAACTCGTATTTCATGTATGTAGGCTCCAGACACTTCATCGATGGAGATATCTCTCATGCCGATTATGGCCGGCGCTACAATGTCGCTTCCCAATGGGGCAACGGTGAAGAATGATAGTTCGTCGGGAAGTCCGCAGAGTCGTGCGTCGAGTGATTGTTTCAGTTCAGCCGTCTTCATGCTGTCAAGAATACCCGCCTATGACACGCCCAGGAAATGCACTGTTGTGTCACGGGTGTGCATGTGGTATCTATTGATTACACATTCCCATATATGACATAGGTGGGAATCTATTGAAAGGAACTGCTAATGAATGGTGGAACTATTCAGATAAAGCCTTTGTGGACTGCTGATGACCTTGCAAAACGACTGGGTATCAGCAAGTCAACGATATTTCGAAACCGTTGCTATCACCCGGAGTCCATGCCGCCATCGGTCAAAATTGGCAAGCAGGTTCGGTGGAGGCCGGAAGATGTGGAGCAATGGATTACGGAACGAGTTGGAGGGGAGGAGTGAGCGATGGGCGCGAAATCGATTAACTTTACTTCTGAGCAACTGAAATATATGTGCATGCCTTTACTTGCCTCCGAACCCGTGGTGGCTGTTGCGCTGGGCCTGCCCTTGGCAACGATCAGACGGTGGAGATGCGACGGCGTGGGGCCTGAGTATGAGACCACGGCCAAAGGGCAAATCGTATATCGGCGTAACAGTGTTCTTGCTTTCATGCATCGACATGCAAAGGAGACGCCATGCAGCTGATTTGCGTTCTTATCTGCATATTGGCGGCATGGGGCTACATTGAGACTGGATGTTTTGCGACAGCCTGGCTATTTATCGGCGTCAGTTTGTTGCAGGTATGGGACCTATGGGAAAGGCTCGATTCGGGGGCAACCGATTCGAGCCGAGGAAATATCGAATCGCGCAACTTGGAAGCGGCTCGACATATTCAGTCTAAGCCTCTTTTTGACTTCAATCCAGATGAAAGGGGTTCTGATGACGATTGATTTTGACATGAGCTCGCAGTCATGGCAACAGCGTCAAATGAATAATCGGCTTGTGGAAGAGAATGACGTTAATGACATTATGCCGGGACGAGGTGAGATTATGGGCGACGGCATCCCGCGTACGGCCGAAGGTGTCATGTACGATCCGTTGGAATCCTGTCCCGAGGACAATGACCAATTCTGGAAGTCGTCTGTAGCGTTGTCGGAAATACGCCTTTACGCGCGATCCCGAGGAATCAGAGTAAACCCATGGGCGTTGCTTTCCGCGGTGCTATGCCGTCTGTCTGTTGCATTGCCGCCGACTGTGGTTATAGATCCGTTAAACAACATGCAACCCATGCCGTTGAACGTGTTCCTTGCTCTGATCGGCCCCTCGGGTTCGGGAAAAGGTATCACGGAGCGTGCCGCTGCGACCCTCGTTCCCGACATAAGAAACGCCGGAACGCGACTGCCCGCGTCAGGCGAGGGGATACCCACTATGTACACCTACCGTGAACGTGGTGACGACGGATCGTCGAGACTGAAATTGTCGTCGCCGCGCTCGCTGCTGTCCATGCCGGAGATAACCCATCTGGGAGGTGCCGCGAAGCGTGTGGGTTCCACACTGGTCAGTACGCTGCTATCCGCGTATCAAGGCGAGCCGATAGGGGCCGCGAACCGCGCCGAGGACAACCGTTACGAGATACCCCGGCTAGGCTACCGTCTAAGCCTCATCACCGGCGTACAGCCATCGAATGCCAACGTGATTCTTGATAACGAGGGGTCGGGACTGCCGCAACGGTTCCTATGGTTTGATGTAGCCGACCCGCGCACTCCCATGCACGCCGTTTCCACACCCGAGGTGCTGTCGTCCCTGACCTGTTTCCCCTACCCGACAAGCAAACTCCCACCGGACCCCGATAAGGCCGTTTTCGAGGCATACTACAACCCCAACTCGGATGGTATACACAAAGCTGGCGAATATCAGAACGCCTTCATTACGGTAGCATTCCCCGACAAGGCGGCAGACGACTTCGAGTGTGAGCGCATACGTGCCAACCGGGGCAAGACTCGAGACCCACTCGACGCGCACCTGCTCCAGACCGCCGCGAGGGTGGCCGCACTGCTTGCGTTCCTCGAACGCCCTGACGCATACCCTTATGTCACCGAAACCGAATGGGACAACGCGAAAACCATCCTCAACAAGTCGGCCGGATACCGCACTGACTGCATACGGGACATGCGCGCCACGCGATCCCGTGACATGGCCGACGAGTTCGAAATCACCGAAACCGCGAAGGCCGAAGTCAAGCAACGCGGCATCGAGAACGCCAAGGCGAGAATCACAGAGTACCTACAGGCGCACAACCCCGGCCGCGAAGGGATCAGGGGATGGCGCATATCACAGAATGTTACGCGCGCTTACCGCCAGTACACATATGACGCGCTCGCCGACCTATACGAAGGGGGACATGTGAAAATATGCGGCCCGGATAGCGGGAAGCTGTCGGGAAACTCATGGCGGCTTTCATGACCAACGTATGTCTAGTTCGTCTAGCCGTCTAACCCTTCTCGTGCAAGGGCTTGGAGCATCTAGCAATTGCGTCTAGCACGTCTAGGCCGCACAGCTTGCGCTAGACGCGCTAGACGCGATCTCTAGATGCCTAAACCCCAGTGATTTCAACGCCTAGATAGCTAGACGTGCTAGACGCAAGAACTAATTTGAATGAACTATATTTCTTATTCAATTAATATTCGGGAGGTATGTTGCCATGGTCCGTCAGGAGCCGTGGGGAACACCGGAGTCGTGGACTCCTTTGATATCCGAGTGGGTAGGGTCTATGCGCGCGGCCGGTTTTTCGGAGGCGACGATGAAGACCCGCCGTTGTCAGATTTCGCATATAGCCCGCGCTTTGAAGGTAGCGCCAACCGAGGTAACGGGGCGAGGGCTGACTGCGTATTTCGGTGCGCAGGCATGGAAGCGCAACACTCGTAAGGGCTACCGAGACACCGTAAAACGTTTCTTCGCGTGGATGCAGGCTACCGGACAACGCAAAGACAATCCGATAGACCAGCTTCCGAAAGTCCGAGAAGCCCCGCCAAAGCCGCGCCCATGCCCTGATCGGGAAATAATCGCTGCATTGAGCATGGCTGACCGACGAGAGACCATCATGGTCCGCCTTGCGGCTGAATGCGGGTTACGCCGAAGTGAAATAGCGGCGGTAAAGGGCGAAGATGTCCGAAGGGACCATCTCGGCTGGACGTTAACCGTCATAGGAAAAGGCGACAAACAGCGCACGATTCCGATATGCGACGATCTGGCCGCTCTCATTCGCCCATGCGCCGGATATCTGTTCCCAGGGGAGCACAATGGACACTTGCACCCGAATAGCATAGGCAAGCTTGTCGGTGATTTATTGCCGGACGGATGGACAACACACACCCTTCGTCACCGATATGCCACTCGCATTTACGAGGAGACTCACGATATCTACATTGTCTGCCAGTTGCTCGGCCACTCATCCGTGGCCACTACGCAACGTTATGTAGCCATGCCAGCCAGTCGTCTCAGAGCCGCGGCGGAAGCGGTGGAACTCGGCACTGGCCCAAGCGATAAAACGTGCTGCGAACAGACGACAACGCCGATCATGGAGGCCGCAAGCCCCGTATATTCCGCCATAGTCGCCACAATCGACGGTTTAAGCGAGAAGTAGCGGAAAGCCCCGGACGAATAGGTTCGAGACCGGGGCCGTGTCATCCAACAGCACCATTCATTGGTGATGGCAGGAAATGCATGATTTCCACGCATCATTTTATCGCAATCTATAATCGTTATCAGTATCAATTAGGAGGTGTCGTGGGGTTACTCGATTGGTTTGTCCGCAAGAACACGACGGACGCCGTGAATCGGCAGGAACCGGCGTGGCAGTCGTCGCGCTCGCCGTCCGCGGGCCCGTTCGGCAGGTATTCGGGTGATGTGTGGGCTACGGAGTGGGCCGTGCGCACGGTCACGGGCTTCATCGCGTCGAATATCGCGTCTCTGCCGTTCAAGGCGTATCGGAAGGACGCGAACGGGGACAGGAGCGAGGCCACGGGCTCGAAGCTGGCCGGCGTGCTGTCCCGTCCGTCCGTGCTGCCGGGCGTGACGCGCTACGCATTGTTCCGCGACCTGCTGCTGGACCTGCTGCTGACCGACAGGATGCTTGCTCTGTTGACGCCCGGCCCGTATGGCTCCCCGTTGATCCGCCGCGTGGCCCCGATGAATTTCAATGTGGATGTGAATGGCAATCAGGAACCCATACGGCTGAACGTGACCATAGACGGCCATACGACCGCTATCCCGCTTCCCTCGTCTGCCGTCATGCTGTCCACCGGATACGAGACGGGCATGCCGATACCGGACACCATCGCCCCGATACTCGCAGAGGGGCGCGCGCTCGCCGACTA
This sequence comes from Bifidobacterium sp. SO4, assembly GCF_018555355.1. NCBI lineage: Bacteria > Bacillati > Actinomycetota > Actinomycetes > Bifidobacteriales > Bifidobacteriaceae > Bifidobacterium > Bifidobacterium sp. SO4. The sequence goes on from NZ_JAFEJP010000015.1 coordinate 9,018, forward strand.
TCGGCGCAACATCGCCAGTAACGCCGCCCGTGTGCCTGCATATCTCTACAGGCCCACGGACGCGCCCGCATGGGACGACGCCACACGCTCGCGCTTCGCCCGCGACTGGGCGCAATTCAGCGGGGACGGGGCCAAGGCGGGATCAACAATCCTCTTGGAAGACGGCATGGAAATGCGCGCCGTGAACGGCATGTTCAAGCCCGTGGACATGGACGACAGCGCCGCTCGCACCTCGATAGCGTGCTTCGTGGCGAACCTGTACGGGATCAGCCCCGAAAACATCGGCTTCAGAACCGGCACCAAAAGCAACATCGCGGAATACAAAGACCAACTATGGAGCGTGGAACTCGCCCCATACCTTATTGCCCTCGAAGAGACCCTGAATCTTGTGCTTCCCGAGGCGTGCGGGGAACCGGACCTGTACGTGGAAGCCAACTTGGATGCGAAACTTCGTGGAACGCTCGAAACCCAATACCAGGCATTGAGCACGGCAACCGGCCGGCCGTGGATGACCACCAACGAAGCACGCCGACTCGTCAACCGCCCGCCCGTGCCGGAAGGCGACGAACTCATCACACCGTTGAACGTCACCGAAGGCGGACAACCATCACCACAGGACGGCGGACGAACCCAGCAGGCACAGGAAGGCAGACAATGAACGAAATCACCCATAAGACGGCAACGGCGCTCGCCGACAAGGGAGACGGCATACTCACCGGCTACGCGGCGGCATACGGCAACCTGGACAGGCAAGGCGACATCATCACCAAGGGCGCCTTCTCCGAATACGCACGTTCCGGCGACAGCTTGCCGATTCTATGGAACCACGACGCCGACAAGCCCGGAAACGTGATCGGCAGCACCACCAAGGCCATCGAGGACGAACACGGCCTATTGGTCACGGCACGTCTCGACCTCGACAACCCCACAGCCGCCGAAGCCTACCGCCTCCTGAAGCACGGCGTCATACGCGGCATGTCCGTGGGCATGATCGCCAAACACGCCACACGACGACAGGACGGCGCAAGGATCATCGACAGCGCCGAACTCCTCGAAATAAGTCTGACGCCCACACCCGCCAACCCACGGGCCGAAGTCGTCAACATCAAGTCCGCCACCACCGCAGAAAGGAACACCACCATGGCAGACACCACCAACACCATCGACATCAAGGGAACCGTCACCACGGCACCACACGAGGAAACGCCGGCACCCGCCGACGCCACGGCACAGAAGGACTACACGCCACAGACCAAGCCCGCACCCGTCCAGACCAAGGACCACGAACCCGACACCAAGCCCGCACCCGTCCAGACCAAAACGGCGCTCGCCGACATGCAGCGCGCCGCGTCCGCGTTCGATGCCACGCCCGCATCCGGCGCTGCGTTCCTCGACCTGAAGTCACTGACCACGATCATGCCGCGCATGGCGCGCGACTACTCCACGAGAATGGGAGTGACCAAGGGACTCGTGTCCGAAGGCTCCACCGCGTTCCAAGTGCCACTCATCAACACCGACCCCATTGCCGCCGACCTCGGGGCCGAGTCGCGGCCACGTCTCGTGAGCGTTATCCCGACCATCACCCGCACGGCACCCGTGTACGACGCCTTGCAGGAAGTCACCCCGGAAGACAAGGGCGGTGCATCCATCGTGGCCGAAGGCGGGCAGAAGCCCACCACGAAACTGTCCATGCGCAAGGTGGAACAGCGGTTGCGCGTGATCGCCACGCTGTCCGAGCCTATCGACAAATACGCCCTCCGGGATATCGCCAACCTAGACCAGTGGATCGGCCGGCGCATGACCGACAGCGTCATCGACGCCTTGGAAAACGAAGTAGTCAACGGCGACGGCACCGGCGAACACCTCACCGGACTCGCCCACATCAAGGGCGTGCAGGAGCAGGAATACGACAACACGCCTTTGGACACCATCGCCGCCGCGTTGGGCAAGCTCGAACAAATCAACGTCAACGCGCTCTACCTCGCCGTCAACCCAACCGATTGGCTCAGGCTCCAGCGACTGAAGAACGCCAACGGCGACTACTACATGAGCAACGTACTCGACGCCATCACCCGCAAGGTGTTCGGCGTGACAATCGTCACGGCAGCTTCGGTGGCCGCAGGCACCGGCTACCTGATCGGCTCCAACTCCATCAACATCAGCACTGATGGCTCATTACAGGTCGAATGGAACCCGTACGCGAACTTCGGCACGAACCAGACTATTGCACGCGTCGAAGGACGATACCAGCTCGACTGCTATTCGCCTCAACGCATCGTGCGCGTATCCCTCGCCGCGCCGGCCGGAAAGTAAGCCGAACCGAACGGGGAGGGGCGTCAACGCTTCAAACGAAGCCAATGCCGGACCACCTTCCGTGTCGCCGCCTGGCCTCTCCCCGTTCACGATTTTTTTCACCCTTCATCCCCTCAAGGAAAAACACCACATGAGCCGCAAGCACCTCACAGCCGTGAACCGCACCATACGCGCCAAACGGCTTGACGAACAACCCCAATACGCGGCCCTAGTGGAACTCGCCCGCACCGTAGCCCGCCAAATGGACGCCAACGGCGACGATCCAGCATCACGACTCATAGCCGCTTACCTCTCCGTGCTCAAGGACCTCAACAAGGCCGGAACACCGTCAGAACGCGAATGCCACAACAACACATGTCCGATGGACACCTACGAAGCCAGATGGGGCGAAAACGGCGTGCTCTGGACTACGGCCGACGAATTAGTAAAGCTACGATTAAGAGACACGCACTCCAACTGGAAGCCCGAAAACATGACCGACGAAGACTTCCAACGATGGAAACGAGAACGACCGGCAAGATTCGCCGATTACTGGCAGCGTGTCGTAGATCGGTGCAACGAACGAATCAACAAGGCAGCATAACGGATTAGATAAGTGGACTGTATAGGATTCCGCATTTATTCCGCACATTCGACGAGTATTAATGATGCGTCATAGCAAACGCTGAGTTTGTAATTCCGTGGTTTTTAGAGGTAATTCAAAGGTCTAGTATTATATGAAAACTGTTAATTTTCATATTCAATAAATCGCTAGGTCAACGGATCGACGCCGTTCGGAGCCACCACGCGGAACCCCGCAAGCCAAGAATTCCAAGGCTTGCGGGGTTTTCCGGTTTCCGGCCAAGCTCACCATAAACCCGCCGACTCACCATAAACTCACTGCATTCAATTGCAACAAGGGTTATAGGCAATTGCGGGGTTATAGGTTGTGGAGTTAAGGGCCAAAACGTGAAAGCCTTGTAACGCTCCGGCGAGTGGAATAATGGGATTCGCATACAACCGTTTATCCAACTCTGTTCAAAGGAGAACACCATGGCGCAGCCTATGACCGATTTCACTACCGACCTACAGCATTCCGGCATGCCGGCCAAGGATCTCGACGAGACCATCCGCTTCTACACGGAGAAGATCGGGTTCAAGCTTGTCGGCGTCTACCATAACGGCGAGAACCGATGCGCATTCCTGCGATACGGGCACCTGACCATCGAGACATGGGAAGGCGATCCCGCGCCTATGACGACCGGCGCGATCAATCATTGGGCGCTGGACACGCCCGATATCGAGGCGGCCTACGAGAACGCCAAGGCCTTGGGGCTGGACATCAGGGAAACAGAAATCCAGTCCATTCCCTCGTTCTGGGACAAGGGCATCCGGTACTTTAACGTCACCGGCCCCAACGCCGAAACCATCGAATTCTGCGAAATCGTCAAATAACGGTCAAATAACGGTATTCATTGAAAAAATCGCTTCTTCTCGAAATCCATGCGAGAAGAAGCGATTTGAAAAGTCCGTCAAACCGTAGATAGGACTACGGTTAACCTCACGCCTTCCACCACGGGCGCAGCGGGTACCACTTGCCGTCCGGGTGACCCACGCGGTCGGGCTTGATGGCCAGGAACTGGTGGATCTGAATGCCGTCGAGTTCGAAGTTCAGCGCGCAGGCGGCCATGTACATGCCCCACACCTTGGCGCGCTCGAAGCCCACCTGACGAACGGCGTCGTCCCAGTGCTCGGACAGGTTGCGGTTCCAGTGGTGCAGCGTGAGCGCATAGTGCTGGCGCAGGTTCTCCTGATGCACCATGTTGAAGCCGGCATCATGGATGCACGACTCGATGAAGCCGGGCGCGCCCAGATCGCCGTCCGGGAAGATGTAGCGGTCCAGGAACTCGTCCGTGCCGGGCTTGCCGTTCGGCTTGTCGTGGCTGATGGTGATCTGGTGGTTGAGCAGGCGGCCCATCGGCTTCAACAGCCGGAACATCTCCTCGAAGTAGCTCTGGTAGTTCTTCACGCCCACGTGCTCCATCATGCCGATGGAGCAGATGCCGTCGAAGTCATGCTCGGGTACCTCGCGGTAGTCCTGCACGCGCACCTCGGCCAGGTCCTGCAGTCCCTCGCGTGCGATCCATTCGTTCGCGTACGCGGCCTGTTCCTTGGACAGCGTGACGCCCAGCGCCTTGATGCCGCGGCGCGCGGCCGTGATGACCATCGAACCCCAGCCGCAGCCGATGTCCAGCAGACGCTCGCCGGGCTTCAGGCCGAGCTTGTCGAGGATGAGCCGCAGCTTATTGGCCTGCGCGTCCTCTAGGCTCATATCCTCGTTCTCGAACACCGCGCAGGTGTAGGTCATGGACGGACCCAGGAAGTCGGCGTAGAACTCGTTGGACATGTCGTAGTGGAAGCTCACGGTCTCGGAGTCGGCCTTTTCCGTGTGCGGCATGAGTCCCTGCTTGATGCGGGCGAACTTGCTCGGTCCCTCGGTGGCCGGCACCGGCGGCTTGCGGAAGCCGTGGCTGAGGATGCCGGCGGAGACGCGCGCCAGGGAGACCGGGGTGATCGGCTTGACGTACTTGGCCAGGGAGATGAGCTTGCGCATGGCGGGGTAGGGGTCCGCATAGTCGATGCCGGCCACGTCGAAGTCACCGAGTACGTAGGCGCGCACGATGCCGATCTCGTTCGGATGCGCCAGCAGCTGGTACATGCAGTTCGGACTGGTGATCTTGACGTTGAGATCAGCGTCCTCCGGGCCGAAATGCGAGCCGTCGAACGCATCCACACGCACCGGAGCGGTCGGTTCCACGAACAGCGACACCATCTCCGCGACCGTCATAGCCTTGCCATTTGCCATACTCCACCTCGATTTTGCATTATTCTGGTCGAATCTATCCAAGTTCAAACCCCAACTTTGGTTTGGTATCCTAGTCCGTCCGTTGACTTGATTCGATGCCCTTCCTCGATCGCTGGCGCGCTGTTCGCCCTCGGCGGACGATGTGTGACTGCGAAACCCGACAGGAAGCCGTGTCGTGGTGTTTCGATCCGGATGCGATGTCCTGAGCCTCGCAGTCCGAATGCCACATGATTCCGGCATGATGTTGCGTGATTCGGTGTGATTCGATGCGATTCCGGTTGTTGCGCCGATATCGTTTGATGATTTACCTAATTTGGCTATTTTGCCCATACATTCCCAGCGTGTTTCCAGGTTAACGTTCACATGCGGGGTACACTGGTGAATCGTTGGGCCGTTCAACGAACGAATGGCTTACGGAAAGTACTGAAAAGTACCGAATACATAAGGTACGAGCTCAAAAGGAGAGCACCTATGGTCTATCGCATGATTTTCAACCAGACCGCCTACTTCGGCCGCGGCGCCATCAAGGAGATTCCGACCGTCGCCAAGCAGCACGGCTTCACCAAGGCCTTCATCGTCACCGATCCGGTCCTGCTGGAGACCGGCACCGCCGAGAAGGTCACCAAGGTCCTGGATGAGGCCGGCCTGCCGTACGAGGTGTTCTCCAACGTCAAGCCGAACCCGCCGGTCGAGTGCATCAAGGACGGCGTCGAGAAGTTCGCCGCTTCCGGTGCCGACTTCCTGATCGGCCTGGGCGGCGGCTCCCCGCAGGACACCTGCAAGGGCATCGGCATCATCACCGCCAACCCTGAGTTCTCCGACGTGCTCTCCCTTGAGGGCGTCGCGGACACCAAGAACCCGTCGGTGCCGATCTTCGGCGTGCCCACCACCGCCGGCACCGCCTCCGAGACCACCATCAACTACGTGATCACCGACACCGCCAACAAGCGCAAGTTCGTGGCCGTCGACCCGCACGACATCCCGATCGTCGCCTTCGTGGACCCGGACCTGACCGACTCCATGCCGCGCGGCCTGAAGGTCGCCACCGGCCTGGACGCCCTGACCCACGCCATCGAGGGCTACATCACCCCGGGCGCCTGGAGCCTGTCCGACTGCCTGTCCATGCAGACCATCCGCATGATCGCCAAGAACCTTGCCAAGTCCGCCGACGGCGACATCCCGGCCGGCGAGCAGATGGCGTACGCCTCCTACATCACCGGTATGGCCTACTCCAACGTCGGCCTCGGCCTGGTGCACGGCATGGCCCACCCGCTGGGCGGTCGTCTGGGCGTGGCCCACGGCGTGGCTAACGGCATCCTGCTGGCCCCGGTCATGGAGTACAACAAGGACTTCACCGGTGAGAAGTACCGTGACATCGCCGACGCCTTCGGTGTCGAGGACGCCTACACCGGCGACCTCGAGAAGGTGCGCGAGGAGGCCGTGCAGGCCGTCCACAAGCTGACCGTGGACCTCAAGAACCCGACCACCATCTCCGAGGTGGGCGCCACCGAGGCCGACCTTGCCCCGCTGGCCCACGACGCCTTCAACGACGTGTGCACCCCGGGCAACCCGCGCAAGGCCACCGAGGAGGACATCCTCGCCATCTACAAGAGCCTGATGTAAGCCTTCGTGAGGCGCTACACCCGATAGACGCTCAATAGAATGGGGAAAGGTACCGCTGAACGACTTTCAGCGGTACCTTTCCCCATAATTTTTCCCGACTTTGGATTTTTGTACCACTGACATGAGCCCAGTGGTACTTTTCCCCAAAAAACCGATGCGGCGTCGGGGCAACGCCGACACGATTCCGATTATTCGGCGTGCTTCTCGTCGTATTCCTCGTCGGTGGGCGTCTCGTCGTAGAGCTGCTTGCCCTGCGACTCGGCGAGCTGCATCTGCTCGTTGATCCACGCGGCCTCCGCCGGGTTGATGTCCGCCGTGCTGAGGACCTTCTGCCACACCGGGTAGAACAGGTGCATCGCCGGATACATGGCGGTGAACAGGATCTCCGGCTTGTGCTTGCGCCAATGCTGCGGATGCGCGTTGAACGTGTTGCGGAACCTGCGCATGTAATTAAGGAACGAGCCGAAGGAGGTGTCCATGCGCCGGGCGCTCATCGCGGCGATCATGCGCGGCGAATACACGGTCTTCAGCCCCTTGCCCATGAGGTGCAGCGAGATGTCGATGTCCTCGTGCATCACGTCCGCCTTGTCGCGGCACACCTCGTCCGCGATCTGGTGCCAGGCCGAGGCACGCAGGGCCATGTTCGAGCCGAACAGCAGCGGCTGGCCGCCGTCGGCCTTGTAGATGCGCTTGCGCAGGGAATTGTCGCCCTTCAACCCGAAATGACGGGAGGGCATGTCGTAGTACATCACCGGACCGGTGGCACCCATCGCGGCCGGATCCTCGGTGAAGATGCCGGAGACCACCTCGACCCAGTCGGGCCGGATCATGCAATCGGCGTCGAAACGGCCCAGCACATCGCCGGTCGCGGCGTTGAGACCGTAGTTGCGGGTGGGGATCAGTCCCTGCTCATCGTTCTGGTGCAGCAGCTTGACGGGCGCTTCCGGATGGTCCTTGATGAACTGCTCCACGATGGCGCAGGTATCGTCCGTGGACTTGTTGTCCACCACCAGCACCTCATGCGGCATGACGGTCTGACGGGTCGCGTTGAGCAGACAGTCGTGGATGCGTTCGGCTTCGTTCCACGCGGGGATGATGATCGAAACGTTGAGCATGGCTTCAAGGATAGGGAAGCGGGTGTACGCCGAGAGCGAAGACGACGTCCGTTCACCGTCTGTCCACCGCCTGTTCGCCGGCTTCCGCAGGCCGGCTGACCGTGGACTGCGACGCGCGTACGTCGCAGTCACGTACATCTCGTTTCCGTCCGTCCCCGTCCGCCGCCGGGTTGCTCTTCGACCGCCCCGCTACAATGGGGAGCCATGAGCGAACGCGCGCGCAATATGAATGGCACCGGCCGGACCGGGGGACAGTCCGGGATCGGGGCGAACGGAACCGTACACGCAAACACGACCACGAACATGTCCGCCGGCGGCCGGACCGGCATCGATGACCAGACGGCCGCAGGCGCCGACCATACCGCCGCATATACGGGTACGGAAACCCCCGCCGGCGACGAGAACCGCATCGATTTCGGCACGCTGTTCCCGGCCAAGGGCGATCCCCGCAGGCCACCGGAATGGTTCAGCCGCGCGCTGATGTACGTGGCCATCGCCATCGTGGTGTTCAGCTTCTGCTGGCGCTCCTGGGGCAGCATCTCCTACCTGGTGCTGGATGTGATCATCTCCCTGTTCCTGGCGCTCGCCATCGAACCGCTGGTGGTGGCGCTGGTCTCGCACGGCTGGAAACGCGGCGTGGCCTCGGCCGTTGGTCTGGTGGGGCTCGCGGTGATTATCGGTGTGCTGCTCACGCTGTTCGGCAACATGTTCGTCCAGCAGGTGATCGCCATGGTCAAGGGACTGCCGGCCATGTACGAGCAGTTGCGCGAGTTCCTGCAACCGTATTCCAAGTTCCAGCTGCCGGAGATCGACAGCCTCGGCACCGAGATCTTCAACAACATCCAGACCTCGTGGGTCACGGACTTCGCCGGCACCGCCATGAGTACGGTGGGAGGCCTGTTCTCCTTCCTGCTGGACCTCATGACCGTGATCATGACCACCTATTACATCTCCGCGGCCGGCCCCAAGCTGCGCCGCTCGTTCTGCCAGTGGCTGGCGCCCAACACGCAGCGTCGCTTCCTTCTGGTGTGGACCGTGGCGCAGGGCCAAATCTCGTCGTTCCTGTTCTCCCGTTCGATTCTGGCCATGATCAACGCCACCTGCACCGCCATCTTCCTGGAGGTGCTCAAGGTGCCGTACTGGCTGCCGTTGGCGCTGTTCTGCGGCGTGGTCTCCCAGTTCATCCCCACGGTGGGCACGTACATCGGCGGCGCCCTGCCAGTGCTGTTCGCTTGGGGCAACCGCGGATGGGTGTACGCGGTGGCCGTGCTGGCGTTCATCATCATCTACCAGCAGATCGAGAACCTGATCCTCTCGCCGAAGATCTCTCAGCGCACCATGGACATCAACGCCGCCGTGGCCTTCCTGGCCGTGCTGGCGTTCGGCTCGCTGTTCGGCGCGTTCGGCGCGTTCCTGGCGCTGCCGGTGGTGGCCTCCATCCAGGCCATCTTCCGTGTGTACACCCGCCGGTATGAACTGATCGATTCGCCTCTCATGAACGATCCGGTCTCGGACAAGAAGTCCAAGATCGTGGAGGCGTCTGAGGCGTTCGGCGAGCACGTGCTGCATCCGATCGGCGAGCACATGCCGCGCGCCGCCAAGGGTTCCAGCAGCCGCGTGCCGATGAACGAGGAGCTGCGCCTGCTGCAGGAACAGATCTACGCCATTCCCGAGCACGAGGACACCCAGCGCGACATGGACGATTCCGCCACCGTGGCCATCCCGAAGAACGTGCTGTCCGCGGGGGTCCGCAAGGGACTGCGCGGTACCGAGGAGGGCGACGTGCCCGATGGGACCGTGGCTGGTTCGCCGGAACGCTCCGAAGGGTCGCGGCCGTCCGGCAGGACGAACGTCGGAGCATACGCCGCCGCGGACGCCGAGGATACCGAAGGCATCCCGCAGCCGATGCATCTGGAGCACGCTGCCGGCAAGCCCTCCGAAAAGACGTCCGGCAAGTCCGGCACGTCGCGTAAGCCGCGTAAGTCCGGTGATTCCGATGATTCCGGTGATACGGACGGCTCCGGTCAGACGGCCGCCGCCTCCGGTCCCGCGGAATCCGGCGACGACGGCGCGTCCGAAACATCCGACCAATCCATTTCCAGCAATCCGAGAGCGGGGTGGCGCTGATGACGCTTCTGACCGTACTTGACGTCCTTCTGATGATCGTGGGCGGCGCGGGCGTGATCTATCAGGGCGTGTGCATCGTCATGTCCCTGTTCGCCAAGCCGGTGCGCTTCCCCGAGGCCCCGATGATCACGCGGTACGCCGTGCTCATCTCCGCGCGCAACGAGGAGAATGTGATCGGCAACCTCATCGACTCGATTCGCGCCCAGACCTACCCGTCCGACCTCATCGACATCTGGCTCGTGGCGGACAACTGCACCGACCACACCGCCGACGTGGTGCGCGCCCGCGGCTGCCATGTGGTCGAACGCCACAACCTCGAACAGGTCGGCAAGGGATACGCGCTGAGCTACCTGCTCACGCACATGATGGACATCGGCGTGGCGGACGACTACGACGCCTACTTCGTCTTCGACGCGGACAACAAGCTGGACAAGCATTACTTCGAGGAGATGAACAAGGCCTTCTGCTCCGGCTTCCGTATCCTGACCAGCTACCGCAACTCGGTGAACCTGGCGGACAATTGGGTCTCCTCCGGTTCGGCCCTGTGGTTCATCCGCGAATCGCGATTCCTGTCCAACTCGCGCATGATCCTCGGCTCCTCCTGCCATGTGGGCGGCACTGGCTTCATGTTCTCCCGCGAGATCATGAAGCGCAACAAGGGCTGGAAGTTCCACCTGCTCACCGAGGACCTCGAGTTCACTATGGACTCCATCCTGCACGGAGACCGTGTGGGCTACTGCGGCACCGCTATCCTGTACGACGAGCAGCCGGTGACGTTCGCGCAGAGCTGGCGTCAGCGCCTGCGCTGGAGCAAGGGATTCCTGCAGGTGTTCCGCTACTATGGTCCGGCGCTGCTCAAGCGCGCCGTCCGTGAGCGCGACTTCTCCTGCATCGACTTCACGCTGATGCTCTGCCCGTTCACCGTGCTCGGCGTGATTCGTATGCTGATGGGCATCCTGTTCGCGGCGCTCGGGTTCGTAAGCTGGTCCAGCCAGGTGCAGTCGCTGGCCGGCTGGTCGAGCGGCATCGTGACCTCGGTTCTGGGTCTGATGGCGCTGGCAGCGCTGACCATCATCGTCGAACGCGACCAGATCGGCGCCACCAACAAGGAGCTGCTGGCCTACGTGCTGAGTTTCCCGATCTACATGCTCAGCTACGTCCCCATCTCCTTCCAGGCCATCTTCGCCAAGGCCCAGTGGAAGCCGATTACGCATAAAGGCTGAAGCCATCAAGGAAGCCCAGTGGGCTTCCGGCTGGCTTCAGCCTGAGCGAGGCGATAGCCGAGCGCAAATCTGGCTCCCCTCTTTGAGGGGAGCTGCCGAACGTAGTGAGGCTGAGGGGAGCGCACGGATGACTTCCTGCAGGCTCCCCTCAGTCAGCTTCGCTGACAGCTCCCCTCAGAGAGGGGAGCCAGGGGTACGAATGCGCAGGACATCCATGTCGAGGCTGACAGCTCCCCTCAGAGAGGGGAGCCGGAGCCGGATCGGCTCACGTACACATCCGTCCACAGCCTCCCGGCGTGGCGCTGGTTTCTGGGCTAGAGTGGAGTCATGAGCCTAGACAACAGCGATAGAAATGCTGCATTTTCCGCGGCGACGACGCCGCAAGCCCACTACACGCCTCAATTCCCGCAATCTCCAGCTCCAATCCAATCGCAATCGCAGCCGCCCGTGACGCCGACATCGCCCATGCCGCAGTCGCAGCCGCCCGTGACGCCGACATCGCCCATGCCGCAGTCGCAGCCATCGGCACAGTCACAGCAGCCCTACTCGCAGCAGCCGGCACAACCCCAGCCGTACTACGCCCCGCAGCCGGTGCCGCCGAACCCATCAGCCGCCGTCTCCATCCGCGGCCTCTTCAAGCGATTCGGCAACAAGATCGCCGTCAACGGCCTGTCCCTCGACATCCCGGTCGGCTCGTTCTACGGCCTCGTCGGCCCCAACGGCGCCGGCAAGACCACCACGCTCAACATGGTCACCGGCCTGCTGGTCCCGGACGCGGGCCTCGCCATGATCCTGGGCCGCAACGTCTGGCAGGACGTGAACGCCGCCAAACGCTCCATCGGCGTGATGCCCCAGCCCGACCAGATCTTCGACCGCCTCACCGGCCTGCAGCTACTGGTCTACGCCGGCATGCTGCGCGGCATGAAGCGCGCCGAAGCCCTGAGCCGCGCGCACGACCTCCTCAACGCCTTCGACCTCGCACAGGCCGCGAACACCATGGTCTCTGACTACTCGGCCGGCATGACCAAGAAGATCTGCCTGGCCTCCGCGATGATCCACAGCCCGCGCATCCTCGTGCTCGACGAGCCGTTCGAATCCGTGGACCCGGTCTCCAGCGCCAATCTGAAAGACATCCTCATCGAATACGCGGGCACCGGCGGCACGGTGATCATCTCCTCGCACGTCATGTCCCTCGTCGAGAAGATGTGCACGCATGTGGCCGTGATCAACAACGGCCAGGTGTGTGCCGCCGGCACGGTCGATCAGGTGGCCGCCGGCGAGGACCTCGAGGATCGCTTCCTGCAACTGGTCGGCGGCCGTCACGAAGCCGCGCACCTTTCCTGGCTCGACGGCGGAGCCCCGCACGTACCGGCATCTGCGGGCTCACCGGAGATGCCACCGACACCGGTCGCACCGGCGCCGGCGCAACCCCTGCCGAATCCCACCGCGCCGGTGCCGTCGCAATTCCAGCCGAACCCGAACGAAACGGCCGTCCGATGACCACCGCACTCACCCTCATACGCCTGCGCTGGTCCCTCACCTGGGCCACGCTGAAGAAGTCCGTCTGGCAGACCGTGGCCTATGTCGTCGCCATGATCACCGCCGTGGCCACCGTCATCATCACCGGCATGGCCGCATGGGGCGCGGGCGGCCTCGACGGCGCCGGAGCGTCGGGCCCGCTGCCCGCTGACTACGGTCACTTCGCCGTCCTCCGTGCCCTCGTCGTCATCTTCGGTTCGATGCTCACCGTCACGGTGGCCTTCATCCAGCTTATGCTGATTGGCGAGGGCTCCACCATGAGCCCGCGCAAGTTCGCGTTGTACGGTCTGCCGGACCGCCAGCTGCAATTCGGACTGCTGCTTGCCGGCATGTCCGGCCTGCCCGCGATCACCGGCATGCTCTCCCTCATGGTGTGGACCTTGGCCTACCGACATATGGGCGGGGCGGCCGTCGTGACCTCCCTGGTCGCCGCTGCCCTCGCCGTGTTCACCATGATGAGCCTGTCCAAACTGCTCATATCTTTGGCGACCACGCTCGTGACCTCCAGCCGCGGCAAGAACCTGTTCTACATCGTGGTCGTGCTCGGCTTCATTGCGCTGTGCCAGTTGCCGAACATCATGGTGAACTCCGGCATGCTGGAACACATCGCCCCGAATGATCGCGGCCAGATGATCGCCGCATTCGCCACCATTCTTGCCTGGACCCCGTTCGGCGCGGCCTTCCAACTGCCGTTCGATGCGGCCGCGGCCAACGGGCTCGCCCTGCTCGGCCATCTCGCCGTGCTGGCCGTCACCTGGGTGGTCTGCTTCGCCGCATGCACCTGGTGCTTCAGGCACGAACGGCTGACCACCGGGGCCGGCGCCAAAACGGTCACCGCCAAGGGCATCGGCGCGTTCGGCTGGATGCCAGATTCCGTGCCAGGAGCCGTCGCCGCCCGACTGTTCACGTACCTCAAGCGCGACCCGAGACAGGGCATGATTTTCCTGATGCCGATACTGTTCGTGGTGGTGTTCGCCTTCCAAGCGCGCGGCGAAAGCGCGATCGTCTGGGTGTCGTTGATCTGGACCGGCTGGATGCTTTCCATCGCCGAAAGCAACGGTCTGGCCTACGACGGCCGCGGCTTCACGATGGAGGCGATCTCCGGCGTACGGGGCCTGCAGAACCGCATCGGCCGCGTGCTCGTCTATCTGGGCATCGCCCTGGTCTATCTTGTGGCGCTGGGCGTGGGCATCGCCATCTTCACCGGCGACTGGGCGCATCCCGTCCGGCTGCTGTTCGGCATCCTGCTATGGTCGATCGGCCTCGCATGCGCTTGCTGCGGATTGGGACTGGCCGAAATCACCTCATGCGTGTTCATGTATCCGGTGCCTTCGCTGGACAAGCCGTTCTCCTCGCCGCAGGGTCGCGCCATGGCCCAGGGATTCTTCCCGTTCATCTACCTGTTCGGTACGATTCTGCTCCTGCTGCCCACCGGTATCGTGGCCATCGTGCTGACTGTCACGGGCGTGATCGACACGATGTTCTGGGTGCTGATCCCCATCGTGCTGGTCAACGGCGCGGGCATGCTGGCGCTCGGGACATGGCTGGGCGGTAAGCTGTTGGATGCGCGAATGCTCTCGGTCGTCTCCACGCTCGATTCGTTCGCCTCATTGCAGCACTGACGGTTGATTCAGGTTCCGCCGCCCGGCCTTGCCCGCGCCGGCGAACCCACGAAGGAGCACGATGGTATCCACAGCGGTGTCACGTCGCCAACGGCGTGAAACGCAGCGTCAACAGCAACGGCAATCCCGTGCCTCCCGCCGCCGTCCGCTCACCGTGGCCGTCTCCGCATTGGTGACCGTCGCCCTGTTCGCGGGTTACTGCACCGCCGACATCCTGGATGTCGCGCCCGGCCCACTGACGCTGAAGAACGTGGATGTGCCAACATTCGCAGACCCGCTCACCGCCAAAACCGGCGGCACAGTGGCCGGCAAGCTCGACCTGACCAAAACCGTGGACGCCAAGGCCGCCTCCGCACTGATCGACGACCTGCTCGCCACCGAAGGCGTAGGCTCGGACACCTCGGCCATCATCGAGGACGCGCAGGGCAACGTGGCCGCCGAACACGAGGCCGGCACCTCGCGCGAGCCCGCCTCCACCATGAAGACACTCACCGCGCTCGCCGCATCGAGCACGCTCAACATGGCCTCCACGCTGGATACGCAGGTGTTCCTCGCCCAGACCGACGGCGTGGACACGCTGACCCTCAAAGGCAACGGTGACATGCTGCTGGGCTCCGGCGAATCCGACCCCGACCACATCAACGGTCGTGCGGGCCTCGCCACGCTCGCCCAATCAGCCGCCGCGGCCCTGGCCCAGCGTGGCATCAGCACCGTGCGTCTCGCCTACGACGATTCGCTGTTCGGCGACGCGCGCGTGCCCGACGGCCTGAGCGAGAGCACCAACACGGTCCTGAGCGATTACACCGTCTATTACACGCCCGTCTCCTCGATGGCCATCGACGGCGGCCGACAGTACACGGATGCCATGCCCGCGCCCGCCAACCCCGACGATTCCGCCGGATACCCGGAACTCTCCCAGCACACGGCCGCCGATGTGGCCGAGGAATTCGCCTCGCTGCTGGCCGACCAGGGCATTACCGTGGAAGGCGATCCGGCCGAGGGCAACGCGCCTTCCTCCACCAGCCCGCTCGCTTCAGTCAGCTCCGCCACACTGGCCGAAATCCTGGCCTTCACCTTGCGCCACTCGGACAACACGCTCGCCGAGGAGTTCGGCCGACTCACCGCCCTGGCCCGCGGCAAGGACAACAGTCCGGAAGGCGGCACCAAGGCCGTGCACGAAGCACTCGATAAGCTCGGCATCGACACGTCCGGCCTGACCATGGCCGACTGCTCGGGACTGTCGCCCGGTTCCAAACTCACGGTACGCACGCTCGTGGCCGTCCAGCAGCGCAACCTTACGGAAGGCGAGGGCGCCGCGGCGGCCGAGGGACTGTCCATCGCCGGTCTGGTGGGCACCGCCCAATACCGGTATGACGACGATGCCGCGGCCGGACTGCTGCGCGTCAAAACCGGCAGCCTCGGCACGGTCACTTCGATGGCCGGCAACGTCTCGCGCACGAACGGCGGTGCGCTGGCCTTCGCCGTGGTGGTCAACAACCCCGATGATATGGAGGCCGCCCGCAACGCCATCGACGCCTTCATCACCAAACTCACGGAGCTGTAGAGGGCATATCCCGTGGTGCTCCCCTCAGTCACCTTCGGTGACAGCTCTGCTATCGCAGAGCCTTCGCGGCGAAGCCGCTCACTTCGCCTACAGGAAGTCCACTGGACTTCCTGCTTCACGGCTCAGCCCTCAGAGAGGGGAGCCAGGTAAGCCGGACTTCGGCTCCCCTCTCTGAGGGGAGCTGGCCGCGGAGCGGACTGAGGGGAGTACCACGGATAACCGCCACACGATTCAAAGGAACTGACATGGCATATACGGCACGGTTGCGCAAGGCGGTGGGGGCGGTGCGCGCGGCGCTGGCTGAGGCTGGATTGGAGCGTCAGTCGCCCGAATTCGCCCAGCATGGAGAGCATCGCGCAGCCCCCGATGCCCCGTTCGTGCTGGTCGCCTGCTCGGGAGGGCGCGACTCCATGGCCCTTGCGGCCGTCGCCCATACCGTCTGCGCCTCGCTGGGACTGCGCTGCGGTGCCGTCATCATCGACCACGGCCTGCAAGCCGGTTCGGCCGAAGTCGCCGCAACCGCCGCGCAACGCTGCGAACAGCTCGGCCTGACCCCGGTCATCACCCGTAAGGTCGCCGTGCGAGAGTCCGGCGAAGGCCTCGAGGCGGCCGCCCGCGAGGCCCGCTACCAAGCCATCATCGAGATTGCGGGGGAGTGTCGCGCCGCAGCCGTTCTGTTGGCACACACGATGGACGACCAGGCGGAGACCGTGCTCATCGGACTGCTGCGGAACACCGGCATCGATGCCACCGCCGGCATGCCGCCGCGCTTCACCCGTGGAGGCGTCGCCTTCCTGCGTCCGTTGCTCGGCCTGACCCGCGCGGACACCACCGGCATCTGCCGGGACCTCGGCATCGCATACTGGGACGACCCCACCAACGGCGAGTCCATCGACGGCGAACTGTCCGCCGACTATCCGCTGCGCTCGCGCGTCCGGCACGACCTGCTGCCCGCCATCGCGCGGTTCGCCGGCCGCGACGTGGCCCGTCACCTCGCCGAAAGCACGGCATTGACGCAAGCCGACAAGGACTATCTTGACTCCGCCGCCGTCCGCGTGGCCGCACAGGTCGTCAGCGGCGCGGACGGGGGAGCGGTGCTGCGCATCGACGCCGCACGGCTCGGTGCCGAACACCCGGCCATCCGCCGCCGCGTGATCGGGCGTGCGCTGGAACAGGCCGGCATCCGGGCGGGCGCGGCGCAGGTGGACGCCATCGACCGGCTCATCACCGACTGGCACGGTCAGGGCCCCGTCCATCTTCCCAGTGGTTATTCAGCGAATCGCAAGAAACACGTCATTCGCGTGTGCCAAGATGGAGCGCATGCGAATCGCTGACGTTAAGGAAGACATTGACCACGAGCTGGTCAGTAAAGCACAGATTGACAGCAAAATCCGTGAGGTCGCCGCACAGGTGAGCGAGGATTACCGAGGCAAGAACCCGCTGCTGATCGCGGTCCTCAAGGGCGCCGTGAACACGCTGGTCGCATTCTCCGAGGCCGTGAGCATCCCGGTGCAGATCGATTTCATGAGTCTGTCCAGTTACGGCTCGGGTACGGTGTCCAGCGGCCAGGTGACGGTTCGTCAGGATTTGTCCGCCGATGTTCGCGGCCGGCACATTCTCATCGTGGAGGATATTATCGATTCAGGACGCACGCTTGCGTGGCTGGTCGACGAATTGAAGCGCCGTGGCGCGGCCTCCGTGGAGGTGTTCGCGTTGCTGAGCAAGCCCTCCCGCCGTGAGGTGGAAGTGGACGTGAAGTACGCCGGCTATGAGATTCCGGACGAGTTCGTGGTGGGCTTCGGCCTCGACTACGACGAGCGCTACCGCAATCTCGACTCGATTGCGGTGCTCAAGCCGTCCGTGTACCAAGGAGAATAACGTATGAGCTTCCCCCAGGGTCCTGGGCCGGGCAACGGGAACAACCCGAACCCGAACAACCGTAATAACGGCAACCCGTTCACCAATCCGTTCAACCGCAATAACCACGGCAACAACGGCAATCGCAACGGCAACAACGGCGACCGCCCGTTCTGGCAGTCCCCGTGGCTGTGGGGTGCGGTGCTGGTGGTCATGTGCGTGCTGATGTTCCAGATGTTCGCCGGCACGGGCACCAAGACCATCGACACCAAGGACGGCTTCGCGCTGCTCAACCAGGGCAAGGCCACCTATGCCGAGATCACGGACAACAAGCAGGTGGTCCGCCTTGAGTTGAAGGAGGACTTCACCAAGAAGAACGCGGACACCGGCAAGACCACCAACTACGGCAAGGACGTGCAGTTCTACTACACCTTCGCGCAGGGCGCGCAGGTGGCCAAGGCGGTGGAGAACGGCGACCTGTCCAAGGGCTGGACCTCCAACATCCAGCAGACGAGCATGCTGAGCTACCTGCTCACCTCGATCCTGCCGTTCATCATCTTCTTCGCACTGTTCTGGTGGCTCATGAGCCGCATGGGCGGCGCCTCCGGCATGATGGGCATGGGCAAGAAGAACAACGGCAAGCTGCTCGAAGGCCAGACGCCCACCACCAAGTTCTCCGACGTGGCCGGCGAGGACGAGGCGCTCGCCGAGGTGGAGGAGATCAAGGACTTCCTCAAGGACCCGTCCAAGTACAAGGCCTTGGGTGCCCGCATCCCGCGCGGCGTGCTGCTGTACGGTCCTCCCGGCACCGGTAAGACGCTGCTCGCGCGAGCCATCGCAGGCGAGGCGGGCGTGCCGTTCTACGCCATGGCCGGCTCCGACTTCGTGGAGATGTTCGTGGGTCTCGGCGCCTCCCGTGTGCGTGACCTGTTCGACGAGGCCAAGAAGAACGCCCCTGCCATCATCTTCATCGACGAGATCGACGCCGTGGGCCGCAAGCGCGGCTCCGGCATGGGCGGCGGCCACGACGAGCGCGAGCAGACGCTGAACCAGCTGCTCGTGGAGATGGACGGCTTCGACAACGACACCAACCTCATCATCATCGCCGCCACCAACCGTCCCGACGTGCTCGACCCGGCCCTGCTGCGCCCCGGCCGATTCGACCGTCAGGTGGGTGTGGCCGCCCCGGACCTCGAAGGCCGCGAGGCGATCCTCAAGGTGCACGCCAAGGGCAAGCCGTTCGTGCCGGACGTGGACCTGCACATGGTGGCCGTCCGCACGCCGGGCTTCACCGGCGCCGACCTGGCCAACGTGCTCAACGAGGCCGCCCTGCTGTGCGCCCGCGCCGGCGCCCAGCTCATCGACAACCGCGCCATCGACGAGGCCATCGACCGCGTGCAGGCCGGCCCGCGCCGCAAGTCCAAGGGCATGGCCCTCGACGAGCTGCGCAACACCGCCTATCACGAGGGCGGCCACGCGCTGGTCGCGGCGGCCCTGCACAACACCGACCCGGTGACCAAGGTGACGATCCTGCCGCGAGGCCGCGCGCTCGGCTACACCGCCGTGATGCCCACCTCCGATCGTTACTCGCAGTCCCGCAACCAGCTGCTCGACCAGATGGCCTACGCCATGGGCGGCCGCACCGCCGAGGAGATCGTCTTCCACGACCCGACCACCGGCGCGTCCAACGACATCGAGAAGGCCACGAACATCGCCCGCACGATGGTGACCCAGTACGGCTTCTCGAAGCAGCTCGGCGCCATCAAGTGGGCGGACGACGAGGACCAGAGCGGCGATCTGGGCAGCCTGGCCCCGCACAACTACTCGAACCGCACCGCCGAGATCATCGACGACGAGGTGCTCAAGCTGGTGGAGACCGCGCACACCGAGGCGTGGAACATCATCAACGACAACCGCGAGATCCTTGACGAGCTGGTCCGCCAGCTGCTGGTCAAGGAGACGCTCAACGAGAAGGAACTGGCCGAGATCTTCGCGCCGATCAAGAAGGCGCCGGTCCGCCCGGTGTGGCTGTCCAACGACCGTCGCCCCGATTCGGACAAGCCTCCGGTGGAGATTCCCGAGTCCCTCAAGCGCTCGGTGGGCATGAAGCCCGAGGAGTAGTCGGCTCCTCCCGGCGCCGCTGGCTCCCTTCCCGAAGAGGAGCCAGGGGTCGGGAGGAAACTGAGGGGAGTCCGGATACGATTGCGACTCCTTGAGAAGAGAAAACAGTAATTGTGCAATACGAGCCCGCAGCCTGACCTGTCCGTGCAGGATGGGCTGCGGGCTCGTTCATTGGGAATGAATGAGATGGAGAGAGCAATGACCGAGGAAACGACCGCCGTCGAGCGCGCCGCCCACTACGACGAGGAGGGCGTGCGCCAGGCCGTGCGTCTGTTCCTCAAGTCCATCGGCGAGGACCCGGAGCGCGAAGGCCTCGTGGAGACGCCGGACCGTATCGCCCGTGCCTGCAAGGAACTGTTCTCGGGACTGCAGGCCTCGCCCGCGGACGTGCTGGAGAAGCACTTCGACGTGGACACCGACGAGCTCGTGCTGGTCAAGGACATCGAACTGTATTCGGTGTGCGAGCACCACCTGCTGCCGTTCCATGGCGTGGCGCATGTGGGCTACATCCCGGCCAAGGACGGCGTGATGGGCCTGAGCAAGCTGGCCCGCCTCGTGGAGGTGTACGCCCGCAGGCCGCAGGTGCAGGAACGACTCACCCAGCAGATCGCCGACGCCCTCGTGGAGTACGCGGGCGCGCGCGGCGTGATCGTGGTGACCGAATGCGAGCACCTGTGCATGTCCATGCGCGGCATCAAGAAGTCCTCCGCCCGTACGGTGACCTCCGCGGTGCGCGGCCTGCTGCGCAACCCCGCCACCCGCGCCGAGGCCATGAGCCTGATTCTTGACAAGTAACGTAACCTAGGCTCCCCTCTCTGAGGGGAGCCGTCAGCGAAGCTGACTGAGGGGAGCCTTCCGGCCAGTATCGGCTCGATTCTGCTGGGCCTTGCTATGCGAGCCAGCCCTCCCGCAAAGGAAGTCGAAAAAACGAAGGGGAATGACATATGACCAATCTGCAGGCATTGCATGACGCATCGGACACGATGGTGATGGGCGTGCTCAACATCACCGAGGATTCCTTCTCGGACGGAGGCCTTTGGCTGGACCCGGACAAGGCCGCCCAGCACGGCCGCGACATGATGGCCGCCGGCGCGGACATCATCGACATCGGTGCCGAATCCACCCGCCCCGGCGCCAAGCGCGTCTCCGAGGAGGACGAGCTCAAGCGCATCACCGGCGCGGTCTCCGCGCTGATCCCGGCCGGCGCCGTGCTCTCCATTGACACCACGCGCGCCTCGGTGGCCAAGGCCGCCCTCGAAGGCGGCGCGCAGATCATCAACGACGTCTCCGGCGGCACGCTGGACGCCGACCTGCCGCACGTGGTGGCCGACCACGACTGCCTGTACATCGTGCAGCACTGGCGCGGCTGGCTCGCCGGTTCCAAGGGCGCGAACCCCGATCAGGACACGTCCGTGTACGAGCATGGCGTACTCAAGGACGTGCACGACGAGCTCATGCGTCAGGTGGACGGCGTGCTGGCCGCCGGCGTCAAGCCCGAACGCATCATCATCGACCCGGGTCTGGGCTTCTCCAAGCCGGGCATCGAACACAACCTGCCGCTGCTGGCCGGGCTGGAAGCCTTCCGCGCCACGGGATATCCGGTGCTCATCGGCCAGTCCCGCAAGCGCTTCATCTCGGCGATGCTGGCCGAAGCGGGCGTCGCGGACGCCGATATGGCCGAACGCGACAACGTGACCGCCGGCCTGTCCGCCCTGTGCGCCGAGCATGGCGCCTGGGCCGTCCGCGTGCACGACGTGACCAAGAGCCGCGCCGCCGTCATCGCTGGCAACGCCTGGCGCAAGTACAGCGAACAGTAGGTTGCCGGTACGGCATTGGCGAAGTCTACGACAACACCGATAGGAGTGCGGAGATGGATACGATTCGACTGACCGGCGTACGCGCCAACGGCACCCACGGCGTGCTCGACTTCGAGCACGAGCGCGCCCAGCCGTTCGTGGTGGACGCCACGCTGTACCTCGACCTGTCCGCCGCCGGCCGCACCGACGCCCTGACGGACACGGTGGACTACGGCCGGGCCGCCAAGGAGATCGTGGCCGTGATCGAGGGCGAACATGTGGACCTCATCGAACGCATAGCCCAGCTCATCGCCGACCGGCTGCTCGCCATCGACCCCATCGCCAAGGTGGACGTGACCGTACACAAGCCGCACGCGCCCATCACCGTGCCCTTCGACGACGTGGCCGTCTCCATCACCCGCGAACGAGTCCGTACGGGAGTCGCGGAAGTTGCGGTTGCGGCGGGCAACCGTGCCGCTTTGACCGGTGATGCCGGTGCAAACGGTGTTGGTGGTACCGGTGGCCGAATCGAGACCACTGATGCCGCACAAGGCAAGTCCTCCGGTTCCGCGCCCCGACACGTGATGCACCATGCCGTGGTGGCGCTGGGCGGCAACATCGGCGAGGTCGAATCCACGTTGCGCGCCGCCGTGCGCGAGATCGACGGACTGCCCGGCACCCAGGTGACCGGCATCTCGCCGCTGTTCCGCACCGCCGCATGGGGCATGGCGGACGGCGCGCCCGACTTCTTCAACGCGGTCATCGAGCTCGAGACCACGATGGGTAGCCATGAACTGCTCGCCGCCCTCCAGCAGATCGAGGCCGACCACGGCCGCACCCGCGAGCATCACTGGGACTCCCGCCCGCTGGACCTGGACATTATCGATTTCGACGGCATCACCAGCGCCGACGAGGACCTGGCCCTGCCGCACCCGCGTGCCTGGCAGCGCGCCTTCGTGCTGGGCCCGTGGAATGCGCTGAACCCCAACGCCCGACTGGCCGGCGCGCACGGGGGACTGGTGCACGACCTGCTCGCGGCCGCACCGGACCGTGACGCGGTCGAACTGGCCGCCGAGGACTGGATGCTGGGCGGCCGGCGCGAGAGCGGGGCCGGTGATTCAGCGGCGACCCCGGCAGTGGATGTATCGGCACAATCGTCGGCCTCTCCGGCCTCGATGGCCTCGGCAGACGCCAAGCAGCCGGCCGATCAGTACGCGCCGGCCGTCTCCCGCAGGGCCGTCATCTCGATGGACTCCACCTCCACGGACGCTGAACGGCTGTTCCGCGAAGCCATCGTGACCATTGACGGCATCCCCGGCAATCAGGTGGAAGGCATCTCGCCGCTCTACCACGTGGCCCATTTCGACAGCCCCGACGCCATGAGCGCGGTCATGCAGATCGAAACCAAGCTGCCGGCCGCGGACCTCATCGCCGCACTTGGCGCGGTCGAGGCCTCGCAGGAGGGACTCATCGACCTTGACCTGGTCGACATGGACGGTGTGACCTCGGACGAGCCGAACTGCCGCGTACCCTGGCCATCCGCCCGCACCCACGCCTCGGTGCTGGCCCCCTGGATGGACATGGACCCGAACGCCACGCTGGGCGGCGACCCCGTCTCGTTCCTGCTGGCCATGGCACCGGACGCGGGACAGGTGGGGATGCTGTCCGACAACTGGATTCTTTCGCAGCGCTAAGTGGCGCGAACCAAGCGGACCGAACGATAAGGTAGTATGGAAATGAAGGCACGACGAACCCCATGGTGGCAGTTTGCGCTGGCCGCCGCACTGGGCCTGCTGGCGGGCATCGGACTGGCCTCCTACGGCGAAAGCTCCGGGCTCTCGCTCATCGGCGCGCCCTGGGTGGTGGCCGGCCTCCTGGCCGTGCTCGGCCTGCTGGTGCTGATCATGGCGCTGCAGGTGCACAAATACGCCAACACCGACCCCAAGAAACGTCCGCACAGCTTCGTGAACCCCACGGTGGCGGTGTACACGCTGGTGCTGGCCAAGGCGCTAGGACTTGCGGGCGCGGCGCTCTCCGGCTGGTATGTGGGCCAGATCCTCATGAGCATCGGCCATTTCGAGGCGCCGTTCTACCATGACGCGGTCATCGAATGCGCCGTCTCGGCCGTGATCTGCATCGCGGACATGGTCATCGGCATCATCGGCGAATGGCTGTGCCAGCTGCCGCCCAACGACGGGCCGGAAAGCGCCAAACTCAAGCAGGCCAAGAACCGTCAGGACGTGGCTCAGGCCTTCAAGCAGTAAGGCTTACCATTCCGGCTTCCCTGTCGAGGGAAGCCGTTGAACAAAAGTGAGACTAAAAGGGATGCGAGATCCGGAAGTGTTCGGATGCATCGCCCTATAGACGACTACGCCGCCGGCTCATCCGCAATCATGGATGGGCCGACGGCGCAGTCGTCTTTCCGGTTATTCCGCTCACTGCTGCGGCACGCGGACCATGGCCTCCTGGGCGATGGCGGCCACCAGCTGGCCATCCTGCGAGTAGACCTTGGCGATGCCGAGACCGCGGCCGTGGGCGGCGGTGGGCGTGTCTTGCACGTACAGATGCCACTGGTTGATGTCCACGTCGCGGTACCACCACATCGAATGGTCGATGGAGGCGTAGGAGATGCCCGGCGTGGAGATGGACAGGCCCGCGCGGCGCAGCACCGGCTCCATCATCACCTGGTCGCAGCCGAGCGCCAGCATCGCGCGATGCATGATCTGCGGCACGTCCACATGGCCGTCGGCCTTCATCCACACCATCTGCTTGCCGGAATCGTGCTCCGCGGACTTCCGGTCGGCGCGCAGCATCACGGTCGGCGTGACGTGACGGATGTCGAACGGCGACTTCTCGGCGTAGTAGTCGGCGAACGGCGACTTCTCCGCAAACGGCTGCATGAGCTGCTTGGCGGACGTAAGCGATTCGGGGTCGGGCAGGTTCTCGGGCATCGGATCGGCGAACTCCACACCCTCCTGGCCGGTCTCCTGGAAGGAGGCGATGGCGGTGAGGATCGGGCCTTCGGACTGCGTGACGTTGACCCGGCGTGCGGAGAACGAGCGGCCGTCGCGCAGCGTCTCCACATCGAAGAGGAGATCCTGGCGGATGTCGCCGGCGGCGATGAAGTAGCCGTGCACCGAATGTGGCAGGCGCGAGGGCGCCACGGTCTTGGACGCGGCGATCACCGATTGGGCGATGACCTGGCCGCCATAGACGCGACCGGTGGGGAAGTACAGGCTCTCGCCGTTGATGTAGGTGTGGTCGCGGTAGGAGGAGGGCTCGCCCAACTTGAGCACCTTCACCAGATGTTCCAAAGGCGTGACGGTGGCGGTGTGAGCCATGATTCCTCGATTCCGTGGTTGTGGGTCTACTTTGCGCTTCTGCATTGCAGTGTACGCAGGGAGGGTTAAGAGATGCGGGAGCGCCATGTAACGAGCCTGTGAGGAAGGTAAACGTGCGGTAAGGTCTGGAATCGTCTCATATCGCGGACGCGATTGCGGACGATGTTTGCAATCACAGTCGTCGACTGCCGTTGTTTTTGGCTCTGTTAAACCAAGATTGACATGAATCCATGTCTGACTACCCCTCAGTCGGCTTCGCCGACAGCTCCCCTGACAAGGGGAGCCAAGAATAAGGGCCATGTCAATCTTGGTTTAACAGAGCCTTGTTTTTTCCTTGGCTCCCCTTGTCAGGGGAGCTGTCGGCGTAGGCCGACTGAGGGGTAGTTCGGTGGGGGATTGCACTGGCTTGGATTGACGAGGTATATGAAAAGGACCGCCACCATAATCGGTGACGGTCCTATTATGCGATTGCGAAGCACGTCGCTAACGCAACGTCGTCAGCGACGCTCAGCCGCGCACGAGCTTCTTGTGCAGGCGGTGCGGGCGGGCCGCATCCTCGCCGAGGCGGGCCACGCGGTTCTCCTGGTAGGCCTGGAAGTTGCCCTCGAACCAGTACCACTTGGCCGGGTTCTCGTCATCGCCCTCCCACGCCAGGATGTGCGTGGCCACGCGGTCGAGGAACCAACGGTCGTGGGAGATCACCACGGCGCAGCCCGGGAAGGCGAGCAGCGCGTTCTCGAGGCTTTCCAGGGTCTCCACGTCGAGGTCGTTCGTGGGCTCGTCGAGGAGCAACAGGTTGCCGCCCTGCTTCAGGGTCAGGGCCAGGTTCAGACGGTTGCGCTCGCCACCGGAAAGCACGCCGGTGAGCTTCTGCTGGTCGGAACCCTTGAAGCCGAAGCTGGCCACGTAGGCGCGGGTCGGCACCTCCACGCCGGCCACTTCGATGAAGTCGAGACCGCCGGAGACCGCCTCCCACAGGTTCTTGTTCGGGTCCAGGCCCTCGCGGTTCTGGTCCACGTAGCTGATCTTGACGGTGTCGCCGATCTTCAGCTCGCCGCTGGTGAGCGGCTCCAGGCCAACGATGGTCTTGAACAGGGTGGACTTACCCACGCCGTTCGGGCCGATCACGCCCACGATGCCGTTACGCGGCAGGGTGAAGGACAGGTCGTCGATGAGCACGCGGTCGCCGAACGCCTTGTGGATGTGGTTGGCTTCCAGCACCGTGGAGCCCAGTCGCGGACCGGCCGGGATCTGGATCTCGGAGAAGTCGAGCTTCTTGTTGTTGCGTGCCTCGTTCTCCATCTGGTCGTAACGCTCCAGACGGGCCTTGTTCTTGGCCTGACGGGCCTTCGGCGAGGAGCGGACCCATTCGAGCTCGTTCTTGAGGCGCTTGGCCAGCTTGGCGTCCTTGGCGCCCTGGATCTCCAGACGCTTGGCCTTGGTCTCCAGGTAGGTGGAGTAGTTGCCCTTGTACGGGTACAGGTGGCCGCGGTCGACCTCGCAGATCCACTCGGCCACGTTGTCCATGAAGTAACGGTCGTGGGTCACGGCGATGACGGCGCCCTTGTACTGGTGCAGGAACTGCTCCAGCCACAGGATGGACTCGGCGTCCAGATGGTTGGTGGGCTCGTCGAGCAGCAGCAGATCCGGGGCCTCGAGCAGGAGCTTGCACAGGGCCACGCGGCGGCGCTCGCCACCGGAGCACACGTTCACCGGGGTGTCCGGGTCCGGGCACTGCAGGGCGTCCATGGCCTGCTCGAGCTGGGAGTCGAGATCCCAACCGTTGGCGGCGTCGATCTCGGTCTGGAGCTTGCCCATCTCGTCCATCAGGGCGTCGAAGTCGGCGTCCGGGTTGGCCATCTCCTCGCCGATCTGGTTGAAGCGGGCCACCTTGTCGGCGATCGGACCGAACGCCATCTTGATGTTCTCGCCCACGGTCTTGGTGTCGTCCAGCGGCGGCTCCTGCTGCAGGATGCCCACCGTGAAGCCCGGGGTCAGCGTGGCCTCGCCGTTGGAGACGGTCTCCAGGCCGGCCATGATCTTGAGCAGCGTGGACTTACCCATGCCGTTGGGGCCCACCACGCCGATCTTCGCGCCCGGCAGGAAGCTCAGGGTCACGTCGTCAAGGATCACGCGGTCGCCGAAGGACTTGCGCGCCTTGATCATCTGGAATACGAATTCTGCCATGTTGTTCTCTAGCACTCCTATTTGCCCGGAAAATCAACGATTTCCGGACCTCGCAAGCGTAAATGACACATTCAGGAATGACACGAATCGTGACGTGCCGACAAAACGGGGCGTCCATGTGCCCGTTTTTCTGTCCGCATATCGGTTGATGCCGTGCCAAACCACCGCCCACCATGGTATCGGAAGGGCTGGAATGGCGCGGCTTGCGACGGGTCGCGTTGTGGTGCGCGTTGTGGGACGAATGCCGCGGTCGGCAAGTCGCGATGCCGCCGGTTTCAGCGCTCCGAGCGGTGCTTCAGGAACAGTCCCTCCTGTGTGGCCAGTGCCTGCAGCAGGTCGGTGGCCTCCGTTCGGGGTTTGGCACCGTAGACCGTCACGGAGAATCCGCCGCCGATGCTGATGAGGAAACGGGATGGGTGTTCGCGGTGCGGAATGGAACACAGCACCTGTACCGAGGACGGGCCGTCGGTGAGGATGATGCGTCGTATGATCGCGGCAAGCTCGGCCGGCGGATAGCCGCTGATGTCGGTGTCATAGGGGATTGAGATGGGGATTGTCGCTTCGGAAGCCGGTTCGGCGTTGTTCGGCGTGCGTTCTATGCGGCTTGGTGTGTCGCCGGCTTCGGAGAGCCGCATGGAATCGTCGTCTTCCGATGGGCCCGTCACATAGATCGCGCAGGGAAAACGGTAGATGGTCTTCAGGATGATGCGGATGATCTTCTCCGCGAACGACGGCAGATAGGTCCGTTCGAAATACTCCTCCAGCTTCAGGAATCGCGGATCGTCCGTATCGTACGGGATGTAGTCGATGACGTAATACTGATCCCGTTCCTGCAGGGCGTCGATTTCCTCGTACAACGGCGGACTCCTTGCCTTGTTGCGGAGGCGATGGGCCTTATCGGGAAGCCGGTGCGCCTGGTCCTTCCCTGTCTGCAATCAGGCTAACGGGTGGAGTTCGGGGTGGCAAGTCGCACGGCGGCTTGTGCTTTGGTGGCTATCCGTAACGATTTGGATTAATGAATAAACGTAACGTTACGACACGCCATGTCTTTTGCTTGTCAATCGAGATAAAAACGTTGTAATTACTGGCATTGTGTGGCTTCATGATGTCGTGCAATTCATATTTCGTAACGTTACGGAAAAATCGTGGTACGATGAAGTCATCGCTCATGGAAGAGCGAGAAAGACAACACAAAGGCCTTCGTGAAAAACCTGATGAATTCTCGCGAAGGCATCGATTAAGGAGAACAAGACAATGCGGTCACGTACCTTCAAGGCGATTGCGGCGGCGGTCGGCGCCGTAGCGCTGGCCATCCCCATGGCGGCCTGCGGCTCAAGCTCGGCGGGCGGCTCTTCGGACAACACGATCACCGTCTACTCGTACTACAACAAGAACACCATGGACCCGGTGGTCGCCGCCTTCGAAAAAGCCAATCCGGACATCAAGGTGAAGATCTCCTACAGCCAGGGCGATTCGGAATACAACTCCACGCTGCAGACCCGCATCGCCGGCAACCAGGCACCCGACGTGTTCAACCTCAACGGCAACAACCGCGCCGACCTCATGAACAACGGCGCCGCGGCGGACCTCACCGGCGCCGACTACCTGAAGGGCGTGGACGAATCCTACTTCGCGGACTACACCAAGGACGGCAAGATCTACGGTCTGCCGATCTCCGGCTGGCTCGCCGGCATCGTCTACAACAAGGACCTGCTCAAGGAGGTCGGCTACGACACCGTGCCGGACAACCTGGACGACTTCGCCACGCTCGCCGGCAAGCTCAAGGACAAGGGCATCACACCGTTCCTGGAGAACGGCCAGGAGATGTCCGGCTCGCTCATCGGCCTGCTCGGCAGCTACTACGCATCCACCGGCACCAACGGCGACCAGGAGATCTACGCCGGCAAGTCCACCTTCGCCGACCAATGGACCAAGGCGCTCGAAGCATGGAACAAGGGCTTCATCAAGTCCGGCGCCCTGCCTCCCGAAGCCACCGGCCTCAATTCCGACCAGGTCAAGCAATCCTTCATGAATGGTGAGACCGCCATGTACCGTACCGGCGGCTGGGACGTCAACGATATCAAGGCGGCCGGGGTGAACTACGGATTCGCGCCGTTCCCGGCTTACCCCGGTTCCGAGCCGTACGTCGACGGCGGTGCCGACCCGGCGTTCGCCATCAGCGCCAAGACCAAGAAGAAGGCCGCCGCGGAGAAATTCCTGGCCTTCATGAACATGGAGGAGGGGCTGAAGCTGTTCACCACCGCCTACGGCTCCGCATCCGTGTCCAGCAACTACGAATCCACCATCGACGAGCAGCTCAAGCCCCTGTACGACGACTACTTCTTCAAGGGCAAGTTCCACTGGGTCTCCTTCGAGAAGGGCTCCACGGCCATGAGCGCCGAAGTCATCGCCCAGCAGCAAGGCATTCAGGGCGGCCAGACCACGCCGGCCGACGCCGCCAAGAACCTTGACGCCAAGTGGGATTCGGTCAAGTAAGGCTCTCCGAAACCTCCGATACGACTCCCGCTTTCATCCGCTCCCTTCCTTCCCATTCGTGGCCCGCGCCGGCGCATGGCGATGCCTCCTCCCCAAGCACCCCGCGGGCCGCGATTCCCAAACCGGTCGGTTTCTTCCGATTCGGTTCCCGTGACCCCATGCATGCATACATGCAGAAAGTATCCTCATGATCGCCTCGCAAACCCGCAGCACAGCGCGTGAACCGGGCAGAAAACGCATCACTCCCAACGATTGGGCCTCGTTCTTCTTCCTATTGCCCATCATGGTCGTGTTCGTCGTGCTGACACTGATCCCGCTGCTCTCGTCCATCTACTATTCGCTGACCGACTACAACGGCTTTTCCGATGATTTTTCGATGGTGGGGCTGGCCAATTACGCCACCATCTTCTCCGAGCCGGAACTGCTGAACAGCCTTGGCTTCACGCTGTTGTTCGCCATCTCCACCACCGTGCTCATCACCGTGTTCGCCTTGCCGCTCGCCGTGACGTTGAACAAGCAGTTCTTCGGCCGTTCCCTGGCCCGCTCACTGTTCTTCTTCCTCGGCATCCCCGCCCAGGCCATTCTCGGTCTGATTTGGCGGCAGATCTTCTCCCCACTGAAATCCGGTATCTTCAACCAGATCCTTGACCTGTTCACCATCCCGCCGATTCCCTGGACCTCCGACAACCACTGGGCGCAGTTCTGCGTGATTTTCGTGGCCGTCTGGATGGGCGTGGGCTGGCATGCGACGCTGTACCTCGCGTATATGCAGGCGATTCCCTCCGACCTCTACGAACAGTCGCTCATCGATGGGGCCAATTCCCGCCAGCAGTTCTTCCATATCACCTTGCCCCAGCTCGTGCCGGCGGTGGTGGTCTCCACCTTCCTGATCATGACGGGCAACCTCAAAGTCTACGATCTGCCGTTCACCCTGACCGGCGGCGGCCCGCGCAACGCCACCATGACCATCACCCAGGCCATTCTGCTGCGTGGCACCGGCCAATCGCAGTATGGTGTGGGCTCCGCGCTCGCCGTCGTGTTCACCATCGCATGCTTCCTGCTCGTCACGCTGCAGCAATGCGTCGCGGGCGTCGTCCAAAGGAGATTCGAATGACCAATGCACGGGCCAACAGCCTTTCCCGTCGTATCCTGCGCTCCATCGTCACCTTGGGGCTGGCGATTCTGTGCGCCCTGCCGCTGTATTACGTGGTCGTCAGCTCGTTCAAGACGAGCGTCGACATGACCAAGCACCCCTTCGCGCTCCCGACCGAATGGGTGTTCGCCAACTACGCCCAGGCCGTGGCGGACGGCAGCATCTGGACCGCGTTCGCCAACACGCTCATCGTCACCGTATTCGGCGTGATGCTCCAGGTGGGTGTCGGTTCGCTTGCCGCATATGCGATGATCCTCAAAAAGAACTGGCTGACCGTGGGCATGGGCGCCGTACTCACGCTCGCCTTCTGCATCCCGGTGCAGTCCACGTTGCTTCCGCTGTACAAAATGGAAGGCGCGGCCGGCATCGTGGATACGCTGCCTGGCCTGATTGTGCTGTATCTGACCGAATCGGCGTTCTGCTACTACCTCATCGTCGGATACATGCGCAAGCTGCCGGTCGAACTGCTGGAGGCCGCCCGTGTGGACGGCGCCGGTCCATGGCGCATCTACTGGCAGATCGTGCTGCCGCTCATCCGGCCCATTCTCGCCACAGTGGTCGTCTTCCAGACCCTGGCGATCTGGAACGACTTCCTGCGTCCCAGCGTGTTCATCTCCACCGAGGAGAAGCGCACGGTGGTGCTGCAGGTGTACAACGCGGTCACCGCGTTCTCCACCAACTGGCCGCTGTTCATGGCCATCACCTGCATCGCCCTTGCGCCGGTCGTCGTGTTCTTCATCTTCTGCCAGCGTTGGATCGTCTCCGGCCTCGTGGCCGGCGCGGTCAAGGGCTGACGGATGGTGCAGATAGGGCAAAGGCAATAGCCGGTCCGCAACGTTTCGGTTGCTACAATGACGGAAGGAAATTGACGATGGCGACGAAAGGTGCTGCCGTGGCGACGCTCAAGGATGTGGCCCGCGAGGCCGGAGTATCGGTCACCACGGCATCCGCCGCCCTGCGCGGCGACGACGGCGTCAAAGCCGCCACCCGCGAGAAGGTGCTCAAGGCCGCACAGGCCGTGCGATACAGCGCCAACGCTTCAGCCCGGTTCCTCAAGCAGGGCAGGAGCGACATCATCGCCTTCGTGGTGCCGGAACTCGAAAACCCCTACTTCGCGGACCTGGCCTGGGCCATCTCCAAGGAATCCGCCAAACGCGGGCTGCAGACCATCGTCCAGCAGACCAACGCCTCGATCGCGGTGGAGCGTGACTTCCTCAAGCGCGTCAACTCGCCAATGTGCGACGGACTCATCCTCAACCTGCACAACGTGGGGGAGGACGAGTTGCGTTCGCTGATCGGCAACCATCCGGCCGTGCTGTTCGAGGACTACTCCCCGAACCCGCTGTACGACAACGTCGCCCTGCCACTGGAACCCGCGTTCAAGGCCGCCTTCACCTACCTGAAGCAGCGCGGCTACGAGCACGCCGCCATCGTGGGAGGCCAGCGTTTCCAGGCCGGCGAATTCAGCGCCACGGGTCGCAACACCGGCATCGGACTGGCCACGAAGGCCATGATCGCAACCGACCTGGGCACCGAAACGGACACCATCCCCTGCGAATGGACCGTGGACGGCGGACTCAAGGCCGCGGCCATGATCGCCCAGAACGACCTCGGCTACGATGCGCTGTTCTGCATGAATGACCTGCTCGCCTTCGGTCTGATGCGCGGACTCAACAGCATGGGCATCCGGGTTCCGGAGGACAAGGCCGTGTTCGGCTTCGACGGCGTGAGCCCGGCCGCATACAGCTCGCCGCTGCTGTCCACCATCGCCATTGATTTCGATGGCATGGCACGTTCCGCCGTCTCCATGCTCGCCGATCGCATCAACGGCGACGTCACCACGCCGGTACGCCGCGAGACGGTCGGATTCCAGCTGGTGCGCGGCGAATCCGCCTGATTCCGGCCGGATCCGGCTTGGTCTATCGCTGGTTATCGGCCTAATCGGTCGGACGATGCCGTAGCTTCGATTCCTCTGATGGAGCGGGGCACTGCTGCCGCACGGTCGAATGGCTCAGGTTCTGTTAAACCAAGATTGACATGGCCCCTATTCTTGGCTCCCCTTGTCAGGGGAGCTGTCGGCAAAGCCGACTGAGGGGTAGTCAGGCATGGATTCATGTCTGACTTGGTTTAACAGAGCCGTGACTTATCATTGTTGGTCCTCTGAAACCGCAACGTTACGGTTTCCTATTTTGGCTCGATTTGGAGCTCATCATGACATCTGTGATCGCACAGGCCAGCACTATGGCTGATTATGTGCTTCGATACAACACGGAAGACCGTGAACTGTATCGTCAGGATATCCCGAACGACGCGGCGCTGGAGTGGATGGAGGCCAATGTGCCCCGCTTCTCCTGCTCCGACCCGCTGCTTGAGGACATCTGGCACTATCGCTGGTGGGTGTTCCGCAAGCACATCCGCAGCGTGCCGGGCGGCGGCAGGTTCATCACCGAATTCCTTCCGGACGTGTACTGGGCCGGACCGTACAATTCCATCAACTGCGCGGACGGGCATCATCTGGCGGAAGCCCAATGGCTGCGCGACGGCGGCGAACTGGCCCGGCAGGACGCACGATTCTGGTTCGACGGGCCCGGAGACGTGACCTCGTACTCCACATGGACGGTCGATTCGGTCTGCCGGTACGCGGTGGCGCGGGACGACAGGGATTTCGCCATCTCACTGCTGGATGATTTCGTACGGTTCTACCGGCACGTGGAGGCCACGAACATGACCTCCTACGGCCTGTTCTGGTCCTACGACGACCGGGATGCCATGGAGCTGTCCATTTCCGGTTCGGGACTGCGCCCCACGCTCAACAGCTACATGGCCGCAAATGCGGAGGCCATCGCCCGAATCGCGCATTGGGCCGGACGTGAGGATCTGGCCGAACGGTTCGCACGGAAAGCCGACGACCTCCGTAGGCTGATCCGGGAACTGCTGTGGGACGATCGGGCGCGGTTCTTCAAGGTGATTCCGCTTGATGACCGGCTCGGCGAGGTGCCGGACTTCGACTTCGCGCGCATGCCGTCCGACCGCAACGTGCGTGAACTGCTGGGCTATATCCCGTGGATGTTCGGACTGGCGGGTGACGAACATGCCGAGGCATGGCGGTTCGCTGCCGATCCAAACCATTTCCGGGGAACGGTCGGGCCGACCACGGCCGAGCGCTGCCACCCCGGATTCATGAACAACCCGGATCCGCACGAATGCCAGTGGAATGGGCCGAGCTGGCCTTTCGCCACCACACAGATGCTGGATGGGATGCTGGAAGCATTGCATCATGGCGTGGCCGGGGTCACTGAGATTGATTTCTGGCGGGAACTGCGACGGTATGCGGCCATCCACTTCCGTGAGGATGCCGAACGCGGGCGTATCCATTGGCTTGACGAGGATCTCGATCCGGATTCCGGCGAATGGATTTCGCGGCGCATACTTGAATCATGGGGCTGGCGAGCCGACAAGGGCGGGCTGGAACGAGGCAAGGACTACAACCATTCCGCGTTCTGCGATCTGGTGGTGCGCGGCGTGGCCGGCGTGCAGGTCTCGGACGTCGAGGGCCGCAGCGTCATCACCGTGGCTCCGCAGATTCCTCTGATCCGCGGAACGGCGGCAGCGGATGTTTCTTGCGATGGCGACAGGGCCGAGGGCGTGCGGTGGTTCCGACTCGAACGTCTGCCCGTGGCCGGCCATGAACTGAGCATCACGTTCGACGCGGATGGAACCCGGTACCAGGGTCCTGCGGGACTCACCGTGGTCATGGACGGCCGCAGGACCTTCCATACGAATGCAGCTCCCTGGCATTTGGTCTGCGAATGAGAAGTGTTGCGGGCTGACGTTGGGCGGTGCGGCAAGTCTTGCGGATACCACAGTGGATACCATGGCAGTGGTCGTAAGGTTGCTGTCGGAAACGATTAGGGGAGGACGCATGACGCCGATTGAATTGGCCACACGCAGGCGGGTCACCGGGCTGACGTCCGGCGAGTTCGCCAAGCTATTCGTCACGCTGGAGCGCAAGGTGGACGGCGAATCAGCGCATTGGGACGCTTCGGACGTGGAATCGTGGGAGATCGTCGGGCCGCCCGTGACGGCCGAGGAACACTTGAACGAGACGTTCGCCGCGGCCAACGAATTCGTGGCCACGTTGGCCCGCCGCCTGTATCGCACGGTCATGCCGGGTGGGGGAGCGGCGCCCGAGGAAGGGACGGCCATCACCGCGTTTCCCGATGACCTGACCTTCTGGTCCGCGCAACCGGACTTCGGCGGCATCCCGCATGCGCTGTGGAA
This sequence comes from Bifidobacterium sp. SO4, assembly GCF_018555355.1. Lineage (NCBI taxonomy): Bacteria > Bacillati > Actinomycetota > Actinomycetes > Bifidobacteriales > Bifidobacteriaceae > Bifidobacterium > Bifidobacterium sp. SO4. The sequence continues at coordinate 44,221 of NZ_JAFEJP010000015.1, forward strand.
CATCGCCGCGCTGCAGGCCGCCGAATGGATTCGCAAGGAAACCGGTGTCGTCTGTGAGCTGCACGCGCGAGAACCGCTGGTGTAGGACCATACGAAACGGGAGCGGCGGACGCATGTCGTCCTCTACCGCTCCCGTTGATTATTAGAGGTACTTGGTTCCCGCCCGTTAACCGCGTTTACTGCTCGCGCTCTTCCTCGGGGTAGGTCATGCCCCACTGGGCGCGGCGGATCAGGGTCATCATATCCATCACGTCGCGCGTGTAATCGAGATGCATGACGGAACGGTCGCCGGCGATGGCGGCCTCCATGTCAGCCACCTCGTAGGCCAAGGCCTTGGCGGTCTCGCCGGCCTCCACGACCTCGGTGTGGCCGTCCTCCACGTAGGTGATGGTCGCACGCTCGCCGCGCGGGTAGTCGTAGATCTCCACGAAGCCCTTGTCGAACGAGAGCAGGCCGCGCTTGGGCTGCTTGGCGTGCAGCGACAGCGTGACCGTGGCCATCTGGCCGTCCGGGTTGGTCAGCAGGATGCCGGCCTGCTCGTCCACGCCGGACGGGGCGCGCTTGACCTGCGAAAGAATCTGGTCGGGGGTGGAGCTCATGAACCAGCGCACGAAGGAGAGCGCGTACACGCCGATGTCCAACATGGCACCGCCCGCAAGCTCGCGGTTGAAGAAACGGTTGGTCATGTCGTACTCCTTGTAGGAGCCGAAGTTCATCTGGATGAGTTTCAAATCGCCCAGCTTGCCGGAGGCGATGATCTCGTTGAGCTTACGGTACAGCGGCATGTGATAGAGCGTCATGGCCTCGCCGAGCACCACGGCGTTGGCCGCCGCGAGGGCCACCGCCTCGTTGAGCTCCTCGCTGTTGAGCGTGATGGACTTCTCGCACAGCACGTGCTTGCCCGCGGTGAGCGCCTTGCGCAGGAACTCGATATGCGTGTTGTGCGGGGTGGAAATGTAGATCACATCCACATCCGGGTCGGCGAACACGTCGTCGATGTTGTCGTAGACCTTGCCGATGCCGTACTTCTCGGCGAAGGCAACGCCCTTGGCGTGTGTGCGGTTCGCCACCGAATACAGCTTGCGGCCTTCGCCTTCCAGCGCCTGTTCGAGTTGGTTGGCGATGACGCCGCATCCGAGCGTGGCCCAGTTGAGTTCGCGCATAATCGTCTCCTTGTTGCCCTATTGGTCAGACTTTCAGCATACATTCGCCCCGTTCAAGGGCGCACATCGGGGGTATGTCGGGCGAGATGGACGGGGAGCAACCCGGCGGGGTGCGCCGGACGCGCAGGAAGGACGGGGCTGACGGGACTGGCAGGGCACCAGGGTGACGGGGCTGGCAGGGCACCAGGGTGACGGGGCCGGCAGGGCACCAGGGTGACGGGGCCGAAGGACTTCGGGTGAGTTTCGCGTAACATTCGCCGATAGCATGACAGATTGTCCTGATCGATCGGCTGACGAATCGGCTGTGGAAGGACGACGGCGTCATCGAAACATCATCGAACATGGAAAGGAACATACGCATGGGCGGATACGACACGCAGCACGCACGGGCGGCACGCGCCGGAGAGTCGGTGGAATCCGGCAAACGTCCGGTCGGCGCGAGGCTCGTGGTGGCGGTGGTCTCGCTCGCGATCCTCACGTTCCTGGGCATCCTGTCCGAAACGTCGCTGAACATCGCCTACTCCACGCTGATGGAGGAGTTCGCGATCAGCGCGTCCGTGGTGCAGTGGCTCACCACCGGTTATCTGCTGCTGCTTTCGGTGGCGATTCCGAGCTCGCCGTTCATGGTGCGTCGCTTCGCCACGCGGGCGCTGTTCGTCGCGGCGGTCGTGATCTTCACCACGGGCACGCTGCTGGGCGCGTTCGCCGTGAACTTCCCGATGCTGCTGGCCGCGCGACTCGTCATGGCGCTCGGTACGGGCATTTCGCTGCCGCTCATCACCAACATCATTCTGGAGAAGGCCCCGCTGGAGCAGCGCGGAGCGATGCTCGGCATCGTAAGCCTGGTCACCTGTGCGGCGCCGGCCATCGGCCCGGTGTTCGGCGGCGTGGTGATGGAGTACCTGAACTGGCACTGGATCTTCTACACGATGCTGCCGTTCCTGCTGATTTCCTTCCTGCTCGGCATGGCCACCGTGCCCGAGATTCGTCATGAGGGCGACGCCGCACAGGCCACCATCAGCGTGCCCTCGCTGCTGCTGGTCGCCGTCGGCCTGGCCGGCCTGATCGTCGCGGTGAGCTTCTTCGCCTCATGGAACGGCGATTGGCGGTTCTGGCTGGTATTGGTCGCCAGCGTGGCGGTTCTGGCCGCGTTCGTGGCGATGCAGCTACGCATGGAACGGCCGCTGGTGGAGGTGCGCGTCTTCGCGTATCCGGGATTCTCGCTGGGCATGCTGATTCTGCTCATGGCCTCCGGCGGCGTGCTGGGACTGAACTTCCTGCTGCCGATTCTGCTGCAGCGCGGGTTCGGCCTGAGCAGCCTCACGGCGGCGTTGACGCTGCTGCCCGGCGCGGTGGTCGGTGCGATTTCGGCGCCGATGATCGGCGGTGCCTTGAAGAATCACTTCCCGCCGAAGTTCATCGTCATCGGATTCGTGGTCGTCACGGTGATGGATGCCGTGTTCATTCTGATTTCCGGCAATATCTGGGTGATCGCGGTGGCCTATGCGGTGTTCATGGCGTTCTCCGGGTTCGTGCTCGTGCCCGACCAGACGCACGCCCTGAATCAGCTGCCGGCCAGGCTGAACGCCGATGGTTCGGCGGTGATGAACACGGTACAGCAGTTGGCGGGGGCGATCGGCACGGCCGTGGCCAGCACGCTGGTCACCGAGTTCGCCGCGGCGCAGGTCGCGGGCGGTGCGGGCCAGTCGGACGCCTACCTGCGCGCGTTCCCCGAAAGCATGTGGGTGTTCGCCGGCATGGCCGTGTTCGGCGCGGTGCTCGCCGTGATGATGTTCCGCTTCTCGACCCGTCGGCCGCCCGAGCTCACGGAGGTCGACGCGCAAGCTCGGGACTAGCGGAACTCAGTTCGCCTGTTCGGTGAAGTTGAAGAACTGGTCGCCGATGCGGACGGTGGCGGGGGCGTCGAGCTTGAGCGGCGTGCCCTTGACCACCTGGGTCTCCTGACCGTCCTTGATGATGTAGGTGCCGTTGAGTGAACCGTAATCCTCGATCCACAGCGCGCCGTCGGTGTCGATGCTGATGGCGGCATGGTTGCGCGAGGTGGTGCGGGTCGGATCCTCGATGCGTTCCGACTTGGCTCCTTGCGGCACGTCCATGGACGGCTTGCGGCCCAGCAGCGTGCTCTTGTCGATCACGATGGTCTGGCCGGTCAGGTCGTTGTGGAGCAGGTACACCTTCTGTGGCGCCTTCGACGTGAACGAGGGGGAGAGCACGGTGCTGTCCCAGTCCTCGATGTCATGTTCGGCGGCGTGCGGGGTGCCTTCCGCGGGAGTCGCGGCATCGGCGATGTCGCTGACCGATTCGGTAGGGGCGATTGCGGGGTCGGTCACCGATTGCAGGGCATCGGCCGCGGAGGTTTCGGGCGCTGACGCGGCGCTGTCCGGCTCGACCGCAGCGTCTGTCGGCTGATCAACCGGCTGGTCGGTCGGCTGGTCGTCGGCGTACCAACCGAATTCGGGTGCCGGGGGATAAGGAATGAAGGCCATGATGATGCTGTCCTTTCGCTACTTCACCGCATCATGTGTCACTGGCGGGAGGCCAGCGCGGCGTTGATGGCCGGGTCGCCCAGCTGTGCGAGCCAATCCAGCAGGGCCGGGTACGTGTTGGGGTTGCGGGCGATGCACACGCGCAGTTCCGGCGCGTACTGGGCGATTTGGGCGATCTGCATCTGATCGGTGGTGGTCAGCGCCAGCTGCACGGTGAAACCGTACGGGTTGGTGACCACCGGCTCCTCGAATACCGGCTGCGGTTGGACCGTCTGCTGAACCGGCTGGGCATAGGTCTCGGCGGCGGGTTGCGCGTAGCCGGCCGCGGGTTGGTCGGCGGGTTGGACGCCGGCCGGCTGATCGGCGGTCGTGCCGTAGGTTTCGGCGTACGATTCTGCCGGCTGATCGGACACGGACTGCAGGTCGGCGTAACCGTCATATGCCGACTGCGATTCGGCGGACTGACCGTCGTCGGTCCAGGCGTCGGCGGCGGGCTGGGTGTCGGTCTGCTGAGCGGTTTCGGATGTTTCGGCGAAGGTCTCCGCGGTGGACTCCTGACCGTAGACCACGTCGGATTCGGCCGGTGCCTCGGCTTCGGGTGCCTGCTGATCCACCACCGGGCCGCCGATCGCGTCGGCGGTGAAGCCCATCTGCTCCAGGGTCTGACGGACGCGTTCGTCGCCGAACTCGGCCAGCCAGCGCTTCAGACCGGGGTAGCAGCGGGGGTTTACGGCCACATTGGCGCCGAACTCCGGATTCTCATAGGCGACCTTCGCCAGCAGGATGGGATCCGCATTCGGATCCTGTACGGCAGCGACCGCGGCATCGTAATCAACCATGGGTTTTCCTCCTTAACTCCGCTCGGCTATGCCGAACGCAACGTCCTGAGTGTTTGCAGTGTTGCGTCCTCGATGACGCCGATTTCCTCACCCGCGTCCAGCTTGCAGGCGCTGAACGCATGGTGTTTGGGCGAGGTCGGCGGCATATCGACCACAATCACAGTGATGTTGTCCGTACCGCCCGCGTTGAGCGCGGCGGCCAGTAGCGCGTCCACGGCCTCCTGCGGGGAGGAGTGGGCGGCGGCGATGGCGGCGATCCGTTCATCCGGCACTTCGCCGTGCAGACCGTCCGAGCAGATGATGAACCGTCCGGTCATATCCGCCACGTAGACGTCCGGCTCGATGCCGTTCGGATCGCCAAGGCATTGGGTGATGATGTTGCGTGGGATGGTGGCTTCGGCCACTTCCGGCAGCATCTGGCCGGAGTCGATGGCCTCCTGACGCTTGGAATGGTCCCGTGTGATTCGGGTGAACGAGGAGACATCCCAGACGGGCGCTTCGGATGAGCCGGTGCCGGGTACGGGATTCATGTGGTAGGTGCGCGAATCGCCCACATTCACCACATAGGTCTGGTCGATGAATTCGCGGGGAGCCCGGCCGGAGCCATCGGCTGGCGTGTGATTGGAAGCGTCCGGCAGGTTCGACGGGTCCGGCGAGGTTGGTGAAGCCGCCGAATCTATCGATTTCGGGGAATCCTGCGCATCGGGCGTGACCGGCAGAATCAGACCGGAAATGGTGGTGCCGGCCACGCCGCCGAGCTCGCGGCCCAATTGGAGGATGTCGTGCTGCGCGAGCGCCAGGGCGTCGTCGATGTCGGCGCGGTTGCGTTCGGGACGTCCGGCGAGTTGGGCGAACCGCTGGATGGCCAGACCGCTGGCCTGCTCGCCGCCCATGCCGCCGCCCATGCCGTCGCAGACCACGTATACGCCGTGTGAGGCGAGGCCGCTGTCCTGATTGTTCCGGCGTTTCAGGCCCACGTCACTCGCGATGGCGGTGCGGATGGAACCTGAACTCATGACGTCGTTCCCTTCTTCGACGTGCGCCGGACGGTGCGAGACCCCTTTGGCTTCCTGACTGTGGCGCGTCTACCTGACAGTATAACCACGCTCTTGAGTGAAAGCCGGGTGCGAATCCGCCTGAATCGGGGTAGCGCCGCGAGCATCGATTTGCGTACCTTGTCCACGCTCTTCCAATAGGCGGAGGCCTGATTGGAGAGCACGGCCTTGCCGGAGAACGTGGCGTAGTCGGCCTCGCGACCCAGTTGGGCGAAGGACTGCGGGTCGGTGTTGAGCTGACGGGCGATGGACTGGGCCTGATCGCGTCTGGTGCCGGTGGCGGTGATGCCGCTTTGCTCGGCCAGCGCGTGGATGGCGTCCCATCCGGCGGCCACGCGAGTCTGCGGGCTGCCGTGTCTTCTCGCTCGGGCCAGTGCCAGCGCCTTCACCGTGAGAATCAGGCCGCAGACGATGAGCAGCAGCCAAACCGGACTACCGTAGAGTGCCACCAGACGGGTCACACGCCAGAATTTTGGCCAGAACAGATTGGTGGAATCGGCGTCCGCGTCCGCTCCGGCCAGGGAACTTTGGCCTTTGGCCTGGGTCTTGTCGCGCAGGGGGTCGGTCAGCGGCACCGGAGGCTGGCGGACCAGCGTCTGCGGGTTCGGCGGGGTCAGGTTCTGGTTCTCGTCCGGCACCTTGGTTTCCTTGGGCGTGGGGTAGAAGGCCACCCAGCCGAGGTTCTGGAGCTTGATCTCCACCCAGGCGGTCACGTCGTTGCCGGTGAATTCGGTGACGGTGTGGTTGCCGGTCTCCTTCTTGGTGCGCTTGTCCGAGATGCTGCCATCCTCGTCCTTGGGCAGGAAGCCCATCACCACGCGCGAAGGCAGCCCGAGTTCGCGGGCCATGAGCGCCATGGCCGAGGCGTACTGTTCGGAATCGCCCACCATGGCCGTGCCCGCGAGTAGCTTGTTCACGCGGTAGTTGCCGTGGCCGGCCTCGGACGGGTAGTCGCCCTGCAGGCCATGGGAGAACCAGCCTGATTCCTTGAGGGTATCGGCCAATGCGGTGGCGGCTGCGCCTCCCGAAGCCTGGCCGCCGGCGATCGACGTGGCCAGTTTGCTTACCGAATCGGGCACTTCCTGCGCCTGCGGCTGACTGATGCGGGAGGCCTTGGCCTGGTTGATCTGCTTGTCGCTGGGCTTGGTGGGGACGATGCCGGTTTCGGTGTAGGTCAGGCCCTCGTGCGTGCCGGCGGGGATGATGGCCGAATCGGTGTCCGCATTGTAATAGAACGTGTCGTTGTTCGACTTGAAATCCACGCTTCTGGCCGCGCCGGCCAATGGCAGCCAGGTGTCGGCAAGCCCCTTGTTCACGGTGAAGGTGGCGGTGAACGGGTAGCCCTTCTCGCTGGTGGCGATGGACGTGCCCACGCGCTCGTAGTTCGAGGAGTCCGAAGCTTCGCTGGAATCGGAGAGGTTCCATACCGAGCCGTCGAAACGGTCCATCACCGCCAGACGTACCGGAGTTCTCGCCGGCAGATCGGTGACGGTCAGGAGCACGTCCTTCTTGTGATCCTTGATATAGGAGCGTATGCCGCTCAGGGGGCTGGTGTAGTCGTACGGGTTCAGCGGCGGGTTGTAGCGGTCGCGCAGCACCATGCGGTCCTGCGGCACCAGTAGCGTGCCGCCGAACGCCAGACCCGCGGCAAGCACCGCGATGATCAGACTGGAGATCCAGCGGCCCCATTCGAACAGGTCGAGCCTCCAGGACAGCCACACGATGAGCACGATGGCGAAGGCGGTGCCGCAGATCGGCCTCTGCCAGCCGGTCCCGGTGCCCAGCAACGCGCAGACGGCCACGGCGCACGCCAGTGGTGGCACGCTGACCAGGGACAGCCAGGCGTTGCCGTGGATGGCGAAGATGCCGGCCAGAAACGTGAGCCACAGGCCCATGGTCCATACGGCCATCAGCGAGCCGTCCGCGGTGCCGATGGGCGGCGTTATGGAAATCAGGTATTTGAACGAGCCGAACGTTGCCTCCCAGCCGCGGCTCAGGGTCTCGAGACCGGGCACGATATGGGCTGTGGTGGTGCCGTTGAACGCGATCACCGGTCCTACGATGAACTGCGCGAACGCCAGGAACACCAGCTGCCACCACAGTCGCAGGATGGGGCGTGTGCCGGCGAGGGCTATCAGGGTGCCGATCAGCGTGGCCGGCACCGCCGCCGCGGCCCATGCGACGGGTTCGCCGTAGACGTCGATGAGATTGGACAACGCCAGCAGCATCATCGCGACCACGGCCGTCAGACTGATGAGATGACGCCCCCAGGGCTGGCCGGAGCGGCCGATGCCATGGGCCAGGTCCCCATGGGTCATCCAGATGACCGAGTGGGTGGAATCCGCCCATGACCCGGTGGTGGTGTTGGTGCCAAGGGTGCCGCCGAACGTGGCGCCGGAGACGGGGACGGTTCCGGCGGGCAGTCCTCCCGGTGTCCGGCCGGGTGCGGTGCGTGGCGCGGTGAAGAACCCGGCCGAGGTGCGAGTCGGCTGGGCTGGCTGAGCCGGCTGATTCGGCTGAGTCGATTGGGTTGGCCGAATCGATTGTGCCGATTGGCTCGGCTGCCCTGATCGGGCCGGCGCGACGGATCCGGTCGCCCCGGTGGCCCGATACGTGGCTTGGCTGGCGCTAATGGGAGCTTTGCGACGGTTGGCGGTCATGCGAGCACCCCCATGATGAGCGGCAGGTCATCAAGCTCGCCCACGGTGGCCAGCGTGAAGTTGGCGAATCGCCTGATACCGCGGTTCGCACCGGAATCGGCCTGCAGCACCACGCAACTGGCGGAGCGGGGCAACGCCATGGTCATGCGCTTGATCTGATCCACGCTTTTGAGCGAACCGACGGTGAAGAAGTAGAACGAGGCGTCCGGGCTGTGCCGCAGCGTGCCTTCGGCCAGATTCGGATTGTCCTCGCGGTCCGGTTCGATGGCGCTGGAGGCGTCCAGGAACTCCATGGCGTTGCGCGGCTGGGCATGCAACTCGCCGGCATGGCAGAAGAGTGGGCGGTCCTGGAGCAGGCATTGCACGCCGATGGAGGCGTGGATGGACACGGCCATCTCGAATTCCTGGCTGGTGGCGTAATCGTCGGGATTGACGCTCATGGTCACCGACGTGTCCGTGCGGCGCGTGGCCTCATACTGGCGGATCATCAGGGTGCCGGTCTTCGCCGAGCTCAGCCAGTGCACGTTGCGCACGTCGTCGCCCGGCTCGTACTCACGCAGGCCGTAGAAATCGAGGTCGTCGTCCACGATCTGGCCGGAGGGCTGCCCCTCGAGATCGCGCGGCACGCCGGAGCTCAGCGTATTCAGACGCACGGTCTTCGGATGAATGAACACGGTGAGCCGCTCCGCCAGCTCCTTTTCGTGGCGGATGAGTCCGAACGGGTCGCCTTTGCGGATGCGCAAAGGGCCGATGGGCAGGATGGCGCGGGAGACCGTGCGGAACTCCACATCCGTCTGTTTGGCCTGGCCCGGAGCGAGCATCGGGATGGTGAACCGTTCGTGGGCGTCGCCGATCGGTAGGTCGCCACGCGCGTTGGTGGTAGGCGTGCGGCCCTTGTTATCGATATCCACCAGCACGGACACCATGTCTCCCACGGTCACCCGCCGGTTGGACACGGAGATCGCGGCGTTGAAGCGCGTGTTGCCCAGGGACAGCACCACGGCGGAGAGCAGCATCACCGCCGCCACGATGGCGAAGACCAGCAGCTCGTACCAGCCCAGCAACGCGAACGCGATCAGGCATGCCAGCCCCGCCGCCAGCACCGCCCAGCCCAGGGGCGAGACGTATGAGGCGAAGAATCTCCGGACCGTCCTGACGGCGCGTCTGAATGAGCGCTCGCGTCTCCGGCGTCGCCGTGCGATTGCAGTGGATGCGGTATCCATGAAAATCCCTTCCGAGAAAACCTTCTCCTGCAGGAGTGTTTTCGTTATCGTCCGATGGTGGGGGCGGGCACGTCCTCCAGGATCTGAGCGATCAGGCTTTCGGCGGTGGCGCCGTCGAAGGTGGCCTCCGGGGTGAGCGTGATGCGGTGTGCGAGCACCGGCACCGCCAGGTCCTTGACGTCGTCCGGCACCACGTAGGCGCGTCCATCCGCCGCGGCCCAGATGCGGGCGCAACGGGTCAGGGCCAGCGCGCCACGCATGGAGGCGCCCACCATGATCTTCTCGTTGTGACGTGTGGCCTCCACCAGACGCACCACGTATTCTCGGATCGCATCGTCCACGTAGATATCGGAGGCCACCTTACGCAGGCTCAGCACATCCCCGCCGGTGAGCACGGGGGAGATCTCGCCGGCGCGGTCGGTCACGTCCAGCTGCTTGAGGATATCCACCGAGACGTCATGGCCCGGATATCCGATGGAGGTCTTGATGAGGAAACGATCCATCTGCGCCTCAGGCAGTTTGTAGGTGCCGAGCTGTTCGATGGGGTTCTGCGTGGCGATCACGATGAACGGCTGCGGCACGGGATGGGTTTCGCCGTCCACGGTGACCTTCTGCTCCTCCATGACCTCCAGTAAAGCGGACTGGGTCTTCGGCGAGGCGCGGTTGATCTCGTCGGCAAGCACGATGGACGCGAAGATCGGGCCCTCACGGAACTCGAACTCGCTGTGCTTCTGGTCGTAGAAGGTCACGCCCGCCACATCCGAGGGCAGCAGATCGGGGGTGAACTGGATACGCTTGAAGCTGGTGGAGATGGAATTGGCCAAACCTCGGGCCAGCTGGGTCTTGCCGGTGCCCGGATTGTCCTCGAGCAGGATATGACCACCCACCAGCAGCGCGGTGACGCACTGGCGGATCGGCTGCACCTTGCCGACCACCACCTTCGAGATGTTCTCCACCAGCGCGTGGAAGGAGTCCTGGAACTCCCTTACCTTGTCGGTGGGTTCCGGCAGCAGCCCGGAATCGATGGCACCGGGGGCCTGGGAGGCCGCGCGCTGCCGGGTCTTCTTCGGGAAACCCTCGTCGCCCTTCCGCTTCGGCGTGATGGGCGCGGTTTGCGGGCCGGACGGCTTGGATGCGCTTCCGGTGCCCGGACGCTGAGGAAGGCTGGGCTGCACCACGGGAGATGCGGCGGCGTTGGCCTTGGTATCGGGCGACGCGGCTTTGGCCTGCCTGCCGCCGGAGGGCTGCTTGCCGCGGGCGTGATCGGACCGGCCATGCGGCGTGGCGGAGAGGCGCGTGGCGTCGGACAGGCGGGTGGAGTCCGAGAATTCGGTGGAGTCCGAAAGCCTGGTGGCGTCGGACAGTTGCGTTGCGTCGTCGATGTGTTCGCTCATGGGGATTGTTCTCCTACTGTTGCTGGTCATGCTGCCGGGTTATGCCGTCGGCTGTGTTCGGCGGCTTTGGGTGTGTCGATTATGTCTGTCTGCCATCGGATTGATGTCCGTGCGCTGGATTGGCGAGGGATTCGTGGACTATTCGGAACGTATGGGTCGTAAGGTCCTCACCGCCCCGGTGTTCGAGCCAGTCCCAATATCCATGGCGATCTGATCAGTGCATGGGTGCTGGAACGGGATTTGAAGGAGGACGTGGAGGCCTCGCCGTCGGTGTCGGGCTCGACGCCGGGGCGGGTTCCCCGGATCGTGCCGCCGGAGACGGTGTTGTTGAGCCCGCTCAGGCCTTCGGTGCTGGTGACCTTGATGCTCCACCGGTAGTCGTCGTCATCGTCGATGTCGAGGTCGGTCACGTCCAGCGGGCGTCCCGGAGTCCAGTCGAACGCCTGGCCGTTGATGACGATCTGGTAGCGGGCGTCCTTGCCGTAGGTGTCCACGGAACCGCCGGACACCTCGACCACGTCCTTGCTGTCGCCCCACTTGAGACTGCTGGGGGCGGTGATCTTCGCCTTGACCTCATAGACGTACGGCGAGCCCGACGGGCCTCCGGAGACCGGATCGCTGGTCTCGCCGTTGAACACCTGCTCGACCGAGGCCGTGCCGCAGGTGGCCCACGGATCCATGCTGAACGTGGCGGAGGTCTCGTTCTTGCCGGCCGTGGTGGATCCCAGACCGTCCGCGGTCACGTTGAAGGACTGGACGAGGCCCTGCTTGCTCCAGCGCACGGTGCAGGTGCTGCCCGAACCGGAGGTGCGGACGTTCGTGGGCTGCTGCACCTCGTAGACGGGGGTGAAGGACGCCTTGCCGGTCTCCGGATCGGACGGCGTGCGTTTGGGCTTGACCGTGGCGGTCACGGTGATCTTGGACTGGTTCAGATCGCTCTCGTGGACGGTGAACGTGGTGGAATCCTCGGAGCAGGACAGGCTGCCTTCCGTGTCGCCGCCGAACACGATGGCCTGGCATCCGGCGTTGTGGTTGTCTCCGAGGGTGATCTTGGCCGTGACCTCCTCGTCCTTGTTGGACAGGTCGATGGTCGGCGCATCCGGGTCGCCCCAGACGTCCGCCGCCTCGGAGGGGGCGGATTCGGCGCCCCAGTTGATGGCGTTGTGCGCCTTGACCGTGGCGGTCACGGTGGTGCCGTCCTTGATGTCGCCGTTGGGGAACGTGAACGTCATCTTGTTGGCCGTGCCGTTGGTTTCTTTGGTCTGGGGTGCGCCCGCGCCGCTGATGGTCACCGAATAGTTGTCCACGCCGCCGAAATCACCCTTGGGGGTGTCCCAGTTGACGGTCGCGGTCTTGTTGCCGCCGGTGATGGTCACATTGGTCGGCGCGGTGGGCACGCGGTCCGGCGTGGCCTCCACCGAGGCGGACGGCTTGGACCAGCCCACTTCGTTCCGGGCGCTCACGGTGAACGAATAGGGCTTGTTGTTGGTCAGTCCCGTGATCTGGCAGGAGGTGACGGCGCCGCAGGATTTGCTGCCCTCCGCGCCTCCGGTCCAATCGACCCGGTATTCGGTGATGGGGCTGCCGTTGGCCGCGCCCGGCGTCCATGTCAGGGTCACCGATCCGTTCTGCGGTTCGCCGCCCACGGGGGAGAGGAGCGGCGGCTCGGGCCGGTCGATCACGGAGACGGTGATGGTGCCTGTCACCTGCCGCTCCTTGACCTTGCTGCCATCCTCGACGGTCACCAGCACGGTGCTCGTGGAGGCGCCGATGTCCGAGGCGGCGGTGATGGAGATGCGGCCCGAGGGGTCGCATGCGTCGACGGTGAGTTTGGTGGAGTCGTCCGCCTTGCAGGCCACCACGGTCAGCGGGGAATCCGGGAACGGGTTGTAGGCGTCCGCCAGCACATCCACGGAATCGCCGGAACCGGCCTTGAGCTGCAGGGTCTTGGCGCTGATGCGGGCCAGCGAACGGCTGGACGCCACCACGCGCACGGTCACGCCGGCGTTCACCGTGCCCTTCTCGTAGTTGATCTGCACGGGGACGGTTGCGGTGGTGCCCGGCTGTGCCTCCTTGGTGGCGGAGATCTGCAGGCTGCCGTTGCCGGACAGCTTCGCCGTGATCTGGTCCGAGGAGGAGGTGCCGCCGGCGTACGTGTACCGTGCGGCTTCGGATTCGAATCCGGCCGGGGCATGGGTGAGCGCCTTCAGGTCGATGGTCTTCGGATCGGCTCCGGCCTCCACGTCGATGGTGGAGGAGGTGAACGTGGGCGGCGGCACGTCCTTGCCCACGATGGTGATCTGCAGCGTGATCACCGCCGAGTTGATGATGCGGTTCTTGTCCGTGCCGGGTTTGCCGTCCGTGGCGGTGAAGGTGATGGACGCCGGGCCGGAATAGTTGTCCACGGCGGTGAACTTCAGCGTGTGGTCGTTCGCGTACAGATCCGAGTTGGACGCCTTGGTGGCGCTCACGGAGCCGGACGACTCGATATGCGGCTCCTTGCCGGCGCCCACGCGCACGTAGTCGTTGATGTTGATGGTGATGGTCTCGCGCGAGTTGACCTTCAGCTCAGGGGCCTTCGGGCGCAATGTGGGCGGGAACACGCCGTATGCGGGCACCTGGATGAACGCGGTGGAGGTGATGTGATGCGTGGTGTTGGTCACCGTATACGGCACCGCGCGGGCCTGCGAGGTCAGGTCCACGGTGATGACGGTCGAACGCTTGCCGCCCTTGACGCGCGCATGGTCGGCCGCCGAGGGGTGCACGCCTACCTCGAGCTCGTCGACGGTGCCCGAGGGGTTGGCGATCCACTGGGAGATGTCCACGTCCACGGATTTCTTGTCGATCGTCGCCGCGGAAGGCACCCGGTAGTCGTAGGCGGTGGGCGGCTCGATGGCTGCGTTCGGATCCACGTTCACGGTGAGCGTGGCCGTGTCCGAAAGCCCGGCCTTGTCCTTGACCGTGTAGGCGATGTACGCGGTGGTGGCGTTCGCCGGTGTGGTGAAGGCGATCATGTTGTCCTTCACGTTCACGCCGCTGATGCCTTGAGCCTTGACGGTCTTGTCCACGGTCAGATCGGTGTTGTCGCCGGAGATGTCGTTCTGGGCCACGGGCACGGTGGCGGCCGTGTTCGGACGCAGCGTGATCTCGTCGTCGCGCGCGTACACGCCGGAGCTGGAGGAGCTTTGGAACACGCCCACGCGAATCTGCGCCTGGGCGCGCTGGCCGGTCCAATCCTCCACGGCGTAGGAGAAGGTGTCGGTGCCGGAGGAATCGGGATACGCCTCGTAGATCAGGTAATCCGAGCCGACTTCGGAGATGCGGCCCAGGCTGGGGGCCTTGTTGCCCAGGCCGAGGAGCTGGTCGTCGTCCCCATCCACGTCGATGCCGGTCAGCGTGATGGGGATGCGCACCTTCTGGCCTGCTGCCACCTGGGCTTCCGTGTCATGCGGGGTGGGGGCTGCCTTGCCTTCGGCGTTGCGTGCGTGCACGGAGATGGTGATGGTGGCAGAGGCCACGTTGCCGAGGTTGTCCTCCACCGTGTAGGTGATCGGGAACGTGCCCGTTTCCTCGGATGCCTGATAGCGCACCGTGTCCCCGGACACGAAGGCCAGTCCCTTGAACGTGTTCTTGTCGTACTGCAGGTTGTTCTTGAGCTTGACCGTGGTGCCGTCCGGATAGGTCACATGGTCGAGCACATCCACCGAGACGATGCCTCCCGCACGTACCTGCGCGTTGACGTTGGCGGCTTTCGGCACCGAATTCGAGGAGGTCAACGCCGGCGGCTGCAATACGATGGTGCCCTTGGCTGTGCCCGAGGCGTTGGCAACCGTATAGCTGATGGCCACCGGACTGGTGGGCACTTGACGTGCGGTGATGTACACGCGCTTGTGGCTCACGAGCCCCACCTTGATGCCGGAGCCCGCGGGGGCGCTCACCGTAGCCACCGACAGCACGCCGCCCATCGGATCCACGTCGTTGGCGAGCGGCTCCACGATCGCGGTGTTGTCTGCGCCGAGCAGTGCCACGTCGTTGGCGGCCACCGGCTTGGCGGCCTCGCCCTCGACCGGCTGCACCTCCACCCGTGCCAGACCGGTGGCGGGCACCGACCCCTGCGTGATGGTGTACGGCACGTAGTAGGTGCCTGGCTTGGCGGCTTTGAACGAGATGGTCATATCCGCCGTATTGGCGGCTGTGGAGGCGCCGTCCGGCGTATCCACCTGGCTCAGTTGCGCGGGTTCGCTGGATGTGCCGTGCACGTAGGAGGACAGTGCGATGGTGGTGTCCGTATTGGGAGTGGTGGTCTTGGCAATCGGATCGATGACCGCCGACAGCGTGTTCACTGGTTTGATGGAGAAGTACACCAGACCGGTGCCGCTGGCCCGTCCGTCCGAAACGGTGAGTTCCACGCCCACGCGGCCGGAGGCCAGGGCGCCGGTGTTGAAGGTGAGCTGGCCGTCCGCGCGGGTGGAGACCTGCACCTGATCGGTGTTCTGCGGCACCGCGGAGATCAGGGTAAGCGGATCGCCGTCCGGGTCGGTGAAGCTGCCCAGCGCGTTGGCGGTGTAGCTGGCGCCCTGTTCCACGTCGATTTCCGGCGGGGTGTCGAACTGGAGCGGCGCCCTGTTCTCCGAACCGGTCAGGTTCACGGTCACGGCGGCGGAGGAACTCTGACCGCGGCCGTCGGTGATGTCGTAGGAGAAGGTCGCGGTGCCGGAGGATGCGGAGGAGGCGTCCAGCTGCAGGAACCGGCCGTCGTAGATGGGGGAGACGGTGATGTTTTCGCCGCTGGGCGCGCCCACCTTGGTGATGCGCAGCACGGAGCAGTCGGTCTGCTCGTCGTTGCGGAGCACGTCGAGGATCTGTTCGGAGCCGGCTCGGACGCCGATGGTATCGTCCACGGCCTTGATCTGACCGGATTGGGCTGAGCAGGTCTTCGAAAAATCGCGGTGGTTGTTGGCCGAATCGGTGTTCTGCTCCTCCTTGGAGGTCTGCTCGGTCTGGATGCGGTTCCACTGGATCTTGATGACCTTGGTGGAGTCCTCGGGATTCCACACGTTGCCGTTGATGACGTCATTGAGCACGGCAAGGCGATGATTGGTGCGGAACACCAGCTGCGAGGTGGTGCTCACCGCATCGAGGGTCTGCAGCTTGCCGTCCGTGCCCGTGGGGGAGCAGACGCGCACGTAGTTGCTGACCTTCTGGCTCCAGGCGGCCATGACGCAGCCGTTCAACGAGACCGGCTGCGCGGCCTCGCCCTTGCCCCCGTTAGTCAGGAACACGGGTTTGGCGCCGGATTTCAACCTGACCAGAGCCAGACCATGCGGTGAGGAGGCCGCCACCCAGTCGGTTTGGCGGTCATCGGTGGGCGGTGCCTGAAGCGTGAGCTTGCCGGTGGTGTCCACGGTGGCCTTGCCGCCCTTGAACAGTAGATCGGTGCCGGAGGCGATCACCGGCGTCTCGCCGACGACGGTGAAACTATCCGCCGTCTGCTGCCGGCCGCCGGTCAGGGATCCGATTTCCTGCGGGCTGCCGCCCGCATCCTTGATGCGCAGGACCATGCCGTCCGATGGACGGTAGCCGTAGACCTCGCCCGTATGGGTCACGACGATGCGCCCGCCCGAGCCGAGCTCCATCTGCGGATCCGAGGCCGTGGGGGAGACCGCGTCGAGATGCGAGGACTGGCCGGTCCACACATTGCCGGTCTTCTCATTGAGGAAGGCCACCGTATCTCCGCCCATCATGGTCGTGGTGTTGGCGCGGGTGTCGGTCTTCGCGTCGGTGCTGACGGTGGAGGCCTTGATGGACGAGGCCCTGTTCGGCTCGGCCAAGATGGCGTCGCTGTTATGCTGCGCCACGTCGAATCGGGGTGCGGAGGAGGCGATGCCGGCATCCGCCTCACGGTTCTTCACATTGAAACGCGCGGCTTTCCGATTGTTCAGGGACGTGACCCACACGGTGCCGTCGTCAAGCTGGATATGCCGTCTGGTCACCGTACTGACGATGACCGCGCCCGCCACCAGGCCGATGAGCAACAGCAGCGTGAGCACTGGCATGGTCCATGTATGGCTGCCGGACGGCAGCAGACGACGGAATGCGGCGCCGATGCGACGCCTGCGATCATATGATCGGGCTGATCTGGCCATCTGGTCTTCCCCCTGACCTTCCTGCTCTCTGTGGTGCCAGTCTAGTGGTGCCGGCGTGTGGTTTCAATGCGTATCGATGACGGGACTACTGCGGTTTGGCCGCGCAGGCGATTGCGGGATTAGCGGACATCCGACGGCTCTTGCGCACGATCGACACCTGGATGCAGGTCTGCGAACCATCCTGCGCGTCCACGGTCACCTGGGTGTCCTTCGTGGTGGTGGTCGCGGCGCTCTGATCGGCCGTACTGCCCTGCATGATCGCCCACGCATAGGTATCGCCGCCCTGTGGGTCGGGATTGGTCCAGGTGAAGGTCACGGAGGAACCGTCCTGCGCGTACGATCCGGTGACGTTCTCCGGCGAGGGCACCTGCGCGTTCGCCGTATCGGTGATCACGTCGTCGTCCTGTCCGTTGCGGTCGCCGTCGTCATCCGACGTGCCGGGCGTCGCCAGCTGCCGGGCATCCGAACCGGCGGCGCTGTCCATGCGAGGCACCACCACGAACGCGAACACCAGCCCCACGGCTGCCAACGCCGCCACGATGGAAGCCGCGATGGCCACGGGTTTGCCCCAATGACGTGGCGCGGCCGCCATCTGGCCGGTCTGATCCGTGACCCTGCGGCGACGTTCGATATCCTTCGGATACGGCGGCATGCCCTCCACCGTGACCGGCGTGGCATGACCGTAATACGCGAACTGTACGCGCTGCATGGCCCGCGCGAACTCCAGCGCCGAGTAGTAGCGTTGATCGGGATCCTTGTTCAACCCGCGGCGCAGCACGTTCTCCACCTCGGCCGGCACGTCCGCGCGGTTGATGCGCGGCAGCGGCTGGTTGATGATCAGACTGATGAGCTCCGACTGCGAACGCGGACGATATTCATGCTGATATGGCGAGCACCCCACCAACAGCGCGTACAACGTGGCCGCCAGCGAGTAGATGTCGGCCGCCTCCGAGCCGTTGGTCAGATGCTGCAGCACCTCCGGCGGCGCCCACGGCGGCGAGAACCCCGTCTCGGTACGGTCGTAGACATCGGTGGAAATGCCGAAATCGGCCAATACCGGCAGCCCCTGCGACGTGATGAGGATGTTGCTGGGCTTGATGTCGTGATGGATGATGTTGCTGCGATGCGCGGTGAACAGCGCGCTCGCCAGCTTGATGCCGAGATCCAGCACCTGTTCGCAGGTCAGCGACTGGGCCTTCATCATGCTGTTGTAGGTGCCGCCCGGAGCGTATTCCACCACGATGAACCCATGCCCGTCCGAGGTGACGCCCGCGTCATACACCGGCAGAATATAAGGATGCGATGAAAGCTTGGCCATGAAATTGGCCTCGCGGTTGAACAGGGCCGCCGCCTGCGGGTCAAGGGTCTTGGCGCTGACCTTGACCGCCACCGGGCGGGCGGGCATGCGCTGGTGATACAGGTATACGGTCGCCGTGGCGCCACTGCCCAGCGTCTGGACGAAATCATAGCCGGGCAGCTTCGGTGGCCGGCTCGGTGCATTGGCCATAGTCTTCCCTCTCTCGGGCGCGGATGCGTCTCCACGGCATCCGCTCACTTACCATACAGCCGACGATACCGCCGAATATTGCGGGCGGTAAAATTTTTCCCTCCCCAAAAACCGGGGTTAGGCTTGAGCCATGACTGACGGATTGCATGCTTCGGACCTGCTGGACGGCCTTGACCACGACGGCGCGGCAAGGCTGGTAATCGGTGCGCCCTGTTCGGGCAAGACCGAGTTCGCGCTCGCCGTGTTGGAGGATGGCCTGCGCCGTTACGGCACCGCCGGCGCGGTGATGGCCGTATCCGGCCGCGTGGCCGCCGACGCCTTGGGCAACCGCGTGGTCCGTGATTTGGGGGCTTCCGGGCAGGCCAGGCCGGTCACCACATTGGGCGCGGTGGCTTTCCGCGCCATATCGGCCGCGCGCAGGGGCGAGGGGCTTGTGGCACCGAGACTGCTCAACGGCGCCGAGCAGGATGCCTTGTTGCGTCAGGTCATGGCCGTGCATGTGGGGCATGCCGTATCCGGAGACGATTGCGCCACCTGCGCGCTGCTGCGCGGGTACTTCGCCCAGAACGACTGGGCCGGGCTGGTCCATGAAGCCGCGGCGGAGGTATCCGCGCAAGGGAATTCCGCCGATTCGGGGGACTCGGTTGCGGGCTCCACCAGCGCGAACACCTTCGCGCAAGGCATTTCGGACGCTTTCATCGGCCAGTTGCGAGACATGCTCGCCCGTTTGGACGAACTCGGCATTGGGGCAGCGGAGGAGCCTCGCCTGCTGGGCGCCGCCGCGGCCGATGCGAGACTGAGCGTCCAATGGAGTCTGGCATTCGCGTTGCGGCGTGAGTACATCGCCGCGCAAGGTGAGGCATATCCGGGCCAATATCGTTTGGACGCCTCCTATCTTCTGGTGGCCGGCGCCCGAGCGGTGCATGACATGGTTGCCGCGCATGCTGGGGAGGGGAAGGCCCCATCCGGCGATGAGTCGGAATCCGGTGTCTCCACAGCGGTTTGCGAGAGGGCCGATTCATGGTTGCGGTCGCTTGACGTTCCCGAACTGCTGGTGGTCGACGATGTCCAGGACACCACGTTGGCGGGAATCCGATTCCTTGAGGAGCTCGGCAGAGCCGGCGTGAAGCTGGTGCTGGTGGGGAACCCGGATGAGGCCGTGCAGACCTTCCGCGGCTCATACCCCGAATACCTTATGCGGCGCATCGTGAACGGGCCATTGCATGCCGTCGAGATGGCATTGACTCGCGCCTCGGGCACAGGACTTCTCCCGACCGTCCGGGACATATCGGAGTGGACCTCTGCCATCGCCGAGAAGGATGGTCTTCCGGAATCCGGTGGGGAAGCTGCCGATCCCGGCGCATCGGATATCCCCGAGGCCTGGCGTTCCGGTGCCAGGGCGGCCGTGGTCGCATCCCGCGTCTCGCTGTCGATTCCCTCGCCGGAAGAGGAGCCGCTGCCACTGGCCAAAAGGCCGGGGAAGCTGACGTGCGCTTTGCGGACAGGCCTCGCCGATTCCTCTGGTGATACCAAAAGCGCTGCGGACGGCGGCGGAGCCGATGCCGTTCCGACCGATTCCACGCTGTCCGCCGAACTGTATCGTTCACCCCGCGAGGAGCTGGACGACGTGGTCTGGCGCATCAAACGCGCGCATCTGGACCGTCAGGTGCGCTGGAACGACATGGCGGTCATCGCGCACGACAACGCCACTGTCCGTCTCTACGGGGAACGGCTGCGCCGCGACGGTGTGCCGGTGCGGTACTCGTCGGTCACCCGCCCACTGAAGGACGAATCCTTCGTGCAGGGATTGTTCGCCCTGACCGAGCTGGCGTTGCTTCGTCATGAGGGCATCGCCGATTGCCGGATGAGCCTTGGCGAGATCGCCTCATATGTGCGTGCGCGGGTCACGGCGGTGGTGAACAGTCCGCTGCTGACCGTCGGGGCCAAACCCGGCACCGGCGGCCCCGCCCGCCTGGCACCCATCGAATCGGCTCTGGAGGCATTGGAATCATTGTCGACGCTCGCCGGAGAGGACACCATACTGTCCGGGCTGACGGCAGCCTGGCAGACACTGCGTGAAACATACCGTGAAACGCATTGCGGAGACGTGGCGTATTGTGAAACGTCTCGTGAAACACAGGCGGGCAGTGTGACGGTGGATGACAGCGTCATTCACGGCCCATCAGGCGATGATCTGGCCTTCGGCGCCGATGCGCTGTTCGTGATGCTCGCATTTGACGCGCCGCGGGCACCGTCGGATGCCGTCGTCGAGGCCGTCGGTGCGGTGTTGGGCAAGGACCCCCAAGCCCGGGCGTTCGACCGTCTGTGGACGCTGGTGGATGCCGTCAATCACGGATTGCTGCGATTGCCGCCCGATCAGCGCCGCCGCCCGTCCTATGTGCTGTCCCTCGCATGGAACGCCGCAGGGGTCGCTCCGGTATGGCAGCGCGCGGCATTGGAGAACACCGATGACGGGCGCGCCGCCAACGACCGGCTCGATGCGGCCATGCGCCTGTTCCAGTTCGCCGAGGACTCCACCGCCGACAGGGACATCGCCGGATTCATGGCGCAGGTGCGCGGCATGGAGGTGCAGGCCGATTCGCTGGCGCACATCGGGCCGGTGGAGGACGCCCTGACGCTCACCACCCCGGCGGGCGCCGCGGGCCGTCATTGGCGGTATGTCTGGCTGCCGGTGATCCAACAGGACGTCTGGCCCAACCTCGCCGGACGCAACACCCTGTTCGGCGGTGAGGACCTCGCCGACCTGGTACTGCATGACGGCGCCCGCCAACCTGCCGAACCGGGGCATGGCCCGCGGTTGGCAGCCGTCCTCTCCAGCGAGAAGAAGAGTTTCCTCGTGGCTCTGACCCGCGCCTCGCGCAACGTCACCGTCAGTGCGGTATGGAACGATGACGCCACCCCATCGGACTTCCTCTTCGGGTACCTGCCGGAGCATTACCCGCGCAACAGGGCGCAGGCACGGTTCACGGCCGTGGGCGGCGAGACCTCCGAGACCCGGCATGAGTTCGCGGGACTGGATGCGGACGCGCGCGGACTGGTGACCGCCGCCCGCGTGATGCTGACCACGGCCGAACCGGAGTCGCCGGAGGCCCGTGACGCCATGGAAACGTTGGCCCTGCTTGCCGAACACGGCATCGCCTCCGCCGACCCGGATGACTGGGCCTTCATGCCGCCGTATGATGACGTGACGTCGTCTGGGGGCGAGGGAAACGAGACCGGCGTGGGCGGCGTCTCCGCGGATAATGCCACTGCTACGGCCAATGATGTCGCCAAGAACGATGGCGTCACGGCCGACGATGCGGTTGCGGATGATGGCGACGGACATTGCCCCATGGCCACGCTGTCCCCGTCCGCCGTGGACAACCTGTGGGCCTGTCCGGTCTGCTGGATGCTGGAAAACCGTTTCGCCGGGCCCCGCCCAGGTTCGGTGGCCACCGGTTTCGGCACGCTCATCCACGCGGTCGCCCAACAAGGCAGCGAGGAAGGGCTGGACCGGCTGGACGAGCATCCCGAACTCATGGAGACCCTGGGGCTGGACGGCTCATCCACGCCGAGTCAGCGCATTGCCGCGGTCGCCGCGCGATTGGTTGCCATTTATCAGACGAAACGCTCGGATCCCGAGTCCATCGCCGATACGCGCGATCGGTACGCCGCCATGCGCAAGGACGACTCCGCCGCGGACATGCTGGGCAACATCGCCGACTATTTCGTGGCCGGCAACGGCAGCCCCGCCTCCTATCTGGGCAGGAACGCCGAAGCCGTACGGCTCGGCCGACTCGATCACGTCGACTGCGAACGGGAATTCGCCGCCCGCTTCGACCTGAACGACATCCTCGCCGCATACAACGCCATGGAGGACATCAGGCCCATCGACCGAGCCACCTTGTCCGCATGCATGGGCGCGCTGGTGGGTGGCTGGCCGCAAGGCATGAGCGAGGACCTGACCGTGCGCCTGTCCGGCCGCATCGACCGCATGGAAACCCGTATACAGGAGGACGGCAGCACGAGCATCCGCCTCATCGACTACAAAACCGGCAAGGTGCCCACCACCAAGCAGATCTTCAACGATTTGCAGCTGGTGTGCTACCAGCTCGGACTGACCTTCCCCGAAGGACGGGCGCGCGGTGCCAAGGCGCTCGCCGCCATGCCGTACATCGCGCAAAGCGAACTGTTCCACGTCGCCCAGAACGCTGCCCCGGCGCAAAGCTACGCGCCGGAAGGCGTTTTCCAACCGCCGTTGTTCCGAAACGGCGCATTGAACGAGGAGCCGTTCACGCCGCGCTTCCACTACAAATCCCCGGACACGTTCTACGACGTGCCGTGGCCCGATGCCGCCACGCCGCCGGAAGGCGTGAGCGGCGAAGACTGGGAACGATTCACCGGCCTCGCCGGCACGCAGGCGATGTGGGCGCTGACCATGATCGCCCGCGTGTTCTACGCAGCCGCCGCCAGCCGGTCCGAGGCGATCGCGGCCCATCCCCAGCCCACGCATGTGGCGTTCTGCCGCATGAAGCATATCTGCCCGGCCTGCGCGGGGCAGGTCGACACCGTATTCGAAACGAGGCAAGCATGAGCACGTTCACCCCCACCAAGGAACAGGCCGCCATCATCGACGCCCCGGTGGATGCCGACGTGCTGGTGGTGGCCGGCGCCGGCTCCGGCAAGACCTTCACCATGACCCAACGCATCATCGCCCTCATCCACCGCGGCGTGGCGCCCGAACGCATCCTCGGCCTGACCTTCACCCGCAAGGCCGCGGGCGAACTGCTGGAACGTGTCTCCGCGGCGGTGGCCGGCGAGATGCACGATGGAGAATCGGGCTCCAGCGCCGTGCCCGGCGACCGCGCGTTCCTCAAACCCGCCATCTTCACCTATGACGCCTTCTTCCAGACCATCGTGCGCCAGTACGGTCTGCTGGTCGGCTTCAACCAGAACACCCAACCCCTCAGCGAGGCAGGAGCCCTGCAGCTGGCCACCGAAGTGATCGATGAACACATGGATCTGGCCCTCGGCGAGGATTTCGGTGCGTTCAACACCCTCGCCGGCCAAGTCCTGGCCCTGTCCGGCGCCATCGGCAGCGCCATGATCGGCTCCGGCTGTACCAGCTTCGAGGACGCCGTCGAACGGGTGCGCCAATGGGACACCGCCTTCATCGACCGGCTGGAGCAGGCCATCGGCGATGAGCCCATGCCCGACGTCGAACCGCGCATCGCCACCGTCAAACGCACCAAAAAGGATACGGATGCCAGTTGGCAGGCCAAACTGGACGAGCGCAACAGGCAACTGCACGCCCGCTGCGTCTACCATTGCGGCGAACTGCTGACCGTGACCCGCAAACGCGAGATCCTGCTGAAACTGGTGGAGGCGTACGCCCAGGCCAAACGGGTCCGCAATATGGCGGAATTCTCCGACTTCACGCTGGCCGCATACCAGCTCATCGAACGATTCCCCTCCATCGGGGAACGCATGCGTCGCCGGTACAGCCATGTGCTGCTGGACGAATACCAGGACACCTCCACCACGCAGGCCGCCCTGCTCGCCGCTCTTTTCCACGTCGATACGCCGAACGATGCGACCGCTGGCGCGTCCGGCAATGACCGGAGCGATGCCGGCGCGTCCGGCATGCGGCCGGCTGGTGCGGCCGCCGGCGACGCCGAAAGTTCGGCCGTCAACGCCGTGGGCGACCCGTTCCAATCCATCTACGCATGGCGAGGAGCCAGCCCCGGCGCCTTCCGCATGTTCCAACGGGACTTCCATATGCCGGCCGGTTCCAAGCCGTTCCCGCTGACCGTGACCCGGCGCAACAGCCGCATCGTGCTCGAAGCCGCCAACGACCTGACCCTGCCGCTGCGCTCGCGGCCCGAACGCTCGTCCAGTTCGCTCATGAGGGAAGTGGACGTCTCGCCGCTGGATGCCATGCCCGACGCTCCGGAGGGCACGTTGGGCATACTCGGGTTCGAGACCGCCGGTCAGGAGATCGACGCGGTGGTGCGTTTCTGCAAGACAGCCATCAGCCGGTTCCGCAAGCCCTCGGACGATCCGTGGAACCCCGGATGGGTGTACCCCAAGGGCCAGTCCCAGGACGAGAAGGCCCCGGTCGCCGTGCTGTTCCGCTCCAAATCGCGTATGCCCGAATACCAGGAGGCATTGGAACGGGCTGGCCTGACCACGTTCGTGGTGGGATACTCCGCTCTGCTCGAGCGCCCGGAGATCCGCGATCTGCTGGCCCTGCTCCACGTGGCGGCCGACCATACCGATACGGCATCCCTCATGCGGCTGCTCGCCACGCCGAGGTTCGCCATGTCCGCGGCCGACCTGACCGCTTTGGCGCGGGCCGCGGAGGAACGGAACACCGAACGCCGGTTCCAGGCCCTGGTGCAGGCGGGGCTTGCCAAGCCGGATACCCCCAGCGCCGAATGGGCGGCGGTCGTGCGCGAATACCGCGATCAGGTGGCCAACGCCGTATTCCTGCCCGATCTGCTGCTGCGCTCGGACGTGGAGCACCTTACCGAAGCATTGAGCGAACCGGGACGGCATGCGGTTGCCCGTGCCGCCAAGGCGCTACGCCTCACCCAGCGCATGGTCGGCCACCCGCTTGCGGACGTGATCCGCACCGCCGTCGAGGCACTGGATCTCGACATCGACACCGTGGTGGCGGGCGCGTTGCGCAATCCGCAACATGCCGCCAACCCCACGTTGGCGCATATGCCCATGAACGCCATCGTGGATCTGGTGGACACCTATACTCAGGAGATCGCCATGGGCCAGACCGCCACCCTGCAGGGATTCATGACGTGGGTGGACCATCTGGCCTCGGTGGAGGACGAGGCCGCCAGCCTGCCGGACGGGCCCGTGGACGTGGAACTCATGACCGTGCACCAGTCCAAGGGTCTGGAATGGAACGCCGTGGCCGTGGTCGGGCTCACCGCGGGCGGATTCCCCAGCAACCAGGGCGACCACCTCAAGGTCACGCCGGATGAGGAACGCACCGGAGGCATCGAACAGGGACGATGGACGGCCCCCGAATACCATGAGACCGCCGACTCATGGCTCACCAACCCGGTGGCCGTTCCCGTCCCCATGCGCGCCGACGCCGGCATCCTGCCGCGTTTCCCGCATGACGCCGACCCGGTCGCGGACCCCATCGCATCGTTGCAGGCTCTCGACGATGTGGAACTCATCGACGACGAGGCCTTCGGCTCCATGCGCACGGTCGGCGATGGCGTGGACGAGGTGGATCCGTCCGGCTGGTATCTCACCCAGATCGAGGAATATGGCCGCCGTCTCCATGCCGACGAACGTCGCCTGATGTACGTGGCGCTCACCCGCGCCAAGGAGGATGCGCTGCTGACTTACTGCCGTCACGCCGGGGAGCCCGGTCGTGACCCCGCCATGGTGTCCAAGGGTTCAAGGGCCTCGTCCCCCTCCAATTTCTGGCTCGAAGTGCATGACGCGCTCCACTCCCATGCCGGCGTGGTCGCCGCCGAAGCGAGCATCGAAGCATATGCGGGGGAGAAGGGCGGTTCGCCCCTGGTTTCGCTGGACGGCGAACCGGTCGCGCCGCCCGAAGGCTTCTTCGTGGGCGAATACGCCGCCGAATATGGTATGGCGGTAGTCGGCGCAGCGTGGAACACCCCCATCGAACAATCCGAACGGGTTGAAGACCTGACTTGGCCGGCCTCACTGAGCCCGGAGACGGTCCGCCGCCTGACCAACGGCACCGAACAGGTCCGCAAGCTCATCAAACGCGCGGCAAGGGATGCAGAGGACACGAAACTGCGGGAATCCAACCGTCCAGCAGATCTCTCCGTCTATGGCGCAACGGCTTCCGCGACCCAGGCGGCCGGTGCCATTCCTGAAGACGCCGAAAACGCCGAGGTCGTCGCTGCGGGGAATGCCTCCGTGCGCGAACCCGGTCCACTGCTGCAACGTGCCCAACTGCTGGTGAACGATGCCGATCTGATGGCCGGCTCGTTGGAAGGCGACGATCTGGACCGGGATGTCAAGGCCAAGGCGCAGCGCATCCTGGCTGCCGGTCGTCAGAACGTGACCAGCCTGCAGGCCCGCGTGGGTGGCATGGGGGAGCGCGAGGAACGCGCCTACTGGCGCGGCATCATACGCCCGATTCCGCGGGTCTCCTCGCCGGCTGCCGAACTCGGCACACGATTCCACGCCTGGGCCGAGCGGTTCGTCAACGCCGGAAGGCTGGACCAGGCCGCGCTCTCTTGCGATGCCAAGGAAACCGTCGGCGATGGTGAGAGCACGGTCACACGGGAAGAGCTGATCCGTGCGTTGGCGGCTTGGACGGGCGGGAACGGCGACCGGCCCGGCGAAAGCGGCGGAAGCGTCGGGAGGGTCTTTGGCGGGAGCATCCCGCGACCCGACGATTCGCCCGACGTCTCGCAATCCGACGATTCAACCGCACCTGATCAATCCGGCGATTCGGCCGGGCTGTCTGCGCAGGAAGGCAAGCTCCGGCTCTGGCAGCAACGTCTGGCTGAATCGAGATGGGCCGAACGCACGCCGGTGTGGGCGGAACGGGCCATCGTGGTGGACGTGCCCGGCATCGGCCTGGTCAACGGCAAACTGGACGCGGTCTTCGCGGGTGGCCTTGACCTGGCGGATGGCACCAAACGGTATACGGTCGTCGACTGGAAAACCGGTCACAGGCCCGTCAAGCCGGAGGACGAGATGCGCAAACTCGCCCAGCTCGACATGTACCGGCTTCTGCTGGCCGCGGTCGAAGGCGTGGAATTGGACAGCATCGACGCCACTCTCTACTATGTCAGTGAGCCCGATGAGGGCCGGCGCGAGCTGCATGCCCGCGCGAAAAGTGAAAAGGAGATCCTTACCGAGTTGAGCTCCGGCATCCCCGAACAATCCGACAACGACTGAACCAGCAAAGGTTCATGACCCCGTCCGCACCTCGCCCGTCGGCTCGGAACAGGCACGGCGAACACGCCGCCCGTTCCGAACGGACACGCAAGACCGTTCGCCCATGATGGGCGGACCGGGCAAGGTGGAACAGACAGGGTCCGCGGTTGAAACGCACCGCGTGACGTTGCTCGGGGACCGCTACCCTCGGATGGCATGTGTGGGCGGGCGCACATGCCGGAACACACCCCAGTAAGGAGTAGAACAACCATGTCCACGACTCGTACGGCAACGCAGTCGCACCAGTCCGACCAGCCGAACCCGACCGCCGAACCGCAGGCGAACGGAGCGCAGAACACGCAATTGGCACAGGCCATGCAATCGACACAAACCGATCGGACGGCTCAAGCCGCCCACCACTCGCCGTACCAGCGCCTGTTCACCCTGCCCGGCACCAAGGCGTTCTGCCTGTCCGGCGCCGTGGCACGCCTGCCGATATCCATGATGAGCCTCGGTATCGTGCTGGCACTTAACCACATCTACGACAACTGGACCGTCGCCGGCACCATGAGCGCCGTCTACGTGCTCGCCATGTCCTGCGTCACCCCGTTCTACGCCCGCGCCTTCGACCGGTTCGGCCAGGCCCGGGTGGGGCGCATCGCGCTCGCCGTGCAATTGGTCGCCATGCTGTCCTTCGCGTTCGCGGCGCTGGTGCGCGTGCCGATTCCCGTGCTGTTCGGCCTGGCCATCATCATGGGCCTGACCCAGTTCTCCTTCGGCGCGCTCGTGCGTACCCGCTGGGCATACGCGCTGCGCGGCGTGGAGGACGGCGAGCAACTGCTCAACACGGCCTACGCCATGGAGGCCGCCATCGATGAGATCGTATTCATCCTCGGCCCCATCCTGGCCGCATGGCTGGCCACTTCGGTGCATCCCGTCTCGCAGCTGTTCGTGCCCACGCTGGCTTGCGGCATCGGCGGCACCGTGTTCCTCTCGCTCAAATCCACCCAACCGCCGGTGATGATCGAACAGATCGAGGTGCGTGCGGCCTCCGGCGAATCCCGGCCCGGTACGGCCCAAGCGACGGCGGATTCCGGCAACATGTCCGGTAGCACGTTCGGTAATACGTCCGGCGAGGCCGACCAGCTCACCCTGCGCCAACTCAAGCGCAGCGGCGCCAAGCCCAAGAGCGTGCTGCTGTACGGCGGCGTGCTGCCGCTGCTCGTGGTGTTCATCGTGTTCAACATGAGCTTCACCTCGTTCGACGTGTCGATCACCGCCACGATGAAGGGCATGGGCCTGGAGCCGTTCCTGGGCCTACAGCTGGCCATGTTCGCGGTCGGTTCATGCGTGGGCGCGCTGATCTTCGGATCCCGGCAGCTCAAAGGCTCGCACTGGGGACACATGGTGATGTTCCTGGCGCTGCTCACGGTGGGATACCTCTTCTTCCGCGTCACCATGGACAACCTCATCCTGCTGGGACTCATCGAGATCCTGACCGGCCTGACCGTCTCGCCGCTGTTCGCCACCGGCAACCTCATCGTCAAGGACCTGGTGCCGCCCGAATCGCTGACCGAAGGCCTGAGCTGGGTCACCACGGCCGGCACGGTGGGCACGTCCATCGGCTCGTCCGTGGCGGGCATCGTGCTCGACGCCGCCAACCCGCATGTGGGCATGCTGCTGCCCTTCGCCTTCACGCTCGCCGCGGTGCCCCTGGCCCTCCTCGGCTGGCGCCTCTCCAAACGCCGGTAGCGTCGGTAGCGTGCAGCTCGCCCCGATGTACACAGCGCGGACAAACCGTTGGCGGCAACGTACGCGGGTGATAGGCTGAGTGCCGATCAGTGCCGCGGCAGGAACGCGGCGGGAATGCCGAGAGGCAGCCGAACAGCCAAACAGGCGGACAGCCGAATGCAACCGGCAACCAATAATCAGGCAGCAACAGCACCTGCCGGGCAACCCGGCGGGAACGGACAGCAAGGGGAGAACAACGTGATCAAGGTATCTGTGGTCGGCGCCAAGGGCCGTATGGGCTCGCACGTGGTCGAAGCCGTCAACAACGCGCAGGACACGCAGCTGGCGCTCGCGCTGGACGCGGGCGACGACCTGACCGCCATCACCCCGGACAACACGGACGTGGTGGTGGAGTTCACCGTGCCGAGCGTGAGCCTGAACAACGTGCTCACCCTTATCGGCCAGGGCGTGGACATCGTGGTGGGCACCACCGGCTGGACCGAGGAGAAGCTCGCCCAGGTCAAGGCCGCCATCGCCCAGGGCCCGCGGCCCGAGACCCAGAAGGTGTTCATCGCCCCGAACTTCGCCATCTCCGCCGTGTTGGCCGACTTCTTCGCCGTCAAGGCCGCCAAGTACTTCGAATCCGCCGAGGTCATCGAGCTGCATCACCCCACCAAGGTGGACGCCCCCTCCGGCACCGCCATCCACACCGCCCACGGCATCGCCGAGGCGCGCAAGGCCGCCGGCATGGCCCCCGTGCCGGACGCCACCGAAACCGACGGCGGCTCCCGCGGCCAGGTGATCGACGGCATCCACGTGCACGCCGTGCGCCTGCGAGGCCTCAACGCCCACGAGGAGGTGCTCTTCGGCAACGCCGGCGAGCAGCTGACCATCCGCGCCGACAGCTTCGACCGCACCAGCTTCATGCCCGGCGTGCTGCTGGCCGTGCGCAAGCTCGCCGGCGACGCCCCCGCGGGCCTGACGGTCGGCCTCGCCAACTTCCTCGACCTGTAAGGCCGCAAAAGACCGCAAAACCGATACGTAAAACCAATCAAACCCAAGCAATACAACCATCCACAAACGGACGCCGAACGCACCCCGCGCAGCGTCCACAACGGGAAGTAC
Source organism: Bifidobacterium sp. SO4 (assembly GCF_018555355.1). Taxonomy (NCBI): domain Bacteria; kingdom Bacillati; phylum Actinomycetota; class Actinomycetes; order Bifidobacteriales; family Bifidobacteriaceae; genus Bifidobacterium; species Bifidobacterium sp. SO4. Next base: position 74,466 of record NZ_JAFEJP010000015.1, read on the forward strand.
GGTGAACACTATGAGCGAGCATGACATGCATCTTCTTGACCCTGCGCCTTTCGGCCGAATCCTGCCGGCTATGGTGACCCCCATGAAGTCCGACGGCAGCGTTGATTTCGAGGCCGCACAGCAGCTCGCCAAGCATCTCGTGGCCGATGGCGCGGACGGTCTGGTGGTCAATGGCACCACCGGTGAGTCGCCCGTGACCCACATGGACGAGAAGGTCGACCTGGTCCGCGCCGTCAAGGAGGTCGTGGACGTGCCGGTGATCTCCGGCGCCGGTTCCAACGACACCGCCCACACCGTGCGTATGGTCGAGCAGACCCAGGAGGCGGGCGCCGACGCGGTGCTCGTCGTCATGCCCTACTATTCCCGTCCCTCCCAGGACGGCGTCGTCGGCCACTACAAGGCCGTCGACGAATCCGCCGAGAAGCCGATCATCGTCTACGATGTCCCAGGCCGCACCGGCCTCAAGGTCAAGGTCGAAACGTACGACCGTTTGGCCGAACTCGAACACGTCAAGGCAGTCAAGGACGCCACCGGCGATCTTGCTGCCGCAGTGGAGAAGCAGCAGCGCACCGGCCTCGCCTGGTATTCGGGCGATGACGGCCTGTTCCTGCCGTTCCTCTCCATCGGCGCCGTCGGCATCATCTCCGTGATCGCCCACGTCGCTTCCAACCCCATGCAGCAGCTCGTGCAGGCGTTCGACCGCGGCGACATCACCACCGCGCGCCGCCTGGCCAACCAGCTCGCCCCGCTCGTCCACGCGCTCAACGGCGACGGCTACCAGGCCGTCATGGCTAAGGCCGCGCTCAAGGTCAAGGGATACATCCCGAACACCACCATGCGCCTGCCGAACGTCGGCCCCGACGCCAACCAGCTTGAAAAGGCCACCGCGGGCATGCGAGCAGCCGGCTTGCTGTAATACGGGCTGAAACCCGTCGCCCCTGCAAGACGAACAGAGGCACAACAAGAAAAACAAACAGGATATGGCAGAACAGAAGAAAACCAGCAAAAACAGCAATTCGCGTCGCCGTGGTTCCGCGCGCCGCAACAGCAATGGTGCGTCCACCCGCACCACCCGCACCTCGTCCCGTGGCAACGCCTCCCGCGGCGCCGCGTCCCGCAAGCCGGCGAACCAGCCGGCGACCGCGCCCCAGCAGGACGCCGTCCTGATCGCCCCGCCGAAGTACCGCAAGGGCTCCATGCGCATCACGCCGCTCGGTGGTCTGGGCGAGATCGGCCGCAACATGAACGTGATCGAATACAACGGTCACCTCCTGCTCATCGACTGCGGCGTGCTCTTCCCCGAGGAGGAGCAGCCCGGCGTGGATCTCATCCTGCCGGACTTCAGCTACATCAAGAACCGTCTGGACAAGGTCGATGCCCTCATCCTGACCCACGGCCACGAGGACCACATCGGCGGCGTGCCCTACCTGCTCAAGCTGCGTCCGGACATCCCGCTGATCGGCTCCAAGCTGACCCTCGCCTTCGTGGACGCCAAGTGCAAGGAGCACCACATCAACCCCACCAAGGTCGAGGTGCAGGGCCGCGACCGTCTCAAGGTGGGCCCGTTCGACCTCGAGTTCGTCACCGTGACCCACTCGATCCCGGACGCCTTGGCCGTGTACGTCAAGACCCCGGCCGGCTCCCTCATCGACACCGGCGACATCAAGCTCGACCAGCTGCCGCTCGACCACAAGATCACCGATCTGGTGGAGTTCGGCAAGATCGGCGAAAAGGGCGTGGATCTGCTCATGATGGATTCCACCAACGCCGAGGTGCCGGGCTTCGTCAAGCCGGAGACCTCCATTGGTCCGGCGCTGGACCAGGCGTTCGCGCAGGCCAGCCGCAAGATCATCGTGGCCAGCTTCTCCTCGCACGTGCACCGCGTGCAGCAGGTGGTGGACACCGCCCACAAGTACGGCCGCAAGGTGGTGTTCGTGGGCCGCTCCATGGTGCGCAACATGTCCATCGCCGCCGACCTGGGCTACCTGCACATCCCCGAAGGCACCGTCGTGGACCTCAAGCAGGCCAATGACATCCAGGACGACAAGCTCGTCTACATGTGCACTGGCTCCCAGGGCGAGCCGATGGCCGCCCTCGGCCGCATCGCCGACGGCAACCACCGCGACATCCACATCAACGAGTTCGACACCGTGATCCTGGCCAGCTCCCTGATTCCGGGCAACGAGCACGGCGTGTACAAGGTCATCAACAAGCTCGTGCAGCTCGGCGCCAAGGTGGTCAACCGCGACAACGCCGCGGTCCACGTCTCCGGACACTGCAACGAGGGCGAGCTGCTGTACATGTACAACATCGTCAAGCCCAAGTGCGCCATGCCTATCCACGGCGAGAACCGCCACCTGGTGGCCAACGGCCTCATCGCCGTCAAGACCGGCGTTGATCCGCAGAACGTGGTTCTGGCCGAGGACGGCGACGTGGTGGACCTCTACCACGGCAAGGCCGCCGTCGTGGGCTCCGTGCCCTGCGGCTACGTGTACGTGGACGGCGACTCGGTGGGCGAGCTCACCGACGAGGAGCTGGAGAAGCGCCGCATCCTGGGCACCGAAGGCTTCGTCTCCGCGTTCATCGTGGTGGACACCGAGACCCATGAGGTGGTCACCGGCCCGAAGATCTACCTGAACGCCGTGGCCGAGGACGAAAGCGAGTTCGACAAGGTCCGCCATCAGATCGTCGAGCAGCTGAACGACGCGATGATGCAGGGCACCAAGGACACCTACAAGCTGCAGCAGATCATGCGTCGCACGATCGGCGGCTGGGTGGCCCGCCAGCTCCACCGCAAGCCGATGATCGTGCCGGTCGTGGCCGATCTCGCGCAGGACGTGGACGCCGCCAGCGTGGTGGAGAAGCAGTGACTCCGCAAACGCGGCGCACGCACTACACTGGAAGCGATAACTACAGCAACCACCGATAAAACTGACCTATGAAGGCCCGGCGAATCCCGGAAACCGCGGAACGAAAACCCGCGGCCACCGGAAGTCACCGGGCCATCACCATGAAAACGCACTTATACATCCGCTAGAGCACAGGACGACCACCACAAGGAGTAAAGGAGTACCAGCATGCCCGGTTCCAATCTCACCCGCGTCGAGGCCGAAGAGCGCAAGGCCGTAGTCGAGGCGCCGATTCATTACCACGTCAACCTCGATCTGACGGTCGGCCCGAAGAACTTCGGATCCAAGGCGCTGATCTGCTTCAACGCCAAGCCCGGTTCCTCGACCTTCCTCGACCTGATCGCCGACGAAGTGACCTCCATCGAGCTCAACGGCCGTGCCATCGACCCGGCCACCGCGTTCGTGGACAACCGCATCGAGCTGACGGACCTCAAGGAGAAGAACGAGGTCACCGTCACCGCCAAGTGCCGCTACTCCAACACCGGCGAGGGTCTGCACCGCAGCGTGGACCCCTCCGACGGCAACATCTACCTCTACTCCCAGTTCGAGGTGCCGGACGCCCGCCGCGTCTACGCCGTCTTCGACCAGCCCGACCTCAAGGCCACCTTCGATTTCAAGGTGCTCGCCCCGGAGAGCTGGATCGTGACCTCCAACATGCCGGCCGCCTCCGTCGAGGCCGACCCGCGCGAGACCCTGGACGGCACCCTCGGCGAGAAGCCGAACGAGAGCACCCGCCTGTGGTCCTTCGAGACCACGCCGGTGATGAGCTCCTACCTGACCGCCATCTGCGCCGGCCCGTACGCCGAGTGGCACACCGAATACCACAACGAGGACGGCCGCACCATCCCGATGGCCCAGTACTGCCGCCAGTCCCTGGCCGAGGCGTTCGCCAAGGACGTGGACTACCTGTTCGACATCACCAAGAAGGGCTTCGCGTTCTACGCTAAGACCTGGGGCGTGCCGTACCCGTACGCCAAGTACGACCAGATCTACGTGCCTGAGTACAACGCCGGCGCCATGGAGAACATCGGCATGGTCACCATCCGCGACTCCTACGTGTTCGAGTCCAAGGTGACCGACGCCCTGGCCGAGCGCCGCGTGGTCACCGTGCTGCACGAGCTCGCCCACATGTGGTTCGGCGACTACGTGACCATGAAGTGGTGGAACGACCTGTGGCTCAACGAGTCCTTCGCCGAGTTCACCTCCACGCTCGCCACCGCCGAGGCCACCGAATGGCATGACGCCTGGGCCACCTTCTGCTCCGGCGAGAAGAGCTGGGCCCTGCGCCAGGACCAGCTGCCCACCACGCACCCGATCGTCGCCCCGATCAACGACCTCAACGACACGTACGTCAACTTCGATGGCATCACCTACGCCAAGGGCGCCTCCGTCCTCAAGCAGCTGGCGTTCTACGTGGGCCGCACGCAGTTCTTCGAGGGCATCCACAACTACCTCATCAAGCACTCCTACTCCAACGCCACGCTCGCCGACCTGCTCGACGAACTGGCCCAGACCTCCGGCCGCGACCTCAAGGCCTGGAGCGCCAAGTGGCTGGAGCAGTCCGGCATCAACACCATCGCCGCCGACGTCAAGGAGAACGAGAACGGCACCATCGCCGAGCTCAAGCTCACCCAGACCGCATCCGCCGAGTACCCGGTCCTGCGCCCGCACCGCCTGGCCATCGGCTTCTACAACGAGGACGAGGCCACCGGCAAGATCGTGCGCACCGACCGTCTCGAGCTGGATGTGGACGGCGAGACCACCGTCGTGTCCGAGGCCGCCGGCAAGCAGCGTCCGGCGTTCGTGCTCGTCAACGACGAGGACCTCACCTACACCAAGATCCGCTTCGACGCCGAGTCCCTCGCGTTCGCCGAGGCCAACCTGCACCGCTTCGACGATGCGCTGGCCCGCGCCGTCACCTGGCTCGCCTTCTGGGACATGACCCGCGACGGCGAGTTCCCGGCCGAGCGTTTCGTGGACATGACCCTGCGCCTGCTGGCCACCGAGACCGAGTCCACCACCTTCCGTTACGCGCTGGCCTGCATGAGCACCACCGCCCACCACTACGTGGCCCCCGCCGCCCGCGAGCAGGTGCTGCGCCACGTGGCCGCCGAGCTGTGGAAGCTCGCCAACGCCGCCGAAGCCGGTTCCGACACCCAGTTCCAGCTCATCACCGCCTACCTGGGCTACGGCGAGGAGGGCGATTCCGCCTTCGCCGCCAACGCGCATGGCCTGCTGGACGGTACCGTGAGCCTGCCGGGTCTTGAGATCGACAACAACTTCACCTGGACCATCGTCAACGCGCTGGCCTCCGTGAATGAGTTCGGCGAGTCCGACATCGACGCCCAGCTGGCCAAGCGCGACACCACCGAGAACCGCGAGTTCGCGCTCGGCGCCCGTGCCGTGCGCGGCCTGGCCGAGGCCAAGGAATGGGCCTGGAACGAGGCACTCAACAACGCCGAGCTGACCAACGCCCAGCTGGAGGCCGTGGCCCGTGGCTTCTCCGCCACCCCGCGCCCCGACCTGGCCGAGCCGTTCGCCGCCAAGTACTTCGAGACCGTGGACTGGATCTGGGCCAACAAGACCTACCACATGGCCGAGGCCCTGCTCAACGGCCTCTACCCGGGCTACGCCGACCCGGCCACGCTGACCGAGCTGGGCGACGCCTGGCTCGCCTCCCACGCCGACGCCGACAACGCCCTGAAGCGCCTGATCGTCGAAAACGTGGCCTCCTCCCACCGCACCCTCAAGGTCCGCGAATACAACGCGGCCCTGTAAATCCTGGCAGAAGATTCCTGATTTGGCTCCCCTCTCTGAGGGGAGCTGGGCGGATTCTAGTGGTGGTTGCAACACCTGTGTTGCTGTTTGATTTGGTGGTGTGATCGTATCATGCGGCGTTAATCAGGTCGAGGATGGCCTCGGAGGGTTTCCGGAACCCGGGCGTCTTGCGCGGCCGGTCGTTCATCTCCTCCGCGACCGCGTCCAGGTACGCCTGTGAATACCCGCCCAGGTCGGTGCCCTTCGGGAAGTACTGCCTGAGCAGTCCGTTGGTGTTCTCGTTCGTGCC
>NZ_JAFEJP010000016.1:0-80372 GCF_018555355.1 Bifidobacterium sp. SO4
CCAAGATCGCGGGCGTCCGACCGGAAGACCACAACGAAACACCAGCCGACACCGACTAGGATTTCGCGCTCACTTCCAGTGAGGCACCACTCCCGGTTTCGCGCTCACTTTCAAATGAGGCACCTCGAGAATCCCGCGGCCCTGCCATCGTTAGTCGACGTTTGTCTACAACGACCGCCGCAACAGCGGACTGCGCGCCTTTCAGCAGGCGAGCGCGGCCACGGCGCGCGGCGTGACCACCACGTCGTCGCCGACGGCCAGGCCTGCGGGCAGTTCGCTGGCCGGCAGCTGCACGGTCACCTTGAGCTGTTCGCCCTTGTTCCAGCGCTGGTATTCGCCGGAGGTGATGACCGTGTCCACGCGCACCAGCGATCCCAGGAAGTGGATCACCTCGACGCGGGCGCGTTCGCCCACGTGGGAGTCGTGCTGCGAGGGCAGGGCCAGCGTGAGGTTCTCCGGGCGCACCAGCACAGCCACGGCATCGCCCTTGGTGGAACCGGGCAGCAGCGGCAGACGCTGGCCGAACACCACCGCCTCCTCGCCGTTGGAGGCGCCGGGCAAACGGTTGGTGAGTCCGATGAACGTGGCCACGTACTCGGTGGCGGGACGCTGGTAGAGGTCCTGCGGGGCCGCGATCTGCTCGATCTTGCCCTTGTTCATCACGCCGATGCGGTCGGCGACGGCCAAGGCCTCCTCCTGGTCGTGGGTCACGAACACGGTGGTGGTGCCGGTGTTGAGCTGAATGCGGCGGATCTCGTCGCGCAGCTGCACGCGGACCTTGGCGTCGAGGGCGGAGAGCGGCTCGTCGAGCAGGAGTACGCGCGGCTTGATGGCGAGGGCGCGGGCCAGGGCCACGCGCTGCTGCTGGCCGCCAGACATCTGCTGCGTGTACTTCTTGGCCTGATCGGCCAGTCCCACGAGCTCGAGCTGCTCCATGGCGACCTTGCGGCGCTCCTCCTTGCCCACGCCGCGCACTTCGAGGCCGAACGCCACGTTCTCAAGCGCGGTCATGTGCGGGAAGAGGGAGTAGGCCTGGAACACCATGGCCATCTCACGCTTGTTGACCGGCACGCCGGTCACGTCCTGACCGCCCACCATGATGCGGCCGCCTTGAATGTCCTCGAGGCCGGCCAACGAGCGCAGCGCGGTGGACTTGCCGCAGCCTGAGCCGCCGAGCAGCACCACCATCTCACCGGGCTTGATGTCGAGATTGAAGTCGTCGAGGGCGCGCTTGGTGGAGCCGGGGTAGATCTTGACCACGTCCTGCATCTGGATGGAGCCGCCGCCGCGCTTGGCGCTTTCGCGCAGCAGCTGCTTGGCGGCCTTGGTCACGTCCTTGCCGCGCACGCCTTCGAGCGTGGCGGTCGGGTCGTTCTTGAAAGCGTCCTCGTCCGGCTTGACGGCGGTGAGGGAGGACGCCGAAATCTTCTGATCAGCGGTCATGTCTGGTCACTTACCTTCCTTGGATTTGCGCATCGCGTCGGAGATGAGGTCGAGCGCGACGAGCAGCACCACGCCGAAGAGCAGAGCAAGCAGCGACATGGCGGTGGAGATCTGAGAGTTGGATTGGCCGAGCTGGTAGAGCGCGACCTGGAGGTTCATGCGGCCGAGCAGCGAGGCGACGGTGTATTCGCCCAGCACCACGGCGATGGAGATGAAGGATGCCGAAAGGATCGACTGCCACAGGTTCGGGATGATCACCCGGAAGAACACCTTGGGCCAGGAGGCGCCAAGCGAGCGGGATGCCTCCACCAACGTCTTGACGTCGATGGAGTTGAGGCCCACTGCGATGGCGCGGAAGGCGAACGGCATCACGAGGATCACGTATGCGAAGCACAGCCAGATGGGGTTGGTGCTCAGCACGTCGGCGGACAGCCAGCGGTAGATCGGGCCGAGGCCCACCACCAGCACGATGGCGGGGATGGTCAGCGGCAGCGTGGCCACCCATTCGATGGCGCGTTCCAAAGCCTTGGAACGGATGTGCACGATCACCATCGTGGGCACCATGAGCAGCAGCATGATCACCACGGTCACCACGCACAGCGCCAGCGAGGTTCCGAGGCCCTGCCACAGCACGGTCAGGTCCGCGCCCAGCGACTCGCCGTTGCCGGTGAAGATCGCGACCCACGGGGCCAACGACCAGCGACCGGACAGCGGGTGGCGCAGCGTGAAGATGAGCATCGAGAACAGCGGGATGAACAGGAATCCCAGCGTGACGAGCAGGATCACGAATTTGATGATGCTCTGCTTGCGTACGCGGGCGGCGCGCAGCTGCGGCGGCTTGGTGCCGACGGTTTCGGTCGCGACGGCTTCCACGGTCGCGTTTGTCGCATTCGTTTCGTTCACTGCCAACGTCCGGCCCTCTTTTCCACGGCGTGGCTCAACAGCATGACGATGGCCACGACCACGATCATCGCGAATGCCAGCACCTGAGCGAAGCCCTGCTGGTTCGGGTCCATCTCGTTGCGCATGGCGCCCTGGATCATCAGCGGCACCAGAATCGAGCGCTGGGAGAACAGGGCGGCTGCGGTGGCGTACGCGGAGAACGCGGAGGCGAACAGCAGCAGGAACGCAGAGATGAAGCGGGGTGCCAGGATCGGCAGGGCCACGCGCGTCCAGTACTGCACGGTGTTGCCGCCGAGCGATTCGCAGGCCTCACGCCACTGCGGACGGATGGAATCGACCGCGGGCAGGAAGATGATGATCATCAGCGGGATCTGGAAGTAGCAGTACACGGTCACGAGGCCCGGCAGCGAGCTCAGCCAGTTGGGGTTGACGGTCAGTCCGGTCACCTGCTTGATGAACATGGTGCCGATGCCGTTGATGCCGATGGTGGCGATGAACGCGAAGGCGAGCATCACGCCGCCGAACTGGGCGAGCACGGAGGAGATGGCGGAGACCATGCGGCGCATGAGGCCGTTGGGCTTGGCGCCGATCACCAGCGCGTAGGAGGCGAGGCCACCCACCACGGCGCCGATCACCGAGGATGCGATGGACACCAGGATGGACGTGACGAATGCGGAGACGGTGTTGGCTTCGAACAGCTTGCTGAAGTTGGCGAGCGTGAAGCCGCCGTCACGGGTCTGGAACGCGCCGAGCACCACGATCACGGTGGGCGCGAGCAGGAAGCACGCGGTGTAGGCGAAGAACGGCAGGGTCACGGCAAGGGTGCCGAGTTCCTGGCGATGCCGGGCCAGCGTGGAGGAGGTAGCGGACGGACCCGCGGCCTTGGCGGCTGCAGGTCCGTTCTGTGCGATTGCGGCGGTCATGAATGATGCCTTGATTCTTGACGTTTCGGTATGGTCACCGAGCCAGCGGCTCAGTTGCCGATCGTCTTGTCCCAGTTGTTCTGGAGCCAGTCGGTGATGCGGGTGGCGTCGTCGTTGGTGTAGTTCACAGGCTTGCCCTCGATGGTGATGGCGTCCTTGAGCACGTCCTTGTCCACGGTGCCGTCCTGCTTCATGGAGTCGAGCAGGACCGGGTTGGCGCCGCCCTTGAACCACAGGTTCTGGGCTTCGGCGGTGTACAGGTACTCCTCCCACAGGCGGGCGGCCGCCGGGTGCGGGGCGTCCACGTTGATGGCCTGGTTGTAGTAGCTGACCACCTGGGCCTTCGGGAAGGTCTTGTACTCCCAGTTCACACCCTTGCTCTTGAGCTCCTTCTTGTAGGAGGCCTGGTTGTAGGTCCAGTCCATGACCACGCCGGTCTGGCCGGAGTCGATGGTGCCGTTGGTCACGTCCACGGTGGTCAGGTTGCCGGCATCCTTGAGCTTCTTGAAGAAGTCGAGGCCAGGCTGCAGGTTGTTGATGTCGCCGCCGGCCAGCTGGTTGACCATGAGGTAGCCGTTGAAGGCGGCGCCGGCCTCGGCGGGCTTGCCGTTGAGGGCCACGGTGCCGGCGAACTTCGGGTCGAGCAGGTCCTCGAGCTTGGTGATGTCGCCGTACTTGTCCTTGTTCCAGCCGATGGACATGATGCCGGTGTAGTCGGCGTAGTAGGCGCCGTTGGCGTCCTTGTTCTCGTCCGGGATCTTGTCCCATGCCTGCACCTTGTAGGGGGCGAAGGCGTCCGTGGAGGTGGCGGCGATGGACTGGCCGACGTCGAACACGTCCGGGGCGGCGTCGGTGCCCTTGTTGGTCTTGGCGGCGTCCAGCTCCTCCTTGGAGGAGGCGTTCGGGTTGAGCTCGGTGATCTTGATCTTCGGGTACTTCTTCTTGAAGCCGTCAATCACCTCGCCGTAGTTGGACCAGTCGTGCGGCAGGGCGATGACGTTCAGGGCGCCCTCCTCCTCGGCGGCCTTGACGAGGTCGTCCATGGTGCCGAAGTCCTTCAGGGAGGTGGCCTTGGCGGACTTCTCGTTGACCTTCACGGCCTTGCCGGTGGAGGCGGAGCCGGAAGCGGAGTCGGAGGAGGCGTTGCCGGAGCCGCAGGCGGCCATGGTGAACGCCAGTACGGCGGCGAGGGAGCCGGCCGCGATCTTACGCAGGTTCTTCATGATGTTCCTTTTCTTGGGCATACATCCGGATACGGCATATGAGGCCGAATCCCGGGAGTCGTGGGCTTGTTTCGCGTCGTGATTCGCGCGGCCCGTAATTCCAAAAAACGAACATAAGCGTTCAGAATGTACCGACACTGGCGTGCAGATGAACGCTCGGCACCGTTTGGCGACCGTTCGCTGAACAAAAGGAAACCGAAGATGAATTCGTGACGATTGCGGCGGATACGTCAAAGGGGACCGACCTACCGGCCGATCCCCTTCAAGGCTTCCGTGAATGCAGGAACGCGCGTCAGCGCAGCACGCCCTCGATGAGGCGGGTGATGAGCTCGGTGTAGCCGATGCCCGTGGCCTCCCAGGCCTTGGGGTACATGGAGATCGGCGTGAAGCCGGGCATGGTGTTGATCTCGTTGACCATCACCGTGCCGTCCGGGGTCACGAAGGTGTCCACGCGGCTCAGTCCGGCGCCGTCCACGGCCTTGAAGGCGCGACGGGCCACGTCGCGCACGTCCTCCAGCACGCTCACCGGCAGGTTGGCCGGCACTTCCACGTGGCTGGCGGAGGCGTCCATGTACTTGGAGTCGAAGTCGTAGAACTGGTCGTCGTCCTGGTGGTCGAGCACGATCTCGCCGGGCCAGCTGGCCTCCGGCTCGTCGCCCGGCTTGTCGCACAGCACGGCGCACTCCACCTCGCGGCCGTCGATGCCCTGTTCGATGAGCACCTTCCAGTCATGCTCGCCGGCGGTGGCGATCGCGGCGGCCAGACGGTCGAGCTGGGTCTCGCGGTCGTCGGCCTGTTCCACCTTGGTCACGCCGAAGCTGGAGCCGGCGCGGGAGGGCTTGACGAACAGCGGGTAGGCCAGCTGGGCGGCTTCGATCTGCTCCAGCACGCCCGCGGCGGTGAAGTTGCGCGCGTCCACGGTGATGCCGGGCGCGGTGGGGATGCCGGCCGAGGAGAGCACCACCTTGGTGAAGTGCTTGTCCATGCAGGCGGCGGAGGCGAACACGCCACAGCCCACGTACGGTACGTCCATCATTTCCAGGAGGCCCTGGATGGTGCCGTCCTCGCCGTACGGGCCGTGCAGCACGGGCAGCACGGCGTCCACATGGCCCAGCGAGGTGAGCACATGGTTCATTTCGGGATCGTTGAGGCTCACGAAGCTCGTACCGAAACCGGATTCGCCGGAGCCCAGATGCTCCGGTTCGCCCATGAAGAAGCCGTCCTTGCCGCGGGAGGGGTCCAGCAGCACCGGGCGCGATTCCGGTGTGATCTTCACGGTCGGCAGCTCGCCGCCGTCCAGGCTCCATCCGCGCGGGTCCTCACCGTTGACGATCCACTTGCCGTCCTTGGTGATGCCGACCGGAATCGGCTCGAAGCGATCGGTGTCCATGGCGTTGAGCACGCCGGCGGTGGAGATGCAGGAGATCGAATGCTCGTCCGCACGTCCGCCGTACAGCACCACAACACGCTTTTTGGCCATAACCATCCCTATCTTTCGACTCTTGTCCGGCGTCTGTCCGCCGTTCCTAAATCCGTGACCCGAGTGTACTCGCGCCCCGGCCCTATGTTGGGCCGCAGTCCTACTCGGCGGTGACCTCGCGGCCGAAGAGGCCGGCCAGCATCTCGGAGCAGGAGATGCCCTCGTTGAGCACGCGGCTCATCTGGTAGGCCAGCGGGGTGGGCACGCCAAGCTGATCGCCGAGCGCCACGACGGCGTCCGTGGTAGGCACGCCCTCGGCCACGCCGTTGCTCACCTTGGTGGCCTCCTCGACGCTCATGCCCTTGCCCAGGTTGGAACCGAACGTGTAGTTGCGGGAGAGCGGGGAGCCGCAGGTGGCGATGAGGTCGCCCACACCGGCCAGGCCAGCGAAGGTCTTGGGATCGGCTCCGGCGGCCGCACCCAAAGCGGTCAGTTCGGCCAGACCGCGGGTCTCGATCATGGCAGCGGTGTTCTCGCCGTAGCCGGCGCCACGGGCCATGCCCACGGCGAGCGCGGTCACGTTCTTGAGGCTGCCGCACATCTCCAGACCGATCACGTCGGTGGTCACGAAGGCCTTGAAGTAGGAGGTGGTGCAGGTTTCGGCCACCTTCTTGGCGTTCTCGATGTCCTCGCAGGCCACCACGGTGGCGGCGGGGTGACGATCGGCGATCTCCTTGGACAGGTTCGGGCCGGAGATGGCGGCGAAACGGCCGGCCGGCAGGTCGAGGGTCTCACGCACCACTTCGTCCATGCGCTTGTTGGTCTTGCGTTCGATGCCCTTCATGAGGCTCACCACGATGGCGGTCTCGGGAATGAGGCCCTTGAACTCCGTCAGGGCCACGCGCGCGAACTGGGCGGCGATGGCCACCACCACGATCTCGGCGTCCTTGACGGCCTCGGCACGGTCGCCGGTGGCGGTCATGGCGTCCGGCAGCTTCTCCACGGACGGCAGGCGCACGCCGTTGTGATGATGGTCGCGGATGCCCTCCACGATTTCGGGCTCCATGGCCCACATGGTCACGGTGTTGCCCGCGTCGGCCAGCACCTGACCGAAGGCGGTACCCCATGCTCCTGCTCCGAGAACCGTTACTTTCCTACCCATGATGTTCGCTCCTTCGTTTGTCGCATGGGGTGCTGTTTTGCTGCTTCACGGCTGCCGCCGCTCAGCGTCGCCTACTGACAGTCCACCGGACTGTCAGCTTAACGGCTCCGCCCATGCTCCTGCTCCGAGAACCGTTACTTTCCTACCCATGATGTTCGCTCCTTCGTTTGTCGCATGGGTCCAGTCCCTCGGCTCCCCTTGTCAGGGGAGCTGTCAGCAACGCTGACTGAGGGGTAGTCATACGCCGCGCGATTACCTCGTGCCATGTTACTCCGGTTACTCCGCCGGGAACGGCCCGCCGATCTCGGGCCACGGCTTGCGGCTCATGCTGCGGTAGTCCCAATAGCCCTCGGCCGGGAATTGTTCGCCTCGGATCGCGGCCAGCACCGTGTTCATGCGCTTGAGCACGCGCCACGTCAGCTCGTTGACGGCCTCGACCGGCGGCTCGTCGCCCCACGAATCCATGTCCGTAAGCAAATCGGCGTAATCGAGCTGATGGTCGTAGCACATCACCACGTTCTTGCGCGGCCACGGCCACCAATGGTTGATGGATGCCGCGCCCCACGTGACCGCCGGGAACAGCGGCACCTGACGGCCCAGTCGGCGGGATGATTCGAGCGCGATGAATCCCACGCCCTCCTTGATGCTCATCACCCATTTCTGTGGGTCACGGGTCACGGTGCCTTCCGGCCAGACGGTGAGCGGACGGCCGGAGGTGAGGATGTCGATGGACGTCTCCTCGATCTGCTTGGCCTTGCCGGAGTGACGCTGGACCGGCTGCATGCCCACCAGCTGGAACCACTTGCCGATCACCGGCCACTTCGCCATCTCGGCCTTGGCCATGTACCGCGGGCGGCGGCCCATGTGGAACAGGCTGGCCATCGGCACGAACACGTCGAACATGGTCACATGACTGGCCGCGGTGATGAAAGGACCGTCCTCGGGTACCTGTTCGAGACCCCATGCGCGGGTCTTGCAGCTGGCGCGGAAGACCACGTCCACGCCGGTGAGCAGTCGTTTGGTGGCCTTGGGATTCTGTGCGTTGATCTCGTCGAGTTTGGCCTTGCGCCCCGCTCCAGTGGGGAAATCATGCATCGGATCGACCAGACGATGCTGTTTCGCAAGCTCGGCGACCCGTGCGTCGCTCAGGGGACTGACCGCGGAACGCGGTGACGGTTTTCCTTTGGATGCCATGCCCACCATTGTTGCACGGCCCCACCCGAATCGGAACCATCATTGTTCGCGTTACTCAGACCGCTCACGCCCAGCCCTACAGGCTCCCTACAGGCTCCCTACAGACGAAAGCGACCCGCCGCCCACCTCGGATTCGTATATCCAAGCAGACGACGGGTCGACTTAAATCGCAAAGCAAAATGGCGATCAGCGCATCACAGCACGGCGATGGCGTCGATCTCCACGAGCGCGCCCTTGGGGATGTCGTTGCCGCCGAACGCCACGCGGGCCGGCTTCACGGAGCCGATGAACACCTCGGCGTAGCGGGCGTCCACCTCCTTGAAGTCCTCCACGTTCTTCAGGTAGATGGTGGCGCGGCACACGTGCTCGATGCCCGTGCCGGCGGTGTCCAGAATGCACTTGATGTTCTTAAGCGCCTGAGCGGCCTGCTCGCCCGCGGTCTCGCCGGCCAGTTCGCCGGTGGCCGGGTCGATGCCCAGCTGGCCGGAGACGAACACGAATCCGTTCGCCTTGACGGCCTGGCTATACGCGCCCAATGCGGCCGGTGCCTCGGAAGTCGCGACCGCTTCCATCTTTTCGCTCATGATGATGCTCCTCTCATAGGTGGCGCCCGTCCGATACCGCCGGCGTCAGTGCCCGGCCATTGGCCGATTACGTTGCAGTCTAGCGATTGCACCGTCATGCGGGCCGTCCGATGCCCGCGATGCGGCCATATCGCCAGGCCTCCCCTGCCTCACCGTGAAGGCGAACCGGCGCGCCAGCCTGCGCACGCTTTTCGCACTGGCGCCTAGCACGCCGTCCGCACCGAGTTTCAGGCACCGTCTGCCTTCGTTATAGTCGCCGCTCACACCGGCGTACACGGGGATGTTGCTGCGGTTCGCGCGGTCCAGAACGGCCTGGTCCAGCCGGTTGCCACGCATCACCACGAAGCTCACTCCCCTGGGCCAGCCGACTTCCGGATGGCCCGCCGGGCTCACGCACTTGCCGACCGTCCAGCCCGGATGCAGCTTACGCATGAATTCGACCGCGTCGTCGTTGGTGGACATGAACATCGCACGGTCGGAGAAATTGTTGCGTTCGATCACGCGGGAGATGGCGCGGGTCAGCTTCGGCGCATGGACGGAACCGGTCTTCATGTCCAGCAGCAACCCCAGATGGTCGTTGACGTGCTGGGCGGCCATCACGGCCTGTTCGAGGGTCGGTACATGGAAGTCCTCGCCGTTCTGCCGCATGGTCAAGTGCTGCAGTTCGCGGGTGCTCAGGATGCCCACCGAGACGTTGCGGCCGTCCGCGGCGAGGCGGCCGGTGGAACGGTCATGGAAGACCACCGGGGTGCCGTCGGCATCCAACCGCACGTCGATCTCGGCATAGTCGGCACCGTTCGCGCCGGCGTTGGTGATGGCGTGCAGCGAGTTCTCGGGAGCGGAGTCATCACCGCGATGGGCGATGGCGAGCGGACGCACCTGCCAGTCGATCGGCCCGTCCTGCTCCTTGCGACGCACACGTACCGCAGCGGCCGTGGCCATGCCGGTGATCAGCGCCAACGCCAACACCAGCACGACGATCTGGGCGAGCCAGCGGCGGAGAGACTGAGTATGAACGGTTCCGGGTGCATTTGCAGGCGGAACCGCGGAGACATCCAATGCCCGATTCCGCGCGGTATGAGGTACGAACAGGAAATCGACGATATTGCGGAACCCACCGCCATGTTCAGGCCCTTGGGGATTATCCATCTTCGCCATCATGCACCTCCCTGCCGCGACGGACACCGCTTGCGCCGCGTAGTGCTTTCATTATGCGATGCAGCAGAGGTTCTTGCGCCTAATTTCATGCCAAGTTCATGGTTATCTCAGGGAAAACTCAGGGAGGCCCTGACATGGGCTCCGTCATACAAGCAGGGTCTCTTGTCTGACGGACAATACGGCTCCAAACCACCCGCGAGCAGTATGCAACAGCCTCTCAGCGGTCTTTTGAGTACAGAAGCGCATTCATCCTGTACCAGCAAGACCGCCAAACACCTTTTCTGCGGTCCTTTCAGTACAGAAGCCCTCGTCTCCTGGACTGAAACGACCGCAAATCGCCTCCTCAGCGTCCATTTGATGATAGGAACGAGCGTCTTCTAGCTCGAAACGATCGCAAATCGCCTGCTCAGCGACGGTTTCATGCCAGAAGCACCCGTCTTCTGTACCGAAACGATTGCTTAGTTCCACCGACCTGATACGAAAAACGGGATTCCAAGACCTTGCAAATCTTGGAATCCCGCCAATCTGGTGGGCCCAAAGGGAACTCAATATATATCGCCATAGCCGTTGCAAAATAAGGATTCTTATGAGTTTGAGGGATGCTTTGTACCTAAAATCGTACCCATAAGAACTTAATCAAGTGTTTGAGTAGCAGTCAGAGCCCCACGACTATTCTTGCATCTTAGCTCCCTTGCTGCGGTTGCAGCGCCAGCATAGTGTTTGCAGGTTGCTCTCCGTGGTCATGCCGCCTTTGGAGACGGGGATGATGTGATCGACCTCCAGCAGCAGGTGCGGTTCGGCGTTGAGGTTCGCACCGCAGATGCGGCAGGTGTAGTTGTCGCGTTGCAGGATGTACTTGCGCAGGGCCGAGGTCATGAGCGCTCGCTGTCCGGCCACGCTCTTGCGCCACTGGATTCGCCCGCTGAGGTATTCGACCATGGCGTTGAGGTTCGGGATGTCCAGCGTGACGACGGAGTTCGTCGAGGCGTTGCCGCCGGAGGAAACATATTGGAACTTGAAGCTGGGATAGAACATATCGTTCAGGGTCACGTCCTTGAAGCCGAGCTTCCTCGCCAGCTGCTTCTTGGCAAGCACCTTGATCGGGAGCGGTATCTCATTAGCGATGCTGCCCAGTATCTCGTTCTTCTCGCCCGCGAGCGCCTGCTTGCCGTCTTCGGCGGCGGTGAAGTTGTTGAGCATGGTCTCGAATTGGTTCAGGGTGGGCTCGTCCGCGTTGAATCCGAAGTATTTGCAGAGGTATTTTATGGGGTCTCGTTGTGCTCCGGCCACGATGTCGCGTGAGCAGTTGTAGACGTTGGCGGCGTTGCTGTCTTTCCTGAACTCGGTGCGCTTGTAGTTCCAGCGGCTGTTATCGCGTCGTTCGGCGTGGCCGCGGTGGGACATGTCGGTACCGATCTGGGTGCTTTTCAGTTCCTCGATGTGGTCGTTGAGGTTGTTGCAGTCTTGGATATGCGCGCTGATGCGGCTCTTGATGGCAAGGAACTTCGCGCTGCGGAAGTAGAAGAACTCATACGCCTTGTATCCGTAGACAATAACGAACAAGGCCAAGGCGATAGGCCAGTCCGATGTGGCCATGCCGCAGAGCAGAACCACCGCCCCCGCGGCCCATATGGCAGAACTCTTCAGGTTTGACATGCTGCACCCTTCCCTTTGGTAAGGCTTTACCCATAATGCTTTACCGGTAAGGCTATAGTCTAGTTGGCACAAACATAGCTTGGCAACATGCCACACACCCAGACGCCAGCGGACTGGCCCGAATACGCCAAGAGGCTGGGCTTAAGTATCCAGCGCCGCCGCGTCAGCATGAACCTGAGTCAGGAATACGTGGCCTATAACGCCAATCTCTCGCGTTTCACCTACCAGCAACTGGAAAAGGGCGAGTCACGGCCCGGCACGCCCTCCAATCCGAGCCTGATGAACGTGATGGCCGTGGCTCAGGTGCTGGACGTGACAATCGACGCCCTGCTACCCGAGCCGTGGCCCGATCTCCACGCCTGAACGGCCGTCAGGCGAACGTGATATTCACCTGCGGCGGCTCCGGCTGCCCCACCGTAGCATCGAGGGCCTGCCTCGGCCTGCCCTCCGCCCTATCCAACAGCTCACGCAACGCCTTAAGCTGCTGCACGGGATTACTGCCATCCTTGGCGCTCGCCAGCAACTGCAAAACAAGCTGCTGAACCTGCGTCAATTCACCACGCTCGACCTTCTCCATTTCGTTCGCCAATTGCTCGTCAGTCATATCGAGATAACGACGCGCAGTCAGCTCAAAGGAACGGCCTTTGGTGGGGAACGTATTACGCCGCTCCGGGTTCGTATGAAAACCCGTCACCGGGTGATTGCCTTGCGCGAACCTGCCCAGCTCGTCCCTGTCACCAGCGTTGTTGTTATCATCGTCGTCCGTCATTATTACGCCTTTCTCCGCTTGGAATGCAAGCGGCAAATATCACTATGCTCATAGGTTCACACCTCGCTTCGTTAGTTCGTCGGAGGTTTTATTGAGCCACAGCCCGGTGTTCTTAACCTTGCGAATAGCGAACAGCTGAGCTATCGAAAGCGCGGCCCAATTCTTCACATCGGCGGTGGTAATCAGGCTAGCGGCCCATTGCTCCAAGTCGGGCGTCGCATCGGCGGAAGACTCGAACACATCAGAGGGCCTGTCCGCATTGGAGCCCTTACTCTCATATAAAGTGTCCGATGCGTCCTTTCCGGCCAAAACGTCCGGCAGTTCGGGTTGCTGACTTTTGTTTACCCCCTCTCTAAAAGTGTTCGACATGTCCACAACGTCCAGCGCATTCGGCCTCGGTGGCCCTAGTTTCAACGTCTCCCATATTCTCAGGGCCTTCCACGCTTGAGAAAACGCCGAGAACCGATAACCACGTTTGGTATGGCCACGGTTGCGGCTCGCTTCTACACCGGCCTTCTTCAACATCGATGCCAAACGCTTCGTGGTCAGACGCCCGAAACTTCCTACTTGTTCGCTGCCCCATTGCTTCGGATTACTAGCTGCAAGGGCATCGCACATCTGCTGTGAACCGACAAATGGCATTGAAGCCCACTGACTCGCCCACAATCTCGCGATGTCTTTCAGCAGAAGAATGTGCGGCGAATCATTGGCAAGCCCCATGTCGGCATCCATTTTGGCTTGTTCCACGTACTCGGCGGACAAGCGGCGCACTACGTCAAGCCATTCGCCGGATTGCGTTTGAGCAATGCGGGCCAGCGGTAGCCATACTTCTTTATATCGTCCCTTGACGATATCAGGCAATATAGGACGCGGCTTGATAGACTCTTTCGCGATTGCCGCCCAATTGTCCAGATCGCGCTTCAGGTCAAGAAATTCCTGATCATTCTCGATTATCTCCCAGTCAGTTTCTTCTACCTCGTCGTTCGGATAGAGGAACACTTGGATACACCGCTGTTTTGTATCCGCCGAAAGGTCAGGGTTATTGCCTGCGAATGCAACAGGCGCATAGGTACTCTTACGTACCACCTTCCAACCGTGATTCTTATCCGGTTCCTGAACAGTACGGCTGCCTCCTCGCTTGTAACCGGTGTTTACTACGGCGATGAAGTCAGCAGTCAGGGGGTTATCCTTGCGCAAGCTCCTATCCGCCTCGTCTACAAGCAGCACATAGCCCTGATCGGCCAAGTTGGCAAGCAAGGACGCCGAACTGATTGCACTCAGCATTTCAGATTTCGCACACAAGTGCGCAATCCATTCCAGCAGTGTGGTTTTGCCCGCACCCGGTATGATGCTTGTAATCAACAGGCGTGGCGTCGTGTACATTTCGCGGTAAACTCGCGCGTGCATAATCCACAGGGCAAGTATCCTCAGATTGTCGTCCGATGTGCCCACGTGATTCTTCAGCATGCGGAATATACGGTCGGCAATTCTGCTGGGGTCGAAACTCTGTCCACCATCGCTGGACGTTTCGGTCGGGTAGGACGCATTGGACACATTATGCGAAGTAGCGCCGAACAGGTCGTCCTCCGGTCCCATATCTACGGTCGTATTCTCGATCATGCCACCACCTTCCACCCGTCGGCGAGCGCCGCCGCAATCTCATCCCAAGGCGCACCCGCCTGATTTGCGATGAACTTCAGGACGTTGTCACCCGTATAGTTCAAAAGTCGGGCGCTCGCTGCCATGCGTTGCCGTATGCAATGGAGGTCTTGCCGGTTGCGGGTCGGCAGTAAGCCGAGCGTAAGCACGCTGTCGATCATCACGTCGGTTTGGTTGGTGCGGATAAGCTTGTGACCGCGCTTTGGAAATGGGCCGGTAGTGAGCGTTGTCCGGGCGTCGGCGCACAGCAGCATGGCGGCTTGCAGCATCCTTAAGGCGGGGAGATCGTTGTTTTTAGCGGTGAACGCTATTGAAGTTGGTGCAATCCATGTAGCATATGAGCACATGGTCAGGCAGCGGGCCGTGCCGATGGCGTCGTGGGTGACGGTCAGCTTGTAGAGGCCATAGGCGGCCTCCAGTAGATAGTCGGTGGTGGCCTGAAGCACGTAGCCGGGCGCATTAGGGGCGAAATTCTCGCCTAGAATGGTAATTGACTTCCCCGCCCCGACATTAATCATGTTGGGGTTTCTCATTTTGCACTATCCTTCAGCACGGCTGCGTTTGCCGGGACTGCAAATAATGCCTCAACTGATTCGAGATCAATTAGGACTCGTCTTGGCGTAGGTTTGTAGTACTTCAGGATTCCTGAATACATCAAGTGCTGCACGTGCCGCTTGCTGCAACGCATTAAGCTTGCAGTTTCTGCGATAGTGAGTACTTTTGGAATATTAATATCTTTGCGTACGCTGACGCTCATGATACTCCGATCATGCCATCACTGCGTAGCAACTCACAATGTTTTTTACCCCTCCGCACCAGTGGAATACCAGCACCGGTCACATGGAGAATTCATACCATGCCTCTAGGTAGTATCGGGGAAGCTATGTGAATAATAGCACAAATGTACGAAGATTAGTGCAACTTGGCTAATATCTCTGTCAGAGAAACCGAAATCCACTCATTGTTCTTGTCATTTGGACAAATATCAATATGCTCGTCACCCGACATTTCATCTACGCCTTCAATGACAAAATAGCATTCTGCATAAGCGGGGGTTTCTTTCCCCGTCACGCAGATTCTTCGTCTGGCTCCAAATGCTCGCCCACTTTTTCTTACACGGTCGGTATGCCATTCCCCATCTTCAAAAGTGTTATCCAACCGTGTACGACTATTTTTCACCAGTTCCCTAACCTGCTTCGGCGCAGTTAGTTCAGTTAAATGAATTGCAAGTTCTCTCTTACTAGCCCCGAAACAAGCTTCCAAGGCAAGTTTTTTATTCCTGACGTATTTTCTATAAAGAACTGCTTTCTGTATCTTCGCTTCCGTGATATAGCTTTTAGCGTCTTCAGATCGTTGGATTCGCCATGCCATGGCCCATAATATCCTTCCCACAACGCAACATCATTGCGAAAACGTTGCAAGCTCGGCTTCCAATATCTGCCTTTTGGAGTCTAGCTGCTCCAACTCAGCAATTACTTTATTTAATTCGTTGCGCACGACTTCTTCAGTACGCTTCGGCTCAATAAGTTTTTCAAATGCCTTATTCCCCAGCTCTCGAACTCGCTTTTTGTCTGCTCGCTGATAATGTTTTACCCCTACGGCTACATCACGTCGGCGCGTTGCAGCCATATAGTCTTTTGCGTTTTCTGCATCGCGCGAAATCTGAGTATCATACGTGGCGCGCAATGTATGAAAATGCAAGTCGGAACGCCCAGCCTTTTCACGCGCTTCGGCAAATTGCTTTCGAAGGGTGTTCGGGCTTAATATTGAAGACCGCTTAGCCGAGATCAACATCGCCTCCGGACTGCTTGCGTTCGCGTACTTCTCTACGTGTTCTTTCAGCAAGTTCACCATTCCTTCAGGAATGGGCATAGCATCATTAGATGCAGCGTTTTTTGTATCCGCAAGACGCAATGGCCCTGTATCATTTTCTCCACGCCCTAGGCTATGGCGAACGCGCAACAGGCCATGTTTGAAATCTATATCGCATACTCGTAATGCACAGACCTCGCTGATACGCAAACCAAAAGCGGCGCCCAAGTAGACTGCAATTCTTGAATATTCGGGCATACTCTCATATATCACCCTTATTTCATCTTTCGTAGCTACGGGAATCTTCGCTTGTTCGCTATCAGGCACTTTGGGAAGAGGAATGCCTTCGCAGGGATTTTTAGAGATCAACGCCGGCCGCTCTTCGGTTTCCAATAGAGCCTTACGCATAATGGTACGCATTTCTTTCATGGCGCGCTGTCGAGCAAATGGGCCATATTGTTCCAGCCATTCAGAACATGCGCGAATATCTTTACTTGTGATATCGCGTATCAGCATATCTTTGAAGAAATCCGTTAGGTGTTTTACCGCTGTCTTCTTTGCTCGCATTGTGTCAGGGCGAACGGCTTCACCGGTAGCGGCATTTCGGTACCCTTCTAGATATCCTTCAGCGAAATCTTTGAATCTTACCGTCTTGTATCGCTCCAGCTCCTTGCGCTGCTTTGATGGCACATACGGCAGTCCTAGAGACGCCGCCTCATCCATACGACGAATCTCTTCCTTCAGCCAACTGCTAGCTTGCTCTTTTTGTCCGACTTTAAAAGACTTCGTAATGTACCTACCGGGCCTATTGGGGTCAAGCACCTTCGCTCGATACCCAGTCAGCTTTCCGTTTCGGTTTATCTTTGATATACCGCCACGGCCATTAATCGAGTTAGAACCTCTTGCGGCGCGTTTGGATGTTTTAACAGTCATACACACCTCCGGCCTATGTACCTAAGAATGTACCTAAGTGTTTCATAATCCGTCGTTTTCTGACATAAACCGTCATCTACTATGATACCGCACAACAGCCCATAAACCCAATAAAAATAACGGTTTTGCGTATAGAAAAGGGGCTCTGAATATAATTCAGAACCCCTTAGAGTGGGCCCAAAGGGGATCGAACCCTCGACCTTCTGTTCCGGAGACAGACGCTCTATCCACTGAGCTACGGACCCAGACAACTTCACTACTGTACACCACGCCCGGCCAGCCCGCACCCATCGGTCCGCCATTCGCAGCGATTTCACAGGTTCAACGAGGCCCATCGCGCAGAACAGCACGGAACAGCGCCAACCACCGCGTGGAATAGGCCCGCCGGCACACCCCGACTGCAAACCGTTGCAACAACGATTGCAAACCCCGCAAATCCCCGCGCTTCGCCCTACAATGGGGCTATGTCGGAACCTACAGATGACTTCGAATACGAGCGCCGCTTCTTCTGCCGCGAACTGCCGGCGGAATATGACGACGGCGATGCCCCGGCGCTCATCATTCAGAGCTACTACGTGTACACCGACAATTACGCCTTGCGCGTGCGGCTGCTCTCGCACAGCATACAGATGGACATGACGCCCGATTTGGACCCGATCGCCGTGCTGGAGGACAACCGCGAGCGCTTCTCCGAGGCATACGTCACTGTCAAAGGCCCATCCGTGGGCGGCACGCGCTATGAGGTGGAGCGCGAGATCGATACGCGCATCGCGGTCGAACTCGTCAAGCGCGGCGGCAGGGTGGTCATCAAGAACCGTTATTCCGTGTGGATCGCGGAGGACGGCTGGAGCGTGGACGTGTTCGGCGGCCCGAACGCGCCGCTCGTGGTGGCCGAGGCCGAGCGTGCCACGCCCGTCACCAATCTGACGATTCCGAAGTTCTGCATCACCGAAATCACCGATCAGCCGCGGTTCAACAACGACGGACTCGCCGAGCGGCCGTTCGGCGAGTGGAAGGATGATTTCGAGCGGGAGCTGGCCAAGGACGGCCCGCACTTCCAGCCGTATTTCGGCAAGAACCGGATGGCGTAGCGCGGGTCAAACCCTCGACTCAGCGCATCCTCAGTACATCAGCGTGGCGAGGCGACGACGGGCGCGCTTCAGGCGCTCATCGGTCGGCTCGGGAATGGCGAAGTATTCCAGCAAACGCTTGCGCACCTCGTCCAGGTCGGCCTTGTGTCCGGCGGCGAGGAAGTCCAGCAGACGGTCGAAGGCGTCCTGAATCTGGCCGCCGATCATGTCGATGTCGGCCACGGCAAGCTGCGCCTCGACGTCGTCCGGGGCGGCGGCCGCGGCGGCGCGCACCTCACGCACGTTCGCCTGACCGGAGCGGGCCAGCAGCAGCGCCTTGGCGCGTTCGCGGGCGGCGAGCGCATCGTGCGGGTCGGATTCCAGCACGCGCGCATATTCGGCGGCCGCACCGGCGTAATCGCCCTCCTCGGCCAGACGATGGGCCTCGGCGTGCTCGGGCGGCACCTGATCAGCACCGGCGGCACCGGACGCACCGGCGGACTTGGCCGCATCCGAATCAGGGTCGCCGGAGTACGGGGCGGTGCCGCTCACACCGGCCTGCGCAGCGGCCTGGATGATCTTCGGAATCACCTCGTCGCACAGCTGTTTGATCTCGTCGTCGCCCGGCAACCCCTGCAGCAGCGGCATCGGACGGCCGCCGATAAGCGCGAACAGCGCGGGCGCGCCCTGCACCTGCAGCGCCTGGGCGATGGATGGGTTCGAGGCGATGTCGATGCGGGAGAGCTGGATTTTGCCGTCCAGCGCGTTCACCGCGTCGCCCAGCGCGCGGGCCATCGGGAAGAGACGGTCGTCCGTGGGCACCCACAGCAGCATAAGGATCGGGAACGTGGCCGAGGTCTGCACCATGGCCTGGAAGGTGTTCTCGTTGGTGTCGATCACGTAGCCGCCGGCCGCGGGAGCGCCGCCCGCCTGCCCCGGTTCGGCCTTGACCTGATGCTTGAGAGCCTCCAGATCCACTGCCCCTGCCAGGGACACTCCGGGATGGAACTGCTGATCAGCCATACTTGCCTCCACAAATGCTTACAAATACAAAAACGGTGCCGGAACCGATTGTAGTTCCGGCACCGCAAGTACGCGGCGGATACGCTCAGAGCGCTTCGACCTTGACCGGCTGACGGTCGGCGCCCACTGCGGTGACCTGCGCGTCGGCCCCGCCGGCCTTGGGGATGTACAGCGCCACCACATTCACATACGTCACCTGCATGGTGCTGGTGTACTTGTCGCTGTTGTACAGGGCCTTCTCGTCGTCCGAGGCGGGCTGCGATTCGCGGCCGTCGCCGGCCTTGCGCACCCACACGGAGTTGATGCGGCCCACCACCAGCTCGCCGCCCTCAGCCGAGCGCATGACCCACATCTGGTCGGGCACGGCCTCGAAGGTCTGTTGCTGGGTGCCGTTGTTGCGCTCCATGCCGGCCTGCACGTCCGCGGCGGTCTTGGCCAGGTTCTGGCGCAGCAGATCGTCCGCGAACTTGGAGGCGTACTGGCTGTTCGAGCCGTTCTGCAGCACGTCCGCATACTGGGTCAGCGCGTCGGCGGCGGTCATGACCAGGCCGCTGTCCTTGGCCGACCCCTGCTTGGAACCCAGCGTGGGAATCTCGAACTTGGGCAGCTGTGCGCCCTCGAACAGGCGGGCCATGGCCACCAGCTTGTAGTTCTGGCGGGCGGAAGCCTGATTCATCACCAACAGACGCTTGGACTGCTGGTCCGACGTGGTGGTGGTGATGGTGAACACCGAGCGCGGCCAGCCGTCATCGGTGGGAATCACGACCTGCGCCACGTCCTTCGGAATCACGGCGAACTTGCTCAGGGAGCCGGTCTTCTGTGCCACGGTGATCTGGCTGCTGCGGATCTCCAGCTGCGGGCCGCCCATCACGGCGGCGAGCTGGTCCACGCTCTTAGCCTGATCGGCCGCGTCGATCCCATCGAGGATCGCCAGTCGGATCTTCTTCTCCTGCGCTTCGGTCAGGTCCGGCGTGGCCTGGGTGGACGAATCGGCCACCGGCGTGGGCAGCTGGCCTTCGCAGGCGGCCAGCGGGGTCACCATCGCGGCGACGGCGAGCGCGGCGACGGCGAGCCTGCCCCACCGTGCGAATGGTGCACGTGCGAACGTATTCGGCTTGTTCATCGGCTCTCCTCCTGTCCATCGCCGTTCGCATCACCGCTGTTGTTGACCTCCTGGGCCAAGCGGGAGAAGTACGCCTGCAGTTCGTCGGGCGTGATCACCGAAGTCGATTCGGCGTCGGTGTTGGCGGCAGGCAGCGGCGATGCGCCGGTCTGGTCGGATGCGGCCGGTGCCGCGGACTGCTGGTCGGCGACCAGGTTGCGGGAGGCGGGATCGATGATGGTGGGTGACTGTGCGGCGGATTCGTCGGTGCCGGACTGCTCGCTGACGGCCGGCGTGGCGCCACGGCGATGCGAGGCGTGACGACGGCGCTTGCGGCCGGCGGCATCGCCCGAAGCCGGGTACGACGGGGCCACGGCTCCGGAAGCGGCTCGTTCGGCACGCTCGGCGAAGGACAGTCCGGCCTCCACGACCTCATGGGCCACGCCTTCGATCACGCGCTTGTTGCGGCGCTTGTGCGGCGGCATGGCGAACACGGAGGCGCACAGCACGGCGATGATGGCCAGCAGTCCGCCGGACAGGTAGAACGGCATGGCGAAGTCCGGCACCTCGGAACGCACCCAGTTGAGCTTCACGGTGGCGTCCGCGTTGCCTTCGCCCAGATCCACGATAGCCACGGTGGCACCGGTGGCCTTCTTCACGTTGAGCGTGGCGGAACCCGTGCCGCACTTGACGGAGGTCCACAGATCGGAGTCCTTGAACGCTACCTCGGCGGTCGCGTTGGCGGATGAATCGGACGAACTGGACGAATCGGAATCGGACGACGAACTATCCGAGCTGCCCGAGCCGGAGCCGGCACGCTCGGTGCTCAGCGTGGTCCACGAGCTCAGCCCGGTGATCCGCTGGTATGCATCCGAACCGACCCAGCCGGTCACATCCTTGGCGGGGCCCAGCGCCACGCACGTCTGGCCGGATGAGGACCGTGATTCCACGGTCAGCGTCGTGTTCTGGTCGAGCAGGTCAAGTACGCCCGGATCGGTGATGATGTATTGCGAGCCGGTGATGCTGGCGGAAGCGGTGATTTCGGTGGACGGCTTCCAGATCGTGGCATTCAAAACCCCCAGCACGATCGAGGCCACCGCAAGAAGTCCGAAGATGGGCGTCACCACGCCGCGCATGATTGTGGCATGCCGAGTAGGACGCTTTGGCTTGGCGTCCTGGTTCGGCTCTGTTGTCTGTTCTTCAGCACTCATAACGTTCCCATTCTACAATCTTCACCTCTTGATTACTCAAAACAGGCTGAAAATCAGGGTTTGCCGGTAGGGTGGTGTGTCATGCGCAAGTCTTCCCTGACCAAGAATACGGTCTCTTTCCTGACCAAGTCCGCGGCCCTCGCCTGCTCGATGATCATGTGCGTCTCGCTGGCCGCCTGCTCGTCGTCCTCGTCCTCCTCGGACTCCAAGGATTCGTCCAAGTCCTCGTCTTCTTCTTCCTCCTCGTCCTCCGGTTCGGAGAAGAACCAGATCGCCGGCGTGACCGCCACCGGCAAGCTGGGCGAGAAGCCCACCATCTCCTTCAAGGCCCCGATGACCGTGTCCGACGGCTCGTACGTGGTGCTGCAGAAGGGCGACGGCGACGTCATCGAGGACGGCGACCGCGTGTGCTCCCGGGGCATCGCGCTGAACGTCAAGGACGGCACCGAGCTCATGGACACGTGGACCAAAAACGCCCCCGACTGCTCGATGGTGGTGAGCTCCTCCACGCTGAAATCCACGTATTACAACCAGATCAAGGGCGCCAAGCTCAACACCACCATCGGCTTCGGCGTGAACGATGAGAACTCGTCCGGCTACTCGTACATCCTCGCGATGACCTTCGTCTCCAAGTCCAAGGACTACACCAAGGCCACCGGCGAGAAGGTCGAGGACGTGCCCGCCGACCTGCCGAAGGTCACGCGCGCCAAGAACGGCAAGCCCTCCATTGACATGAACGGATACAAGGGCAGCAGCGAACTGGTGGTGCAGCCGCTCATCAAGGGCTCCGGCGCCAAGGTGAAGGAATCCGGCTCAGTCAAGGTGCAGTACACCGGCTGGCTGCTGGACGGCACGCAGTTCGATTCATCCTGGGACAAGGGCCAGGCCACCGAGTTCGCGCTGAGCGACGTGGTCAAGGGCTGGAGCCAGGGCCTGGCCGGCCAGACCGTCGGTTCCCAGGTGCTGCTGGTGGTGCCGCCGGACCTCGGCTACGGTGACAAGGCCCAGGGTTCGATTCCGGCGAACTCCACGCTGGTCTTCGTGGTCGACATCCTCGCCACGTACTGATCCGTCCGCCGTTTCCGGCTCCCCTCAGAGAGGGGAGCCTTTTTGTTGTTTTGATATGATTTGGCCCCCTCTGACGAGGGGGGCTGTCTCGTGAAACGAGACTGGGGGAGAGAAGCGGCGGTTTGCCGCGGGAAACAGCATCGGTCATAGGCCGATTCCTTCATTCCGGCGACTGCGTCGCGATCTCTCCCCCAGTCAGCTTCGCTGATAGCCCCCTCGTCAGAGGGGGCCAAGTCATATCAGAACAGCCTCAACGAATCGTCCTCGGTGCCCTTCATGTCGTCATAGTCGAGAATCAGGCAGGTGAAGCCACGGTCCTTGGCGAGCACCTGGGCCTGCGGGGTGATGGTCTGCGCGGCGAAGATGCCGTGCACCGGAGCCAGCAGCGGGTCGCGATTGAGCAGCTCGCAATAGCGCGTGAGCTGCTCAACGCCGTCGATGCCGCCATGACGTTTGATCTCCACGGCCACATGTTCGCCGTCGGCGTTGATGGCCATGATATCCACCGGGCCGATGGCCGTGGGATATTCGCGGCGCACGAGTTTGGCGCCCTTGCCGATACGTTCGATCTGCTCGGCCAGATACCGCTGGAGATGATCCTCCACGCCGTCCTTGATGAGGCCCGGATCCACGCCCAAATCATAGGACTGGTCGGAGTAGACGTGGTACAGCGTGACCTCCAGCACATCCGAGCCCTTGTCCGAGGTGACGCGCAGCACCTTTTCCACGTGTTCGGCGGATTCAATGGAGTCGGCAGCCGCCCCTTCGGCCGCAACGGACTCCTCCAAAGACGAGGTATCCGCATCGGCCCCCGCTCCCCCGCTCGTCAGGGCATCGGACGACGCATCGTCCTCGGGAGCCTCAGACGTCTCCGGCGTGATCTCGCGGATCGTGCACGGTGCCGCCATCCAGTTGAGTGGCTTGTACGAGCCCAGTTCGGAGAAGATCAGCAGGCTGGAATCGGCCTTGATGAGCAGCACGCGCTTGGCCGGGGGCAGCGAGGCGTTGAGTCGGCCGGAATACTCGGCGGAACAGTCGGCAACAATGATTCGCATAGGCCACCACTGTAACGATGCCGCATAACAAGTCTCTTTCGGGCTCCCCTCAGTCAGCTACGCTGACGGCTCGTCCTGCAATTAATGACGAACTTCGTTCGCGCTCTGCTGGCTCGACTGTCGTCTCGCACATCGCCTACAAACAGCTCTGCTGTTTGCTTCACGGCAATGTCCTCAGAAAGGGGAGCCAGAAAAGAACGAAAAGGCTCCCTCCGGGGAAAACCCAAAGGGAGCCTTACGAGAGCCAACACACGGCTCAAAGGAAGCTCAAGCGAGCGACACTCACTCCTGACCGGAGTACTGCACGTCGTGGCCGCGTTCGACCGCCACGGTGAGCTTGTTCGAGTCGAAGGAGATGAATCCGTCAGTCACCTCGAACATGTGGCGAACGCCATCGGGCTCAACCACGGTGAGCGTACCCTGCTTGATCACCGTGAGCACAGGCTCATGGTCCGGCAGAATGCCCATGCCGCCTTCGGAGGCGGGAATGGTCACGCTCGACGCCTCGCCGTGCCACACCGGGTGGTCGGCGGCGACGATGTTGACCTTCATCGTGGTCTTTTCCGATTCAGCCATCACTCACCAAGTTCCTTCTGCATGTTGTGCCACTTCTCCTCGAGGTCGTCGATGCCGCCGATGCCGGAGAACGCCTGCTCCGGGACGTCGTCGTACACGCCGTCGCAGATGCGGGTGAAGGCCTCGATGGTCTCGTCGGCCGGCACGTAGGAGCCGGGGCGACCGGTGAACTTCTCGGCCACGTAGAAGTTCTGGCCGAGGAACTGCTCGATGCGGCGAGCACGGTTCACGGTGGTCTTGTCTTCCTCGGAGAGCTCGTCGATACCGATCAGAGCGATGATGTCCTGCAGCTCCTTGTTACGCTGCAGAATCGCCTTGACGCGGTTGGCGCACTCATAATGGGCCTGGCCCACGTAACGCGGATCGAGGATTCGCGAGGTGGAGCTCAGCGGGTCCACGGCCGGGTAGATACCCTTGGATGCGATGTCACGGGAAAGCTCCGTGGTGGCGTCCAGGTGGGCGAAGGTCGTGGCCGGGGCCGGGTCAGTGTAATCATCGGCCGGCACGTAGATGGCCTGCAGCGAGGTGATGGAGTGGCCTCGCGTGGAGGTGATGCGCTCCTGCAGGGCACCCATCTCATCGGCCAGGTTCGGCTGGTAACCCACGGCGGAAGGCATACGGCCCAGCAGCGTGGACACCTCGGAACCGGCCTGCGTGAAGCGGAAGATGTTGTCGATGAACAGCAGCACGTCCTGGTTCTGCACGTCACGGAAGTACTCGGCCATGGTCAGTGCGGTCAGCGGCACGCGCAGACGGGTACCCGGCTGCTCATCCATCTGGCCGAAGACCAGGGCGGTCTTCTCAAGCACGCCGGCCTCGTCCATCTCACCGATCAGATCATTGCCCTCACGGGTACGCTCGCCGACGCCGGCGAACACGGACACACCGCCGTGGTTCTGGGCCACACGCTGAATCATCTCCTGAATCAGCACGGTCTTGCCCACACCTGCACCACCGAACAGACCGATCTTGCCGCCCTGCACGTACGGGGTCAGCAGGTCGATGACCTTGATGCCCGTCTCGAACATCTGGGTCTTGGACTCCAGCTGGTCAAAGGCCGGCGGGTTGCGGTGGATGGGCCAACGCTCGGTGACGGTGATCTGCTCATCCGGCTTCTTGTTGAGGATGTTGCCGGACACGTCGAAAACGTGGCCCTTGGTCACGTCGCCGACCGGCACGGAGATCGGGGCGCCGGTGTCGTACACGGCGGCGCCGCGCACCAGGCCGTCGGTCGGCTTCAGGGCGACGCAACGGACCGTGGAGTCACCGAGGTGCTGTTCGACCTCAAGGGTGATCTCGGTCGACTTGGCTTCGCCTTCCTCCTTGGCGCCGGTGTTGACGATGGTCACGTGGAGGGCGTTGTAGATGTCGGGCATATGGCCGACCGGGAACTCAACGTCGATAACCGAACCCTGGACTCGGGTGACGCGACCGTGAACCGGCTCGCCGTTGGTCTCGGAAGCCACAGTGGTCTGATTCTCAGCCATAGTGCGTTCCTACTCTTCCTTTGTGTTCAGCGCATCAGCGCTGCCGATGATTTCGGTAAGTTCCTGGGTGATCGAGGCCTGACGCGAAGCGTTGAGCTTGCGGGTGAGGTCGTCGACCAGATTGCGTGCGTTGTCCGTTGCCGTGTGCATGGCGTTCTGGCGGCTTGCGGTCTCGGAGGCCGCGGCGGTCAGCAGGCACTCGTGGATACGGGACTGGACGTACTTCGGCAGAATGGCGTCCAGCACCTCGTCCAGGCTCGGCTCGAAGGAGTACAGCGGGGAGATGTCCTCCGCGGCCTTCTCGTTCTCCGGGTCCGGGACCTTGGCTTCGTTCTCCACGATCTCCACGGGCAGCATGCGCAGCACGCGCACCTTCTGGACCACCATGTTGATGAACTCGGTGAAGACGATGTAGAGTTCGGAAACTCCGCCCTTCTCCGCCGGCTTCATATAGGCGTCCATCAGTGTGTTGGAGATCGTCTCGGCGATCTCGACGCCGGGCTGGTCGGTGTCGCCTTCCCATGTGGCCGCCACGTCACGGTTGCGGTACTTGTAGTACGTCGAACCACGACGGCCGTACACGAACAGCTCCGGCTGCTTGCCATCCGCCTCGAGGCGGGCCAGCAGCGATTCCGTTTCACGGATGATCGAAGAGGTGTACGGGCCGGCCATGCCACGATCCGAGGTGAGGGCGAGAACAGCCACGCGCGGGTTGCTCTCGTCCTTCACCGCGATCGGATGCGTGATATGGGTATGTGCCACCAACGCTTGCACGGCATCGAAAATCGCATCGGTGTACGGCTTCGCGTTCAGGGCCACGTCACGGGCCTTGGCGATGTGCGAAGACGCGATCATCTCCTGGGCGTTGAAGATCTTCTCCAACGACTCGGTGGAGTGGATGCGTGATTTCAATGCGAGTTGCGAGCCCATGGCTTACTTCTCTCCCGCCACGATCTTTTCCTGCTCGACCGGAGCGGCCTTGGACGTGTCGGGCTTCTTCTCCACCAGCGGCTTGCCGGCGGAGGTGACGAAGGTGGCACGGAAGGCGTCCACGGCCTTGCCGAGTGCAGCCTCGGTGTCGGCGGTGAAGTCCTCGGTCTCGCGGATGGTCTTGAGGATATCGGTGTTGTGGTCGAGGTAGTCCAGCAGACCCTGCTCGAACGGAAGCACGTCGGCCAGCTCGAGGTCATCGAGCTTGCCGTGGGTGCCGGTCCACACGGACACGACCTCTTGCTCCATCGAGTACGGGTGGAACTGCGGCTGCTTCAACAGCTCGGTCAGGTGGGCACCACGGGTCAGCTGGGCCTTGGATGCCGCATCCAGATCGGAGGCGAACATGGCGAAGGATTCCAGCGAACGGTACTGCGCCAGGGAGATCTTCAGCGTACCGGAGACCTTCTTGAGAGCCTTGGTCTGTGCGGCGCCACCGACTCGGGAGACGGAGATACCGACGTCCACGGCAGGACGCTGGTTGGCGTTGAACAGGTCGGACTGCAGGAAGATCTGGCCGTCGGTGATGGAGATCACGTTGGTCGGGATGTAGGCGGACACATCGTTCGCCTTGGTCTCGACGATCGGCAGACCCGTCATCGAGCCGCCACCGAGGTCATCGGAGACCTTGGCGCAGCGTTCGAGCAGACGGGAGTGCAGGTAGAACACATCACCCGGGTAGGCCTCACGCCCCGGCGGACGGCGAAGCAGCAGGGAGATCGAACGGTAGGCTTCGGCCTGCTTCGACAGATCGTCGAAGACGATGAGCACGTGCTTGCCGTTGTACATCCAGTGCTGGCCGATGGCCGAGCCGGTGTACGGCGCGATGTACTTGAAGCCGGCGGAATCGGAAGCCGGGGAGGCCACGATGGTGGTGTACTCCATGGCGCCGGCATCTTCCAGGCTCTGCTTCACCGAGGCGATGGTGGAGCCCTTCTGACCCACGGCCACGTAGATGCAGCGCACCTGCTTCTTCGGGTCGCCGGATTCCCAGTTGGCCTTCTGGTTGATGATGGTATCGATCGCGATGGCGGTCTTGCCGGTCTGGCGGTCGCCGATGATGAGCTGGCGCTGGCCGCGGCCGATCGGCGTCATTGCGTCGATGGCCTTGAGGCCGGTGGACAGCGGCTCGTCGACCGGGTGGCGGTGCATCACGTCCGGAGCCTGGGCTTCGAGGATGCGGCGGCCTTCGCTCTTGATCTCGCCGAGGCCGTCGATCGGGTTGCCCAGCGGGTCGACGACACGGCCGAGATAGCCGTCGCCGACGGGCACGGAGAGCACTTCGCCGGTACGGCGCACTTCCTGGCCTTCCTCGATTCCAGCGAAATCGCCGAGAATCACCACGCCGATTTCACGGGCGTCAAGGTTGAACGCCAGGCCGAGCGTGCCGTCTTCGAACGTCAGCAGCTCATTGGCCATGCAACCAGGCAATCCCGTCACGTGGGCAATGCCATCGCCTGCCGTGGCGACATATCCCACTTCCTGGGTGGGGGTGTCGCTCGGCTGGTAGGACGAGACGAAGTCGTCCAAGGCCTTGCGAATCGAGGCGGGATCGATGGTCAGTTCTGCCATGATCACTCCTTCTATTGGTTATTGTTCAGTCAAGTCTTTGCTTGTGTTCCGCTGCGCGGATGGGCCGGAAGCCGGTCCGCTCAGTTGGTGTCCGCCTTCACGGTGCGGTGCAGGTTCTGCAGCTGTGCGACCACGGTGTTGTCCGTGACCTCGTCGCCGATCTGGATGCGCATGCCGCCCAGGACCCTCGGATCCACCACGGAGTTGATGTGCACCGGGCGTCCGGCCTTGGCCGAGTAGACCTTGGTCAGTCGCTCGATCTGCTCCTTCTTGAGCGGGGTCGCGGTGGTCACGGTGACCATGGACTCGCCCATGTGGCGGGAGAACTTGTTGATGAGCCACTGGATGGTCTCCAGGTAGCGGCGGCGACGCAGGTTGCAGGTGGCGTGTTCGGCCAGGCGCATGGTGATCTTGTTCAGGCCCTTGCCGTCGAAGATCTCACGGAACAGCTTCACGCGGGATTCGCTGGTGGCCTGGTCGTCGTACAGCTTGGCACGCACGACCGGCAGCGTCAGCAGCGCGGAGTGCAGCTGGGACAGCTCGATGGACACCTGCAGCGTGGCGTCGGTGGCGTCGGCGTAGTACATCATGGCGTCCACACCGAAGTCCTCCACCGCGTTGGCGATGTCTCGCGCACGGCTCCAACGACGGGAGACCAGATCGGTCATGATCTCCAGGGTCATCGGATGCTCCGCGCCCTTGAACAGCTCCTTGAGCACCGCGATCTTGTCGGCCACCGGCCTGGAGGGGTCGGTCAGCGCTCGTTCCAGCGGAAGGTTGCGGTCGAGCACACCGGTGATCTTGAACAGTTCGTTGCCGATCCGCCATGCATCCTCACGGGTGTCACGCAGCTTCGGGGCGAGCGAGTCACGCGACTCGCGGTCTGCAATACGAGATGCCTCTCCTCGCATGGTCACCTCCCTTTCTGGTTACGGATGTTCCTGACGATGTTCACAGTCACTTCTTGGCGTCCAGGTCGTCGAGCAGCGAGTCGATCATCGAGGACTGCACATCGCTGTCCTGCAGCTTGGCGCCGAGGATCTTGCCGGCCAGGGCGGTGGCAAGCGCGCCGACCTCGCCCTTGAGCGAGACCATGGCCTGCTGCTGCTGGGACTTCAGCGAACGCTGGGCGTTGGCGGTGATCTGGGCCGCATCGGCTTCGGCGCGGGCACGGGCATCGGCCACGATGTGGGATGCCTCGGCGCGGGCGTCGTCGCGGATCTTGGCGGCCTCCACGCGGGCGGTGCTCAGCTGGGCCTCGTACTTGGCCTTCGCCTCGGCGGCGTCCTTCTGAGCCTGCTCGGCCTTGGCAATGCCGCCTTCGATCTTGGCGGCACGCTCATCGAACACGGCCTGGAACTTCGGCATGAAGAACTTGTAGAAGAACACCGCGATGATCAGCAGGATGATCAGCGACCATACGATGTCGTAGACCTTGGGGATGAACAGATTGATTCCGTCTTGCTCCGCGAAAGTCATTGTCGTTCTCCTTTCATTGCTTCGTTTCCGTTGTCATTCACGATTCCGTTGCACCATCACGCCGTACGGGTGCGGCGCAACGGCAACGATCAACGGAAGATGAAGCCGGCGACCAGACCGAGGAGGGCCAGAATCTCGACGAATGCCAGACCCAGGAACATCAGGGTCTGCAGACGGCCGCCGAGCTCAGGCTGACGAGCGGTGCCTTCGATGGTCTTGCCGATCAGGATGCCCAGACCGATGCCAGGGCCGATGGCGGCCAGGCCGTAGCCGATTGCGTTGAGATTACCAGCGACCTCAGCGAGGGTGATGATATCCATGGGTTTTTCCTTTCTGGTTTTTCTTCTATACGAAGGAAATATTGAAAATCTTGTGGTTTGGAGCGATGCGTTCCGCGAGCGGCCCGGTGTTCGGGCGCGTGCTCAAGCGGTTGCGGTCACTCGGCCTCCGGGTAGCTCATGTTGATGTATGCGGTGGTCAGCATGGCGAAGATGAAGGCTTGCAGGGCGGCGACCAGGATCTCGAACAGGGTCATGGCCAGGCCGGCGGCGAAGGTGCCCACGCCGAGGATGGACCACAGCTTGTTCGGGATTTCGATGAGGAACCACTGGGTCGCGGCGAGGCACACGGCCACGGTGATGTGGCCGGCCACCATGTTGGCGAAGAGTCGCAGCGTCAGGGAGACCGGGCGGATCACCAGCAGCTCGAGCAGCTGAATCGGGGTCAGCAGGATGTAGATGGGAGCCGGAACGCCCTTGGGGAAGAGCTCGTCCTTGAGGAAGTGGCCGAGGCCCTTCTCTCGTGCGCCGGCGATCCAGTACTGCACGAAGCACCAGCCGGCGAAAACCAGCGGCATGGTGATCGTGGCGGTGGCTGCGATGTTGAAGCCGGGGATGATGCCGCACAGGTTGAACACCAGAATGGTGAAGAACATGGTGGTAATCATCGGCAGATAACGCTGGCCACGCTCCTTGCCCATCACCTGATAGACGATCTGGTCACGCACAAACTCGATGACCCATTCGATGGCACCCTGCCAACGACCGGGAATCAGCTTCGCACGTGCGGCCGAGACGCCCAGGACCACCAGCATGATCGCCGTGGCGATGACGCGCACCATGATGATGCGGTCCATGGCGAACGGCGTGCCGGGGAAGATGATCTGGGGAAGAAGGAAGTCGTCGGTGGTCGGGAATTCCGGACCATCCGCGGCCAAAGCAAGCCCGCTGAAAAGGGCATCGTTCATTCTCACGCCTCCTGCTTCTTCAATGTCAGGTGTCAGTTTAGACCAGCGGAATGGCCGAATGTGACGTTGCGGTTACTTTCGCCATTCCACTCCGGGGTATGCCATGCGTGGACTGGAGTCGACGCTGGGCATTCGACTCCGAATGACTGAAAGGTGATTATTGGCCTGCGTTGGGACAAAGTCAACGCCCACCGGGCGTGTCCGGCCTGAGCCCTACTGCCGTAAGGGATTTATGGTTTTGTTATCTTTCGATTCCGTATTAGACGGTTGCGCGCGAGGTGCCGGGTTTCGCTCATTCGACAGTCCGCATAATGGACATGTCAGTGTCCGCGTTGCGGTCAATTTCGAACCGACGAACCAACATTTTTCCTGTCCGATTCGTGGACACCCTCGACCGCGACGCGGCAAATTCCGGCAAAGCGCAAAAAACAAGGCTCCGTCAAACCGACATCGGCCGAAGGGAGCGCTACTTCCCCTGAATCACCCCATACCCGTCATGCATGAACGGCGCGAAGTTGTCCTTACGCGGGCCGCCGGGCAGATGACGAATCGACCGATCCGTGCCCAGCTTCTTCTCGGCCCTGAGCTGCGGCACCTCGGTCAGGTCGTATGGCGTGGTCTGATACACCCAGTTCAGCCAGTTGCGCCACAGCAGGTTGCCATGCGCGCGCCAGCTGAACAGCGGTTCCAGGGACGGGTCGTCGTGCGGGAAATAGTTCTGCGGGAACGGCACGTTGGTCATGCCCTT
The DNA here is from genome assembly GCF_018555355.1 of Bifidobacterium sp. SO4. Lineage (NCBI taxonomy): Bacteria > Bacillati > Actinomycetota > Actinomycetes > Bifidobacteriales > Bifidobacteriaceae > Bifidobacterium > Bifidobacterium sp. SO4. The sequence continues at coordinate 31,467 of NZ_JAFEJP010000016.1, forward strand.
CTTCATGTCGCGCTCATATTCTTCCGCGAGCGTGTACTTGCCGTACTCCCAATGCCCTAGGGCGAACACCTCGGAGAAGTCGCGCGTGGCCACCAGACCGGGGCCGGACTGAGGACCCCAGGTCAGCACCTGAAGTTCCTGCTTCTTCAGGGCCAGATCGGCCTCGTTCACGCCGGCGAGGCGGGAATGCGGCTGGAGCGCGATCTCGTCGAAGCCATTGGTCAGGAAGCAGTATTCGTCCTGCAGGTACTGGGGGAAGACGCCGAAGATCTTCTGCGGGTAGTCCACCTTGCGCACACCGTAACGGTAATAGAGTGCACCCATGGCACCCCAGCACAGATACATGGTGGAGAACACGTGGGTGGAGGCCCAGTCAAGGATGGTCTTGAACTCCTCCCAGTAGTCCACCTCCTCGAACGGCATGTGCTCCACGGGGGCGCCGGTCACCACGAAGCCGTCGTAGTAGTTGTCGCGGAAGGCGTCGAGCGTTTCGTAGAACTTGACCAGATGATCGGCGGAGACGTGCGTGGCCTCGTGGGTGGAGGTCTTCATGAAGTCCACTTCCACCTGCAACGGGCTCTTCGAAATGAGACGCAGCAGCTGGGTCTCGGTCTCGATCTTCTTGGGCATGAGATTCAGGATCACCAGTTTGAGCGGGCGGACGCGCTGACGCTCCGCCTCGGGCTTCTCAAGCGCGAAGATACGCTCCGAGTCGAGGATGTCACGGGCCGGCAGGCCACTGGGGATCTTGATAGGCATGCTCCCATTATGTCCTTCCGCCGGATATGTCGCATGCAGGTTCACCCGAAGCCGGCCCGATGCGCCATAGATTCCGTTTATGGCGCGTTATTCGAGAGGTCGGCCGCATTCGCCGGGGCGAGCGGCGTCCCACCCAATCCCTCGCCTAATCCCCCGCCCCTCACATAATCCCCGCCTACGAACCTCGAGCCCTTACGTCCCGACCACCTTGTCCTTTCGTATGAGATCCGGACGCCCCACACGCCTCGCCCCGCCCACGCACCCTGCACACGCCACACTTCCTCCGTACTTTCGCGCGAAAGTACGTCTCACCCAAGACTCGCGCATTTGAGCGTCCGAATATCCCCTGCGCCCCGCCACTCTCGCGCCCGCGTTCCGTAAATATAAAAAACGCGACACGCCGAAGACACACCACACATTGACTTTTTCCGACGCATCAGTAAAGTAGATAAAGCTGTCGAAAAGACAAGCCGACGCGGGGTGGAGCAGCTCGGTAGCTCGCTGGGCTCATAACCCAGAGGTCCATGGTTCAAATCCATGCCCCGCTACCAACAAAAGGTTGGAATCCAATCGGATTCCAACCTTTTTCCGTTTCCGACTGCCTCAGGCTTCGCTCGTAGAGTCCACCCGCCGACGGTCACGACGAAGCCGCTCTGCTATCCACGTATTCACCACGGCATTACGGCTAATCGCCAATTCACTCGCCTCTTTGTCCAGCTCACTCACCATCCACGCCGGCATAGTGAAGGTAACGCGCTTCTCCAATGGCGGATGGTGTTCTACGACTGCGTGATCCATGTCAAAGTAGTCGAGGACATCTTCCCCATTGTCAAACATCTCATCCAACTGTTCACCGGCAATCGCGCCTTTGCCGGACTCATTCACTTTGCTCATAGAAGTCCTCCTCGTTCTTCCGCGAACGCCGAACCGAGATAATTCGAATTCTCTTGCCGCGCCTCGTAGTGATAGCCGTCCAATGCTTGTCCCCGATCATGCCGAAAACCAAATACCGAACATCATCATTGCCTGGATTGGCCGCAACGACAGTAACGGTTTTCGCATCATCCCACAGCTGCTGCGCAGTATCGAAATCGATTCCGTGCTTAGCTAGGTTGCGTCTGCTCTTATCTGGGTCATACTCGAATTCCATCGAATATCCTTGTCTACAGTATACGTCAAATTACCGTCTAAACAACATCACATAGACATCAGAAACACATCTATGTATTTCTGATGCGGGACAACGCTCTAGTACAACCGTTATTCGCCCATCGTCCCGCACCGCTCCCGCCGCCGCGAGCTGTCCAAAACAGGAAAATGGCTTATTTCCAACGTTTTGAAGCCAGGCCTCGCGGGCACAACAACCTGTGAAAACGTTCGACTCATGCGCTGTCCAGCACTCTCACGGGACAACACGCAAAATGGCTGGTTTTTCACGCATCGTCCCACACTCCATCCACATGCCGATAGACGGAACTCCACATATCGGACATCCATCTATGCAGTTGCAGAAGCACCATAGAACAACACGGATAGTCATTGAAAAGGCCAGACATTCACAAGGAATTACCTGGCCTTTCGTTTCAACACATCAGAACCGCTTACAAGCTCCGTCGCTTAATCGCGGCAAGCATCATAATGCCCACCGAAAGCACCGAAACCCCAATCCCCGACAACAACAAAACCGCAGATCCCGTCTTACCAAGCTGCTTTGAAGTGGTTGTCACTTCTGGCTGTTTAAGCTCCTCTTCAGGCTCTGGCTCTTCCCGAAGTTCCAGCTCTAGCTCGGTTGCATACGTACGCTCTTGGGCGTCATCATATCGGCTGGAGACCAGCGCTGCCCGATCGTCACCATCGAACGACCATACAAAGACATACCATCCGCTTCGCTCCGCAGTTATAGTAATGGCCTTTCCTTCAGCATCTTTTTGCCCAGCACCTACTTTGTAAGTGCCGTTCTCTGCCGGTACATTCCATTGAGCGACCAACTTATGATTGGCGTCTTCTTTGTCCGGCACCTTCTCGGTAGAAGGTTCATATGCATCATGATTGGAAGAATCATCAGCATCTCCGGACCACCAAACACTTACTTGGGCATACGGTAGATCTGCGTCGAATTCATATTTCTCGTTTCCTGCAAACGAACCATGCTTTTCCGGAAATCCCGACACGGTAATTGTGTCACTTAAATCCGAACCAATTTCTACAAGTTGCTCCGTAACTTGCGAAGAGACTTCAATTGAACGACGGGTTAGATTCGTCTCTGACGGTTCAAGGAAGCTGCTCGTCCAATCACCTTCCATATATTTTTTCACATTATCATCCTGGACGGCACGCTCAAAGGCCCAAACCCAAGTACCAAAATCGCTATTCTGCTTCGCCAAATATTCTTTCTCCCCGTCAATCTCGGTCACAGCTCGCACCTGAATAGTCTGCTCCGGATGTTCAAAGGAGGCTCTACCGTACGCAACTGGCTTGTGTCCATCCGAAGCAAGTCTTTCCAAGAATTCCGCCGTAGTCTCATACTCCATTGGAGTTATGGTCTTACCTAAATCATCGGCATCAATGCCATCAAAGTAATATCCAGAAGCCAATACCTTCATTCCGGTATCCCATTGACCGGATTCGAGCTTGCTAGTCACCTCATCAGATACGGAATCTCCCTTTTCAATGATTTTATCCGTTACTCGCGTTGAAACCGATGGCTGAAAAATAGACCGGCCAACTTCGAACGTAGCCGAAACCCCATCCTGCGTAATCGAATTGGCCAAAGCCACCATATCTTGAGCACTATCAGCCTCAATCAGTTGCTCACAATCATAAGAAACCTCTGCCGTTACTTCGCCTTCCCCGTCAGATTCCCACGACAAGGATTCAGCTGTCTCTTCAGAGATACCAGAGAATGTATTATCTCCATTCCCGACAAAATGAGCAGGCCCCTTCAACGTTACTGTGTACTTCACCCCGGCAATCGGGTTGCCTAAAGAATCCATCACGGCAACCTCGACCGCACCCGAATGAGGCGATTCCGTTTCTGTTCGAATAACTTGAGCTTTCGCCGGCACCTTATCAGCCGATTCATTCCAAAGTTTTTCTGCTAAATCAATAACATTAGGATGCTGTTCTTTGAGCGCCGCCCTGTGCCCATTCCATGCATCTTCCATCTTTCCAAAGTTATCTTGAACTATAACGGAAATTGCTGCATGCGTTTCAGCATCTACATCATGATATTTTGAAAGAATCCAAGCCATACGTCGAGCTTCTACAGTGTTCTGAACAAATGTCGTTGAACCAATAGCTCGATCTGTCATCTTTCCGGCTTCGATACAGTAATAATGCCGCCCTTGATTATCCGTTCCGACCAATCCTTGATAAAACCACTTATCGTCGTACTTAAATTTGATTCGAGTTTCTTCAGTAGAAGGAGTGAGAGTGATTTCCTCATCCGCATAAGCGGAAACAGCTGCCACAATCCCAAGCATCAGGGTTAGGGCTAGGAGCATTGTTAGTGCGGCCATGCTCTTGCGCCGCCATTGTGTTGCCATCTCTCGGATCCTTTCCGTAAGGGCCGCGCGCTTCCTTACGTGCGGCTAGGTCGAGCATGGCAGTTTCGCACACACAATCCCAACATTTCCAACCGATGTGGCCCCGGCTCCCCAACAGCCGGGAAGTTGTGGATAACCGGCCGGCAAAGTTATCCACATCACACTGTTTATCGAACGTTTACACGAAAGTTATCCACAATGCACAAGAAATACCACGAAATGCACGTACCCCCTTAGAATGGGCAGTATGGCAGTACAACAAAGCGCAGAGCGCAATACAAGTAGTAACCCAGACTCCAAGGCCTCGAAGTCAAAGGCGACTTCTGCCGCCAAGAAGACCACGACCCGCCGCAAACGGGTTGACCCCGAAACCCGCCGCATGAACCAGGCCCTCAACGGGCTGGTGGGCGAAGCCCCCGCTCCCGTCATCGATGCCAGCGAGCCCGGCCAGTTCGGCCGCATCAACGTCATGGACATCACTCCCGCCGAGGAACGCGGCATCTATCCGGCCCGCGTGGAGATCGGCGAACCCTTCAAGGTGACCGCCCAGGTCTTCATCGAAGGCCGCACCAAGGTGGGCGCCACCGCCGTTGTGCGCAATCCGCGCGGCAAGGAGACCCTGCGCCTCCCGATGACCTGCACGAACCCCGGCCTGGACCGTTGGGAGGTCACGCTCAAGTGCGGCGAACACAGCGATCTCAAGCCGTGGGACGAAGGCTACGCTGCCGTCAAGCGCCAGCTGGGCATCTGGACCGTGACCGTCGAGGGCTGGGAGGACACGTACACCTCTTGGCTGCACGACGCCACCATCAAGGTGAAGGTCAAGGACGATGTGGAGAACGCGCTGGATTCCGGCGCCGAGCTGCTCGCCCGCTGGGCCCTGACCAAGGACGCAGGCCTGTCCGCCAAAGACCGCAAGGTGATTGAGCAGGCCGCCGAGACCATGGCGAACAAGGAGCTCGCGCCTGAGGATCGTCTGGCCGCGGCCACCGACCCGGCCGTCAAGGCCCTGCACGAGACCCATCCGCTGCGCGACGGCCTCTCCCCCAGCCAGCCGCAGCGCTTCAAAGTGGAGCGCCCGAAGTCCAGCTTCGCCGCCTGGTACCAGTTCTTCCCGCGCTCCGAAGGCGCCACCGTGGACCCGGAGACCGGCAAGATCACGCAGGGCACTCTGAAGACCTCCATCGCAGGCCTGGAACGCGCCAAGGCCGAAGGCTTCGACATCGTCTACCTGCCGCCGATCTTCCCCATCGGCGTGACCAACCGCAAGGGCCGCAACAATTCGCTGATCGCCGGCCCGAACGATCCGGGCTCCCCGTTCGGCATCGGCTCCGAGCTCGGCGGCCACGACACCGTCGATCCGCTGCTGGGCACCATGGACGACTTCAAGGCCCTGTGCCAGCGCGCCCATGAGCTCGGTCTGGAGATCGCGCTCGACTTCGCGCTGCAGTGCTCGCCCGACCACCCGTGGGTCAAGCAGCACCCGAACTGGTTCCGCCACAAGCCGGACGGCACCATCGCCTTCGCCGAGAACCCGCCGAAGAAGTACCAGGACATCTACCCGATCGACTTCAACGCGGACATGCCCGGCATCGAGAAGGAAGTGGAGCGCGTCCTCAACCTCTGGATCGAGGCTGGCGTGACCATCTTCCGCATCGACAACCCGCACACCAAGCCGGTCCGCTTCTGGCAGGACGTGATCGCCGCGGTGACCAAGAAGCATCCGGAGATCCTGTTCCTGGCCGAGGCGTTCACCCGTCCGGGCATGATGCGCGCGCTGAGCTATGTGGGCTTCACACAGTCCCACTGCTACTTCCCGTGGCGCAACACCAAGGAGGAGCTGGCCGAGTACCTGCCGATCACCAACGGCGACGACGGCTACTACCAGCACAACACCTTCTGGCCCACCACGCCGGACATCCTCACCGCCTACGTGCGCGACAACGGCATCGCCGGCCACTGCGTACGCGCGGTGCTGGCCGCCATGGGCTCTCCGAGCTGGGGCATCTACAACGGCTTCGAGCTCATCGAGAACAAGCAGCGTCCGGGCTTCGAAGAGCAGATCGACAACGAGAAGTACGAGGTCAAGGTCCGCGACTGGTCCAAGGCCGAGAAGTACGGCGTGGCCAAGATGCTCACCACGCTCAACAAGATCCGCCGCGAGCACCCGGCCGCGCTGAGCTACCACAACCTCACCGTGCTGCCCACCTCCGACCCGAACATCCTGGCGTTCGCCCGCCACACGCCGGCCGAACTGACCGGCACAGGCCAGGCGGACACGCTGATCGTGGTGGTGAACCTGGACGGCCACAACGCGCACCAGTCCACCGTGCACATCGAGCTTGACGAGCTGGGCCTGCCCACCGACCGCCCGCTCAACGTGCGCGACGAGCTGACCGGCCGCGAGTTCCAGTGGGGCTGGGACAACTACGTCTCGCTCGCCCCGTGGGCCGACGTGGCGCACATCCTGTCCGTGCAGTGATCGCGCAGGACTGTGCAGCGATCGACTGATCAGTCCATAGGAAAGCGGGAGTCGGAGATGTCCGGTTCCCGCTTTTCCGTTCTCGGACCGCGACGCAGCGTGACTGCGCGCCGCCCGAGGTAGTAGTGTGTGTAACGAATAGTTTGCCGATTCCCTAAGGAGAAAACAATGGCAGAAACCTTCAACGTCGTGGTCGAGATCCCGCGCGGTTCCAAGAACAAGTACGAAGTCGACCAGGAGACCGGCCGCGTCTTCCTGGACCGCGAGCTGTTCACCGCCATGGGCTACCCGGATGACTACGGCTACATCGAGGGCACCCTGGGCGAGGACGGCGATCCGCTGGACGCCCTAGTGATGGTCAACAACTCCGTGTTCCCGGGCTGCGTCATCGAGTGCCGCGCTGTGGGTCTGTACCACATGGAGGACGAAGAGGGCGGCGACGACAAGGTGCTGTGTGTGCCGGCCGATGTCCGTTACGACGGCATCAAGGACGTCAAGGACGTCAATGAGTACCACCTCGCCGAGATCAAGCACTTCTTCGAGCAGTACAAGGCCCTGGAGCCCGGCAAGGAAGTCAAGCCCGGCGATTACTGGACCGGTGCGGACGTCGCCGAGAAGGAAATCGTCGAAGCGCGTGAGCGTCTCGCGAACAGCGCGAAGTGATTTCCGACAGGACAGTCCGGTGGACTGTCCGCGGCGACGTGCGAAGACGCGGCAGCGGCTGAGCCAACATTGAGCCAGCCGAAGGCTGTCCGTAATCGCGGGACCGTTGCAGAGAAGGAGATTGTCGAGGCTCGTCAGCGTCTCGCCGATTCCCAGAAGTGACGCTCTGACGTTCTGACTTCATGGCTTCCCTCACACGAGGGAAGCCATATTTGTTTGGTCCTTTCGTGTATAATGCCTTCTTGTCTTTTCAACTAGGCGTAGGCAGCGTGTGGGAACGCTGGTCGAGGCCCATCGCGCGGATGCCCGGCGATGAACCTTCTTCATATTCATGATTTCGATCATCATTCAAACCTTGTTGATTTCCGTTTCCGTGGCTATGGATGCGTTTGCCGTTTCCATCGGAAAGGGACTGACCGTCACGCGGGTCCGCGTGCAGGATGCCATCAAAACCGCGCTCTGGTTCGGCGGATTCCAGGCGCTGTTCCCGATTCTTGGCTATTTCGCAGCCTCGACGTTCAGCTCATACGTCACCGCGTTCGATCATTGGATCATCTTCGGCTTGCTCGTGTTCATCGGCGGCAACATGGTGCACGAGGCGTTCGAGGAGGACGAGGAGAACGCCAAGGAAACCGCCCAGTTCGACTGGAAGCACATGCTCCCGCTGGCCGTGGCATGCAGCATCGACGCCTTCGCCGTGGGCGTGAGCCTGGCGTTCATGAAGACCAACATCATCTTCGCCGTGACCACGATCGGTGTGATCACCGGCCTGTTCTCCGCCGCGGGCCTCTACATCGGCCGCGTGTTCGGCTCCCGCTGGCAGAAGCCTGCGCAGATCGCGGGCGGCGTGGTGCTGATCCTCATCGGCCTCAAGGTGCTGCTGGAGCATCTCGGCATCCTAGCGCTGTAGCCGCTGCTGCAATCACTGCGCAATCGAAGCCAGGCAAGCACCAGTTCCCGAAAGCGCAAGCCCGTATGCAAAAGCCCGCAATCGTCCGCTTTCCTGCGCACGACGTAGGATATTATGAGACGTTTTCCTACCGAGAGGCTTCAACATGAGCGAAATCACCCAGCCGAATTGGAAGAACAAGGCTTTGGGCATGTTGCTGACCCAGTTCACGGCCTATGTGCTGCTCATCGCCGCCACGGCCATCCCCACCCGCGGCATGTTCCCGGCCATTCCGCTGATCATCGCGGCGCTGGTGCTGGGCGAGTTCGTGCTGTTCTGGCCGTTCCACGGCTCCACGCTGGATCGTGCGGTCACCATCGCGTTCGGCGTGGCCTCGCTGATCTTCGTGGCGGTGCCGTTCCCGTCCGGCGACGTCCCGCCCGAGCAGATCGCCAAAAGCGGCGAGGCCTACCCGTGGTATTCATGGGCGCTGGCCGCCGGCCTGCTGCTGGTGGTACTGGTGATCTTCTCCTTCGGCCGCCAAATGGCCCGCGAGAACCGTTCGCACCTCATCCGTTCGCTCTCCCATGCCGTGACCTCCGGCGTGGCCGCCATCGCGGTGGCCGGCTGGTGCTTCCTGCCGGCGCTGGGTTCCATGCTGCTCAAGGGCACCACCGCCGGTACCGTGACCGTCATCGTGCTGGTGATTCTGGCGCTCGCCCTGGCCGTCGCATCCACGCTGTGGGTGCGTGACGCCGACCCGGATCCGGCGATCCGTCACCCGTGGATCGGCACCGGTCTGCTGCCGGTGATGCTGATGGGCGTGACCATCGCCGCCGCGACGCTGATCCTGTCCCGTCTGGGAGCCTGAAGCCGGCTCTGCCCCCGGAATCATTCGATAATCATTCCAATACCTGGCACCGTGCCCCGTCTGTGAGTCGCCTCGCAGACGGGGCACGTTCATATTCCGCATACGTAACATCCATGTGTCCCGCACACGCGCGTACAATAATGTCAACGTGACGGCAGCGGCGTGACAACGTTCGACTCACGGACCTTGCATCGATAAGAATCGCGGTCCTGCCGCGAAATCAAGTAAGAGGGGGAATTAGCGTGACGGATCTTACGTTGATGACATTCGCCAGCGATCCCGCCACCGTACTGCCGTCCCTCGCCCTGCTCTCCCATCGTGTGCGCGTGCTGCCCATGGATGCGGCAAGCCTGGTGAAGATGCCGGAGAACACCATTCTGTTCCTGGACGCCCGCGACGATCTGGCCACCGCCAAGACGCTGTGCCGTCTCATCCACGCCTCCGGCCTGTCCACACCGATCGTGCTGGTGCTCACCGAAGGCGGCTTCACCGTGGTCAACTCCCAGTGGGGCATCGCGGACGTGGTGGTGACCACCGCCTCCCCCGCCGAGGTCGAAGGCCGCCTGCGCCTCGTCTCCGAGCGCGGCAATGCGCCCGCGACCAGCTCGCCGTCCGGCGCTTCCACCGAACCCGGCACCACCGTGGAGGACGGGCAGATCCGCTCCGGCGATCTCATCGTGGACACCAATGGATACACCGCCTCCCTGCACGGCCGCCCCATCGACCTGGCGTACAAGGAATTCGAACTGCTCAAGTACCTGGTCCAGCACCCCGGTCGCGTGTTCACGCGCGCCCAGCTGCTGCAGGAGGTGTGGGGCTACGACTACTATGGCGGCACCCGCACCGTGGACGTGCACATCCGTCGTCTGCGCGCCAAGCTCGGCGGCGAATACGAGCATCTCATCGGCACCGTGCGTAACGTGGGCTACCGTTTCGACCCGCCCGAGAACGACCGTGGCGAGGCCGCGGCCAAGCAGGCCGCACAGTCGGCCATCCGCAGTGACGCAGTCGATCCTGATGCCGACGGCGGCGCTCCGGCGCTCAACACCGCCGCCTGATTCCGAGCCGATTCGAGGCAAACCCCATGCGCGAGACCAAAACCGCGCGAATCGAGCGGATGCATCATGAATACGCCATCCTGTGTCAGGTGATTCCCGCTCCCGAGTGCGCACTGCATTTCTCCACGCCGCTGCAACTGCTCATCGCCACCGTGCTGAGCGCCCAGACCACGGACAAGCGCGTGAACACCGTGACCCCGGAACTATTCGCCACGTTCCCCACCGCCGCCGCGCTGGCCGCCGCCAACCCCGCCCAAGTGGAGGACATCATCCATCCGTTGGGCTTCTACCGCTCCAAAACCCAGCATCTCATCGGCCTTGCCACCGCCCTGGACGAACGGTTCGGCGGCAAGGTGCCACATACGATGGACGAGCTGACCAGTCTGCCGGGCGTGGGCCGCAAAACCGCGAACGTGGTGCTTGGCAACGCCTTCGGCATCCCCGGCTTCCCGGTGGATACGCATGTGATGCGCGTGACCGGCCGTCTGCGCTGGCGTTCGGACTGGCGCATCGCGAAGTCCGATCCGGTCAAGGTCGAAAAGGAGATCACCGCCTGCTTCCCACCCGAGGAATGGACGGATCTGTCCCATCGACTCATCCTGTTCGGCCGGGCCATCTGCCATGCCCGCACGCCGGACTGCGAGCACTGCCCGCTCGCCGATTCCTGTCCCAGCTTCGAGCCGGCGAAGGCGTAAGACCAAGGGCTGGTCACACGGCATCGCTGAAACCTCTCAGTGAAGGAGGAGGGCCAGTACTTGGCTCGTTCCCTTTGCTAAATCCGGTTTTCGCGACGGCATGCGTCCAAGCACTGGCCTTCTGCCATCACTGAGCCGCTTAGCGACGGCAAACCGCCAGTCACCGGTTAGAGAACGTCGCAAAAAGAACCGTCAGTGAAGTCAGATAGCCAACGCATGGCATGCAACCTACGCCCGCACCGTCTCCCCATCGCTCGCCACCGCTAGACTGGGCTCCATGCGAAGCAGACGGGACAATGCGTGGGTTCAGTGGGGCGTCTTTCTGGGGGTGGCCGCACTGCTCAGCGTGCTCGTCTGGGCCGGCTGGTCGGTCATCAATCATCGTTCGATGATTCCGTTCGGCGATGCGGGCACCGAAGATGCCACGACCGTAAAAGTTGGCGTGACGGATATGCCGGAATCGCTGGATATCCGACCGTCCGCATCATCGGAAGCAAGCGAAGCCGCCGCCGATCCGACCGCAATCGACACCGTCTCCCCCGCTGAACGACTGCTCATCGGCAACGTGTACGAAACGCTTGTCACCGTGGACCAGCAGAACCGGCTTCAGCCGGGACTCGCCACGAAATGGACCGTGGCGAATGACGGCCTGACCTACACCCTCACCATCGCCAAAAACGTCACGTTCTCCAATGGGCACACGTTGGACGCGGCGGATGTGGTGTGGTCGTTGCAGCAGGCGGTCAATGGTCAGGCCGCGAGCCAGACCACGAATCAGTCCGCCGGTAATTCCATCAGCAACAGCGATACGAACAGTCTCGGCAGCCTCGCCTCGGTGACCAATCCGGACGCCACGACCGTCGTCATCACCCTGAACCAGCCGAATCCCACACTGTTGCGAACGTTGTCCGGCAAGCTCGGCGTCGTATTCGACGCGGAAGCGGACGGCACCGATTACGCCGCGAAGGCCGTGGGTTCCGGACCGTTCATCGTGCGCGGCTTCCGTTCCGGCCAATCACTCACCCTCGCACGCAATGACGAGTATCACGGCACCAAGGCGGCGAGCGCCGCCGTGACCGTGACCAAATACGACAGTGACGCCGCGCTGGTGAAGGCCCTGCAGAACGGCGATATCGAACTGGCCCAAAATCTCGGCGCGGATGCGGCGGCGTCGCTGCAGAGCGAGTCCGCGAAGGCAAGCACAACGAACGGCATCACCGTGACCAAAGGCGCCACCACGAGCAAGGTGATGCTGGCGTACAATCACGGCACCGATTCGCTGCTCTCGGACGAACAGGCGCGCAAGGCGTTCCGCTACCAGATCGACGCGGCCGGCATCACGGGCTCACAGGCGGACAGCGATGGAGCGTTGGGCGGACCTATCAGCCCGCTCGAATCGGGCTATGAGGATCTGACCGGGCTGTTCCCCTATGACACGGCCCAAGCGCAGTCGATGTTCGGGTATTTCGGCGACCAGTACCTGACGACGGTAAATCTGGTGGTCACCGAGCGTTGGCGAACGTTGGCGGAGACCATCAAGCAGCAGATCGAACAGGGACCGCGGCCGAGCGTGAACCTTGAAGTGCTTTCCGACGCCGATTACGCGGCGCGTATCCAGACCGGCACGTGGGAGATGACGCTGATGAGCATGGACGGCACGGACGACGCCGGCCTGTTCGTGGACGGGAACGGACCGTTCCACTATGACCGCGCGGAGGCGCAGCAAGCGTATGCATCGGCGCGGGCGGCCACGAACGATGCGGACTATGCGGAGCGGATGAAAACATATGCGCGGCTGCTCAGCGAGGATGCGGCCGCCGACTGGCTGTACACACGGGCCTGTTTCACGGCCGCGCGAAGCGGCGTGAGCGGGTACCCGACCGCACTGACGGATCAGCGACTGCCGCTGGCGAACGTACGCATCGGCTGAAATCCCGAGGAGCGTGGCAGGCCCACCCGGATTCCGCAGCTCCCGGCACTGGACGTCAAGCCCCAATGCACCGCCCACGGGGTCACCGGCAAAAGGGCCGGAAAAGGCCGCCTTGTCATGCAACACGCATAGACTTTGGCCTTATGACTGAAGGCAATTCCATCATCAACGCCAGCCTCACCCCACTGCCCGACAAGGTCGGCGTGGACGGTCTTGAGGATAAGTGGCGCGCCGTTTGGGATGAGAACGGCACCTACAAATTCCAGAACACCCGCGACCGCAAGGCCGTGTACTCCATCGACACCCCGCCGCCCACCGTCTCCGGTTCGCTGCACGTGGGCCACGTGTTCTCCTACACGCACACCGATGTGATCGCGCGTTACAAGCGCATGCGCGGCTTCGACGTGTTCTACCCGATGGGCTGGGACGACAACGGCCTGCCCACCGAGCGCCGTGTGCAGAACTACTACGGCGTGCGCGTGGACGTCTCCCTGCCGTACGACCCGGACTTCAAGCCGCCGTTCGAGGGCACCGACGGCAAGAAGATCGACGCCAAGGACCAGGTCCCGATCTCCCGCAAGAACTTCATCGAGCTGTGCGAGAAGCTGACCGCCCAGGACGAGAAGCTGTTCGAGGCGCTGTGGCGCAAGCTGGGCCTGTCCATCGACTGGTCCCAGACCTACCACACCATCGGCGAGCACCCGCAGCGCGTGGCCCAGAAGGCCTTCCTGCGCAACCTCGCCCGCGGCGAGGCCTACCAGCAGGACGCCCCGGGCCTGTGGGACGTGACCTTCCAGACCGCCGTGGCCCAGGCCGAGCTTGAGAGCCGCGAGTACCCGGGCTTCTACCACAAGGTGGCCTTCCGCTTCGAGGACGGCACCCCGATCTACATCGAGACCACCCGCCCGGAGCTGCTGGCTGCCTGCACCTCGCTGATCGCCAACCCGGACGACGACCGCTACAAGAAGTACTTCGGCCAGGAGGTCTACTCCCCGCTGTTCAAGGTCAAGGTGCCGATTCTGGCCCACCCGGCCGCCGAGATGGACAAGGGCGCCGGCATCGCCATGTGCTGCACGTTCGGTGACGTGACCGATGTGCAGTGGTGGCGCGATCTCAAGCTGCCCACCCGCCCGATCATTCAGCGCAACGGCCGCATCGTGATGGATACCCCGGACTGGATCACCGATCCGGCCGGCCGCGAGATCTTCGCGGAGACCGCCGGCAAGACCACGTTCTCCGCCCGCAAGGTGATCGTGGACAAGCTGCGCGAGTCCGGCGATCTGGACGGCGAGCCGACGCCGACCAAGCGTATGACGAACTTCTACGAGAAGGGCGACAAGCCGCTCGAGATCGTCACCTCCCGCCAGTGGTACCTGAAGAACGGCGGCACGGACGCCAAGCTGAACGCCGAGCTCATCGAGCGCGGCAAGGAGCTGAACTTCCACCCCGACTTCATGCGCGTGCGTTACGAGAACTGGGTCCACGGCCTCAACGGCGACTGGCTCATCTCCCGCCAGCGCTTCTTCGGCGTGCCGTTCCCGCTGTGGTACCCGGTCAAGGCCGATGGCGAGCCGGATTACGATCACCCGATCACCCCGAGCGAGGACATCCTGCCGATCGACCCGACCATCGACGTGCCGACCGGTTACACCGAGGACCAGCGCGACGTGCCCGGTGGCTTCACCGCCGAAAAGGACATCATGGATACGTGGGCGACCTCCTCGCTCACCCCGCAGATCGTGACCCACTGGGCCGAGCCGGACGAGGCCTCCAAGGCCCTGTTCAACGCCACGTTCCCGATGGATCTGCGCCCGCAGGGCCAGGACATCATCCGTACCTGGCTGTTCTCCACCGTGGACCGCGCGCACCTTGAGAACAAGTGCCTGCCGTGGGCCCACGCCACGCTGTCCGGTTGGATCCTCGATCCGGACCACAAGAAGATGTCGAAGTCCAAGGGCAACGTGGTGGTGCCGAACGAGCCGATCGAGAAGTTCGGCGCGGATGCCGTGCGCTACTGGGCCGCCGCCGCCCGTCTGGGTCTGGATGCCACGTACGACATCGGCCAGATGAAGATCGGCCGTCGACTGGCCATCAAGCTGCTGAATGCCACCAAGTTCGCACTGGCCATCGGCCGCGAGGACGAGAACCATCATGTGGGTGCCGCGGCCGAGGCCGTGTGGAACCCGGCCGATGTGACCGAGCCGCTGGATCGCGCCGCCATGGCCAAGCTGGCCCATGTAATCCGCCAGGCCACCGACGCGCTGGAAGCCTACGAGCACTCCAAGGCGCTGGAGGCCATCGAGTCCTACTTCTGGCAGTTCTGCGACGACTACATCGAGCTGGTCAAGAACCGCGCCTACGGCACCCCGGATGAGAAGGGCGTGGCCCCGTCCGAGAAGGCCGTCCGTTCCGCCCGCACCGCACTGGGCCTGGGCCTGGACGCCTTCGCCCGCCTGCTGGCCCCGTACCTGCCGTACGCCACCGAAGAGGTGTGGAGCTGGATGCACGCCGGTTCCGGTTCGGTGCATCGCGCCGCCTGGCCGACCCCGGAGCCGTACGCCGCGGCTGCCGCCGGTGTTTCGCCGGAGACGCTGGCTTGGGCCGGCAAGGCCGTGGAGCAGCTGCGTAAGATCAAGTCCGAGGCCAAGGTCTCCATGAAGACGCCGATTCTCTCCGTTGCGCTGACCGCCGCGCAGGACGGTGTGGACGCGATTCGCGCCGCGCTGACCGATATCGCGCAGGCCGGCCGTGTGGTGGGCAAGTTCGATCTCGTGGCCAAGCACGCTGAGGAGGAGTCCGCCGAGGACGCCGCCGAAGCCGCTGCCACTGAGGCAGCCGAGGTTGCCGTCGAGTCCAGCGAGCTCGGCGAACCGCCCGTCAAGAAGGCGAAGTAAGCCCTGCCCTTGGCTCCCCTCTCTAAGGACATTGCCGTGAAGCAAACAGCAGAGCTGTTTGTAGGCAATGTGCGAGACGACAGTCGAGCCAGCAAAATGCGAACGAAGTTCGTCCCTAATTGCAGATGAGCTGTCACCGTAGGTGACTGAGGGGAGTACCTAATGGGGGAAGCCCCGACCGTTACTGGTCGGGGCTTCCTCCATATCGTTTTCATACCATATATTCATATTTCCGTGTAATTGCAGACACCGCAATCTCACGCCAACCACGGCCTGTACCGATTCCCCGGCGATGAAGGTATCTCCTTACAGATCAGACGGTAGGGATAACCAAGAGGTAGCGGGGATCGCCGGTGTTGGCTTGGGGCACGGACGAGCCGAGTTGGGTGATGGCTTGGGCAATGAGTGTGCCGGCGTCGCCGAGTTCCACGGTCTCGCCGATGAGCGTGCTCATGTCATGCGTGAGCAACGTACCGCCCCTGTCGAAGCCGAACAGGACAGGCGCGGCATCGGTGTCGTCCGCGGCATCGCCGGACTTACCCGATTTGCCGGATGCTGACGAGGCACTGTCACCGGAGCCGCCGGAACCGGACGTATTGGATTGCGACTGACCAGACTGACCAGACTGACCGGCATCGACGTTGCCGGACGCACCGGAGTCACCGGACGACTTTCCGCCGCCCAACGCGGAGGTGAGACCATTGGCGTAACTCATCACGTCGCCGGCGGACATGGACATCGTATCGTCCACGAGCGAGGCGTTGGCGTCCTGCGATTGCTGTTGTTTGGCGGCCTCGGCCTGCTTCAGTGCGGCCTGGGCCTTGCGTTTGGCGTCGGCGGCCTTGGTGCGGCCGTAGAACGACTGCGACTGCGGATCCACCAGTCCGGCGAGCGCACGAGATTCGCTGATGGTTTCGGCCTGACTGGTTTCGGTGTTCTTGCTCACGCCATTCTTGGACGTCTTCGCCGCATCCGAAGCCGTAGTGGCTCCAGTATTGCCGGAATCACTGTCCGCGCTGCCATCCTGCGTGGCGTCCGCATTGTCCCCGCCCTCGAACTGATCGGAGAAGCGCAGCACGATCTGCTTCAGCGCCTGGGATTTGCCGGTGTGCTCGCAGGCCGCAGCAAGCGTGCTCATGGCGGCGTCCACCTTGGATTGCGCGTCCTTCAGATCGTCGCTGTCGTTCGTCTCGGCGATGGCCTGCTGTGCGTAGGCAGAGGCGCCGAAGGACGTGCCGCCGGTCAGCGCGGACAGGTTGGCGGTGTAGACGTCCGTGTATTTCATCGAATACGGGATCATCGCGGCGGAAAGCTGGCTCTGCCCCTCGGAGTACTGCTTGAATCCCTTGGTGGCCTCCCCGGCAGCCTCGGAGGTCAGATCGTCAATAAGACCGGTGGTGCCCTGCTGCTGGATGCGGCGGATCACCTCGTCCAGCGCATCCACGGCACCCGCGTGCATGTGTGCGGCGCTCACGTTGTTCACCGCGTTGGCCAGGTCGATCACGGCCTGTGCGAGCGGCGTATCGCCGGACAGTTCGCCGGCGGTTCCCATCAGCGCGGGCAGCTGTGTGGACGTGCCGATGGAACCGGACAGGTGATTGGTGTACGAGCCCACGTACGCGGCCATGTAGCCTTCGAACGTCTGCTTGTGGGCGGCTTTGCGCTCGGCCACCACGGACTGGTCCAGCTTGCGCTCGTTGTCCCGCAGGGCCTTGAGCTGATCCACGAGCTGCTGGTGCTCGCCCGAGCCGGCGTCGGTCAGGGAGTCGACCAGCGCGGCTGCGGTCGTGGTGAGTTGTGCGGCATCGGAACCTGAGACCGACGCGGCGTTGCCGGATTCACCGGCCGCCTCAGACAGCGAGGCGAGCGCCACGGTACTCATCGTGAAGTCCTTGGCGTTCATATAGCAGCTGAAACTCAGGCCGGAACCGGCTTTACCGGCCGCCGCGACGACGGTGTCCGAACCTTGCGTGGCGAGTAAAACGCCTTTATCCACGGAGATGTCGTCGGAGACCTGGGTGGGCACGGTGAACGCGACGACGGGAACACTGTCGTCAGCCTCGTCAGTGGCGGGCTTGACATCGATGTATATGCCGACGAGACCGGATGCGCCGCTCACGGTTGCGGCGTCCACGTTCGGACCATCGAGCGAGTAGGTGACCGTGATCTTCCACGGGGAGGCCGGGGCGGTATCGGAGTCGGCGGGAATGCGCGTGACGGCGGAAGCGGTGTCAGAATCGGCGTCGGACGCGACCGTCCCGTTTGCAGAACCGGTCACATACCAGCGTACGGGCGCGCCCCCGTCATCCAGCACGGCGTATCGGTCGGCGGCGGAGGCCAGAAGAGGCCCGTAGTCCACGTCGGCCGGACGGCTGAGCCATGCACCACCGGTGGCGGCCGTCACGCACAGGGCGCAGCTGACCAAGGCGGCGGCAAGCTTCATACCATCAATCCCATCGATACGGCCGGTCAACATGCATCAGGCGGCGCACTCGCGCGCGACTCACGGACCGGGGCGGATAACCAACTCCGTATCAATCTAGTCGAGGCACGCCCCAGCGAAAATTAGGCGAACACGTCCAGAACGCCCGGATCACCGCCGGCATCGGCGATGCGCTGGTGACGCTTCTTGGCTTCGGTCACCACGAATTCGCGGTATTTCTCCGCGATTTCCGGGTCAAGGCCGGCATCGACGGCGATGCGATGGAGGCGCTCGATCTGGTAGTCCTCACGCTTGGTGTCCTCCGGGGCGAATCCGGCGTTGGCCTTCAGCACGCCCACCTGGGACGTGGTCTTGAACCGCTCGGCGAGCAGTGAAATGACCGCGGAATCGATGTTGTCGATGGATTGACGAAGCGCTTTGATCTGCGCCACCGCCTTCGCGGTCTCCGGGTGGGCCGCCGCTTGGGCGGAATCGATGGTCGTCCTCTGCCAGTCACTGCTCGTTTCGCTCATAGATTCGAGGATACTCCAGTCTTGGGAAGCCGTCGATGCTCCATCGTGTATTAAAAAGGTTCCCCTCACCGCTAGCGAGGGGAACCAAGGAATCGAAATCAGTTGCCGTTCACGGCGTTGCCGTTGTTGGCCTGCTGCACGATGGCGGCCAGGAAGTCGCGGTTGGTGGCGGTCTTCTTGAGGCGCGGCACCAGCGTCTGGTAGGCCTGCTCCGGCTCCATGCCGCCGAGCAGTCGGCGCAGACGGTAGATGATCGGCAGTTCCTTGGGCTCGGTGATCAGCTCCTCGCGGCGGGTGCCGGAGGCGTTGATGTCGATGGCCGGGAAGAGTCGCTTGTCCGCCAGTTCACGGCTCAGGCGCAGCTCCATGTTGCCGGTGCCCTTGAACTCCTCGAAGATCACCTCGTCCATCTTGGAGCCGGTCTCCACCAGTGCGGAGGAGATGATGGTCAGCGAGCCGCCGTTCTCGATGTTGCGGGCGGCGCCGAAGAACTTCTTCGGCGGGTACAGGGCCTGGGCGTCCACACCACCGGACAGGATGCGGCCGGAAGCCGGGGCGGCGATGTTGTACGCGCGGGCCAGTCGGGTCATGGAGTCGAGCAGCACCACCACGTCCTGGCCGAGCTCCACCAGACGCTTGGCGCGCTCGATGGCGAGTTCGGCGACGGTGGTGTGGTCGGAGGCCGGACGGTCGAAGGTCGAGGAGATGACCTCGCCCTGCACGGTGCGCTCCATGTCCGTGACCTCTTCCGGACGCTCGTCCACCAGCACCACCATGAGGTGCACCTCGGGATTGTTGGTGGCGATGGCGTTGGCGATGTTCTGCAGCGTGATGGTCTTGCCGGCCTTCGGCGGGGAGACGATCAGGCCACGCTGGCCCTTGCCGATCGGGGCCACGATATCCATGATGCGGCCGGTGATCTTGTTTGGCGTGGTCTCCTGCTTCAGACGCTCCTGCGGGTACAGCGGGGTGAGCTTGGAGAACTGCGGACGGTTCAGGGCCTCTTCGACGCTCTGGCCGTTGATGGAGTCGATGGACTGCAGCGGCACGAACTTCTGGCGCTGGTTGCGGCGGTCGCCCTCGCGCGGGGCGCGGATGGAGCCGTGCACGGCGTCGCCCTTGCGCAGGCCATACTTCTTGACCTGTCCCATGGAGACATACACGTCGTTCGGGCCGGGCAGGTAGCCGGAGGTGCGCACGAAGGCGTAGGAATCCAGCACGTCCACGATGCCGGCCACCGGCACCAGATCCTCCTGCGGCTCCTCGCGGCGGTCCGCACGGTCGTTGCGATCGTTGCGGTCGGCGCGATCATTGCCGCGGTCGGTGCGATCGTCGTAACGGCGATCATCGTCGCCGGCACCCATGTTGTCGCGGTCGCGGCCACGCAGGCGACGGCCACGGCGGTCGGTGCGATCATTGTGCTCGGCGCGATCGTTACGGTCGTTGCCACGGTCACGATTGCGGCTGCGGCGCACGAAATCGCGTTCCTCGCCCTGTTCGGCGTCCTCGGACTGCTCCTGCTTCTGCGTGGGCAGGGTGGCCAGGATGTCGTCGAGGTCGCGCACGTTCTCCTCATCGCCTTCCTGACGGCGACGACGACGCGGCTGCTCGTCCTCATCGTCGCGCACGCGGCGAATCAGCGGTTCGGCGTTCTCGTCGCGGCGGTTGCGGCGACGACGGCCCTCGGCATCGCCGCCAAGGTCGAGCGTGGCGAGCAGGTCGTCGCCATCGGTGTGCTGACGGGTCTTGCGACGGCCGGATTCGGCCTGATCGTCGTTCTTGTTGCGACGGTAGGAACGGGTGTCGTCCGCGTGATCCTTGGCATCCTTGTTATCCAGCGCACGACGGGAGCGACGCGGCTCGGAGGCGGCGGCATCCAGGGACGGCAGGTCAAGCTGGGCCACGACGTCGGACACGGACTTCTCGCCCCTGCCGGACTTGGCGGGCTTTTCGGCCTTGGACGGCTTTTCGGCGGTTTCGGCCGGGGCCTGCTGCGGCTGGTCCTGTGCGGTTGCGGCGGGAGCGGCAGCAGGCTGGTCGGCGGTCGGAACGGGCTGCACGGCCGGGGCCTGGTCGGCGGTGGCCGGCTTGGTCTCCGCGGCTTCCTTGGCGGCCGGAGCGGCGGTCTTGGGCGCGCGCACCGTGACGCCGGCCGGCGGTTCACCGCCGTTGCGCGCGGCCTGCAGGGTGGCGAGAAGGTCGGGCTTGCGCATGGTCGACGTTCCGCGCAGACCCATCTGCTTGGCGAGCTCCTTGAGCTCAGGCAGCTTCATATCCTCAAGATTCTGGCTGTTTGCCACTAGTGTGCCCTTTCCATACCGAACAGGCTTGCGCCTCTGACGGCGTTAAGAGTGATTTGCGGTTGTACCGCACATAGAGGTTCGCGGCGTCTCTGTTACCTAGCGAACTTCGAATACTGTACAACGGCTCGCCGACCAACGCAAAAACAGCGCACACATAGTAAAAAAGCTCCCCTCAGCGAGGGGAGCCGGGGAGAAAACGAAAGGGAGCCCGGCTGTGATTTCCAGCGGGGCTCCCCTCAGTCTCACTTCGTTCGACAGCTCCCCTCAAAGAGGGGAGCCGAAAGAAAAGCGGTGCTTTTCCAAGAAAAGTAAATAACGTGTGCGGCAACGGCCGTTCGAAGCCGAAGGCGTACGAAGGTACGTCGAGCGCTGAGAAAAGGCCGTTGACGCTCCGTTATCTACTTTTCTTCGTGGTAGGACTTTTCGGTGTTGACCGACCACACGTTCTTCTTGGAGGTCTTGCCGGTCTTGATGTTGCCGACGGCCTCGATGGCGGTGGCCATGGAGTGGTCCATGTTGTTGTAGTGGTGCTGGCCGTTGCGGCCCACGCAGTAGAGGTTGCCGAAGGAGTCGAGGTATTCGACGAGCTCGTCCATCTGGGCGTAGGTGTCGAAGTAGGCCGGGTAGGCCTTCTTGACCTTCTCGCGGTGAGTGTCGAGCACGTCGTCCGGGCTGGAGATGACCTTCATGCGCACCATCTCGTGAATGGCGAACTTGACGCAGTCCTCCTCGCTCATGTTCCAGAAGGCGTCGCCCTCGTTGCAGAAGTACTCGAGACCGATCCAGACGGTGTTGTCCACGTCCTTGACCAGGTACGGGCTCCAGTTGTTGAACACCTGGATACGGCCCACGGTGTAGCCCGGATCCTGCACGTAGATCCAGCAGTCCGGCACGATCGGCGGGTTGCCGAGGGTGGGGATGTTGGTGGTGTTCTTCAGGCGCATGCGCTTGACCAGGAGGCCCACAGTCACGAAGTCGCGGTACGGCAGGCCGTTGGCGATGGTGGTCATGTCCGCGGGGGCGACCTTGGACTCGGGGGCCTCGGCGTCCTCACCGGCGGCGTCGATGGCGTTGACCAGGTCCTTGATAGGCATGGAGGAGATGAACTGGTCGGCGGCCAACTCGGTGCGGTTGCCCTCGGAATCCTCGTAGACCACGGAGGAGATGGAACCGTTGGACTGGCGCACCTCGATCACCTTGGCGTCGGTGATTACCTTGGCGCCGTTGGCGGCGCAGCGCTTCTCGACGGTCTCCCACAGCTGGCCCGGACCGTACTTCGGGTACCAGAACTCCTCGATGAGGGAGGTCTCCACCTCGGCGTTGGAGCGCTTCTTGGGCAGCAGCTTCTGGAAGGCGTTCTTCAGCACGCCCATCACGCTCAGGCCCTTGACGCGCTGGGCGCCCCAATCGGCGGAAATCTGGGAGGGGTGACGGCCCCACAGCTTCTCCGTGTAGCCCTCGAAGAACATGGAGTAGAGCTTGCGGCCGAAGCGGTTGATGTAGAAGTTCTCGAGATTGTCCTCAGGCAGCTTGTGGAACATGGACTTCAGGTAGCTGAAGCCGGCCTGCATGGTCATCACGAAGCCCATGGCCTTGAAGGTGGCGGGCTTCAGGGAGATCGGGTAGTCGAAGAAGCGGCCGCCGTAGAAGATGCGGGAGACGCGGTGACGCTTGAGCATCACCTCATCGGTGACCTCGGGATCCGGGCCGCCGGGTTCGAGATCATGGTGACGGCCGAGCTTCTTGTCGTCATAGCTGGGGGCGCCCTGCAGCGGCAGGACCTCCTTCCACCAGTCCATGATGCGGGTGTCCTTCGAGAAGAAGCGGTGACCGCCGATATCCATGCGGTTGCCGTTGTGCTTGACGGTGCGGGAAATGCCGCCGAATTCGCGGGTCTCCTCGAGCACGGTCACGTCGTAGTTCTCAGCGCCGCCGTCCTTGACGAACTCCCAGGCAGCGGTCAGACCGGCGGGGCCACCGCCGATAATCACCACGGATTGCTTTTCGCTCACTTGAAATCTCCTTCTAACCAAATCAGCGATAGCTTATCCCAAGCCCCGGAAGCGCACGCCGACCTTGTGCATTTCCTCAACGAATATTCATAGTCGCGACAACAAAACGGCAGAACCATCTTTCCCCCAGACCAATCGCGGTCTGCCTCCTCCAACAACGAGCTGAGGGAGCGGGATAGGTGATGCTGGACCGTAAGCTTGGCCAAACGGCCTTGAGTGTGTCCAGCGTCATCTATCCCGCTCCCTCAGCGGTCAACGACAACAATCGGTTATGAATCCGTCGTTAATGGATGTCGTCAGGGATGTCGATGTCGGTTTTCTGCACCTCTTCGACGTTGACGTCCTTGAACGTCACGATGCGGACGGACTTGACGAAACGGCTGGAACGGTACACGTCCCACACCCACGCATCGGTGAGCTGCACGTCGAAGTACACGTCCTGTCCGGCGGAGCGGACGTTGAAGTCCACCTTGTTCGCCAGATAGAAACGGCGTTCGGTCTCCACCACGTAGGTGAAGAGCTTGATGACGTCTCGGTATTCCTTATACAGTGCGAGTTCGGCGTCGGTTTCGTAGTTGTCGAGATCCTCGGCGCTCATGCTTGATTACTCACTTTCCGTGTCACGCTTGCGGCCTCGGCCCAGTGTACGCCACCATGCTTCCTTCGAGGTCTTGCGTTCGTTCTGACCGTACGGCCAGTTGCTTTCTTCGTCGGCGATCCGGTTCGCACCGGAGTCGCTCCGCTGCTCTTCCTTGGTTTCCTGCCGCTGCGGTGCCGCTGCCGCCGGCTTCGGGGCCGGGGCGCTGCCCGCATCGCCGTCCTGCGCATCGGCCGGGCTCGCGATGTTCTGCTGGATGGCGATGGAGTGCTCGCGGGCGGACAGGGCCTCCTTGACGCCCGGATTGTCCTCGATGAGGTGCATGCCGAAAGCGTCGAGCGAACGGATCGGATCGTACTCGTCCACCAGCGTATCCATGACGATGAGATCCTGGTACTTGTTGTTCTCCGCGTCCCACAGGGCGTCGCGCGAGGTGCCGGACGGCACGAAACCGAGCGACTGGTAGACGGAGATGGAGCGGCTGTTCTTCTCCGGCACGCCCACCCAGATGCGGTGCATGCCCAGTCCGGCCGGCTCGGGGGCGAAACCGTACGTCATCACACGCGGCATGGCGTCGCGCGAGTAGCCGCGGCCACGGTAGTCGCGGCCGAGCACGATTTGGATGCGTGCGGAGCGGGACCAGCCATCGATGTCGATGAGGAAGATCATGCCGATGACGTTGCCGGTCGAGGCGGCATCCACCTTGCCATCGTCGTCATGATCGGCGTCGGTCAGCACGGCCCAGGCGATGGTGCGGCGGGATTCGGGATCGCCCACGCCGGATTCGGCGGGAGCCTGACCGGCCTCCCAGGCTTGGGAGCGACGGACCCAGGTGTGCACCACGGCACGCTCGGTGGCCGCGTCCTTGCCCGTGATCTTGGAGGCGCCATAGAAGGCGTCCAGCTCATCCAAGCGGGGCAGATCCTCCACGGTGGCCGGGCGCAGATGCACCATTTCGCCGCGAATCGGAGGAATGACGATGCGTTCGGACAAATCACGCTTCAGCCGCGCATCAGTAGCCATGCTCAACACCTCGTTGGTCCCTGCCATTGGTACTCGTCCCCTGTTTCGACTCATATTGCAGTGCCGAACCTATCTTACTCGACTGGACGAAAGCTGGAAACGGGCTGAAGTGGGATGTTCGCCACATGTTTACGCCGGTGGCGCATAAGGAGAGGTATACGAGAAAGGCTCCCCTCGAGGAGGGGAGCCGTCCGGCAAAGCGAACCGGGAAAGCACGCGGACGAATCCGGCACTCCCCTCAGTCAGCTTCGCTGACAGCTCCCCTCAAAGAGGGGAGCCTAAATGAGAGACCTTAAGACAATCAGCCCTTGATCTTGGACATGACGACCTTGGTCACGGCCTTGGCGTCGGCCTGGCCGCGGGTGGCCTTCATGACGGCGCCGATGATCACGCCCATCGGCTTCATGTTGCCGCTCTTGAGCTTCTCGACCACGTCGGGGTTGGCCTCGAACGCCGCGTCCACGGCCGACTCGATGGCGCCGTTGTCCTCGACGATCTTGTAGCCGTGCTTCTTGACGACCTCGTCCGGGGTGCCCTCACCGGCGAGCACGCCGGCGACGGTCTGCTTGGCGAGCTTGTCGTTGAGCTTGCCGTCGGCGATGAGCTTCTCGACCTCGGCCACGTCCGCCGGGGTGACCGGCAGCTCCTCGAGGGAGACGCCCTTGGCGTTGGCCTCGCGGGACAGCTCGCCCAGCCACCACTTGCGGGCACCGGCGGCGGAGGCACCAGCCTTGACGGTCTCCTCGATGAGGTCGAGGGCGTCGGCGTTGAGGATGTCGCGCATCTGCAGGTCGGTCAGGCCCCACTCGGCCTTGAGACGGTTGCGGCGCTCGCGCGGCATCTCCGGCATCTGGGCCTGGATCTCGGCGATGTGCTCCTTGGTGATGTGCAGCATCACCAGATCCGGATCCGGGAAGTAGCGGTAGTCGTCCGCATCGGACTTCACGCGGCCGCCGGCGGTGGTCTGCGAGGCCTCATCCCAGTGGCGGGTCTCCTGCAGGATCTCCTTGCCCTCGTCCAGACGGGCGGCCTGACGGCGGATCTCGTACTGGATGGTCTTCTCGATGCCGCGGAAGGAGTTCACGTTCTTGGTTTCGGAACGGGTGCCGTACGGGGCGTCGGCGGACGGGCGCAGCGAGACGTTCACGTCGGCGCGCATGTTGCCCTGCTCCATGCGGGCGTGGGAGATGCCCAGCGCACGCACGATGTCGCGGATGGCGCGCATGTACGCACCGGCGATCTCCGGAGCGCGGTCGCCCGCACCCTCGATCGGCTTGGTCACGATCTCGATCAGCGGCACGCCGGCGCGGTTGTAGTCCACGAGGGAGTGGTCGGCGCCTTCGATGCGGCCGTCAGCACCACCGACGTGGGTGTTCTTGCCGGCGTCGTCCTCGATGTGCGCGCGCTCGATCGGCACGCGGAACACGGTGCCGTCCTCAAGCTCGACGTCCAGGTAGCCGTTGCCGTTGGTCGGCTTGTCGTACTGGGAGATCTGGTAGTCGCGCGGCATGTCCGGGTAGAAGTAGTTCTTGCGGGCGAACTGGCTCCACTCGGCGATCTCGCA
Organism: Bifidobacterium sp. SO4; assembly: GCF_018555355.1. Lineage (NCBI taxonomy): Bacteria > Bacillati > Actinomycetota > Actinomycetes > Bifidobacteriales > Bifidobacteriaceae > Bifidobacterium > Bifidobacterium sp. SO4. Next base: position 57,708 of record NZ_JAFEJP010000016.1, read on the forward strand.
GTGCAGGGCCAGACCCAGCTTGATCGCGTAGTCGACGGCGGTCTTGTTGACCACCGGCAGGGAACCCGGCAGACCCAGGGAGACCGGGGTCAGCTGGGTGTTCGGCTCGCCGCCGAACTCGATGTGGGCCGGGCAGAACAGCTTGGTGTTCGTGCTGAGCTCCACGTGCGTTTCCAGGCCGAAGACCACGTCATACTTCTTGGTGGCATCGGCGTACTTCATCAGTTTTTCAGCCATGATGTTTGTGTTTTCCTTCCGATGCTTCCGTCACTTGGCCAGGCCGTCAAGCCACGGGGTCTTGAGGCTGTTCCAAATCGGGCCGCCCCAGCTTTCCTCCAGCGCCGCTTCGAGGGCGGCGGCGGGCTTGTACATGACCTCGTCGCGCTGCTGCGGGGCGATGAACTGGAAGCCCACGGGCAGGCCGTCGTCGGACAGGCCGGCCGGGATGGACATGGCCGGCACGCCGGCGAGGTTGGCCGGAATGGTGGCGATGTCGTTCATGTACATGGCCAGCGGATCGTCCATCTTCTCACCGAACTTGAAGGCGGTGGACGGGGAGGTCGGGGATACCAGCACGTCGGCCTGCTCGAAGGCCTTCTTGAAGTCCTGGATGATGAGCGTGCGAACCTTCTGGGCCGAGCCGTACCAGGCGTCGTAGTAGCCGGCGGACAGGGCGTAGGTGCCGAGGATGATACGGCGCTTGACCTCGTCGCCGAAGCCGGCCTCACGGGTGTAGGCCATCATGTTGGCGGCGGTCTGCGGCACGCCGGCCGGCGGCATCACGCGCAGGCCGTAGCGCATGCCATCGTAGCGGGCCAGGTTGGAGCTCACCTCGGACGGCATGATGATGTAGTAGGCGCCCAGGGAGTAGCCGATGTGCGGGCAGGAGACCTCGACGACCTCGGCACCCATCTCCTTGAGCTTGTCGACGGCCTCGTTGAAGCGGGCCTCGACGCCGGGCTGGAAGCCATCACCGCCGAGTTCCTTGATCAGGCCGACCTTCAGGCCCTTGAGGTCGCGCTTGGCACCCTCGCGGGCGGCGGCGACCATCGGGCGCGGGCCTTCCGGAATGGACGTGGAGTCGCGGCGATCGTGGCCGCCGATGACTTCCTGCAGCAGGGCGGAGTCGAGCACGGTACGGGAGACCGGGCCGATCTGGTCGAGCGAGGAGGCCATGGCGATGGCACCGAAGCGGGAGACGCCGCCGTAGGTGGGCTTGACGCCCACGGTGCCGGTCAGGGCGCCGGGCTGACGGATGGAGCCGCCGGTGTCGGTGCCGAGGGCGAGCGGGGCCTCGAACGCGGCGACCGCGGAAGCGGAGCCACCGCCGGAACCGCCGGGCACGCGCTCGGTATCCCACGGGTTGTGGGTGGTCTGGTAGGCGGAGTGCTCGGTGGAGGAGCCCTGGGCGAACTCATCCAGGTTGGTCTTGCCGAGCAGCGGCATGCCGGCGGCCTTGAGCTTTTCGATGACGGTGGCGTCGTACGGCGGCACCCAGCCTTCGAGGATCTTGGAGGCGGCGGCGGTCTCGATGCCCTTGGTGACGATCATGTCCTTGATGGCGATCGGCACACCGGCCAGTTCGGGCAGGGCGGCCTTGTCTTCGGCGGACTTCTTGTCGAAGGCGTCGGCCTGCTCCAGGGCCACGTCGCCGGAGACCTTGAGGAAGGCCTTGATGGACGGCTCGGCGGCCTCGATCACCTTGAGGTGGGCCTCGACGAGCTCGCGGGAGGTGACGTCGCCCTTCTTGATGGCGGCGGCCTGCTCGGCGGCGGACAGCTTGACGAGAGATGCGGTTTCGTTGCTCATCGGGTTCACTCCTCGCTTCCCAGGATTCGCGGTGCCACGAACATACCGGCCTCGGTCTTCGGGCCGCCGGCGAGCGCCTCTTCCTGCGTGAGCGGGGTCTCGGCCACGTCCGGGCGCAGGTAGGCCTCAAGCGGAACCGGGTTGGCGGTGGGCTCGACGTCGTCGGAAGCGACTTCCTGGACCTTGTTGATGGAGTCTGCGATGACGTTCAGTTCGCCCTGCAGACGGGTGATTTCCTCATCGGTGAGCGCGATTCGGGCAAGATCGCCCAAATGCACGATTTCTTCGCGTGAAAATGTTGGCATGGGCCCAACTATACGAGTGGTTTGTGACACGCGGAATACCGCCGCTCGAAGCATGGGCCGGCGGTCGGCCGATGGGCTTCCGGGCGCTTGGGGCCAAATGCAGGCGAGGCAGTCCAGGCACCGGCTGACCGGGATTTACCGTTGAGGACCGTTGAGGACCGGTGCGGCGCGGTAAAACGGGGAGCAGGTGCCGCCGATGCTCCTTTTATGACATGCAGGCGGGGCAGAACAGGGGCAGCTGCCCCTTATGCCCCCATCAGATGCCTATCAACGAGGCAGCATAGGGACCAATCCACCTTTCTTGCTCTGCGGAGCAGCCATCAGCAAGCAAGAAAGGCAACATATCTGTAGAACCGCGTTTTACCTGCCGTCAGCGCCCGTCCGGCAACACTCAGGAGAGCGAACACAATACTGAACGGCCCTGCTAAGCCAGGATTGACGTGCATCCAATCCGACTGCGCCGGCAGATCCTCCGGCAAGGGACGCCGAGAATAAGGACCACATGTCAATCTTGGTTTAACAGAGACTGCTGAATCCCTCGATCCCCGACAAACTCGCGAACAGGACACGTCGAGGGCATTGAGCAACCCTGCTGAAGCATCGAAGAAACAGGCGCCGTATGCCGTCACTTCACATCGGCGCGTTGCGTGACGACGAGGCCTCCAATCCAGGCGACGGCGACCCAGGCGAGCAGGATGAGGCCGGACTGCCACCATTCGGGAATCCAGTAGTCCTGCAGGACCGAGACCGAGGAGACGGCATCGCTGCGGATGCTGCCGCCGAGGAAGTTGTTCATCGCCATGTCGGGCGTGAGGTAGGCCAGGGTGCCGAGCCAGGAGACCTGGCTGACCGCCATGGAGACGATGGCCAGTATGGAGGAGAGGACCATGAGCAGTACGACCACCGTGCTCACGCCGCCCACCGTGGAGCGGGTCAGCGCCCCCAATCCCACCGCCATCAGGGCGATGAGCATGATGATCAGAGGGAAGCCGGCCACGGTGATGGGGATGATGCGCCACTGGTCGCCTTCGAGCGGCGTGACGTCATAGCCTCTGGCAAACAGCAACAGCATGCCGGATGCCAGCAATATGCCCACGATTCCGGAAGCGAGCGCGTACAGCGCCACGGCAAGCGATTTGCCAACGTAGAACATGCCGCGTCTGGGATTGGCGGTCAGGCTGGATTGGATGGCGGACGTGGTGTACTCGCTGGTGATGGCCATAACGCCGAAGATGCCGATCACCAGCGCCGCGGTGCTGCCCGAGGACGCCAGCACGGCCCACAAATCGGCGGCGGCGAGCGGCTTGGGATGGTCAAGCGTTTTGCCGGTGGTGATGTCGATGGTGGCCATGAACGTGATGGTCCAGGCACTCAGCGCGGCCATGCCCACCATGAGCGCGGAGGCCAGGCCGAGCAGGATCCAGGTGGAGTTCAGCGATTTGAGCTTGAGCAGCTCGGCCTTGAGCACGCCGAGGAAGGACAATCGGATACGGCGACTCCAACGGTTGGCGCGGCGTCCGGTTTCACGGGACGAGGCAGGGACACGGTCCCTGGCCATGGCCGTTTTCTCACCATCCGGATTCAAGGCATCCATCTCCGGGCCGTTCATCATCCGACCTCCTGCGCACGGTATTCGGTTTGGTTATGGGTCAGGGCCATGTATGCCTCCTCAAGTGAGGCATGTTCCTCGACGAGTTCGTAGGTGATCAGCCCCGCCTGGGCGAACACGCGGGCGGCGGCCACCAGATCGGCGCCGGTGATGCGGAACACCTCGCCCATGGGCGGGTCCGCAGGCGTGCGTTGGTCCGGCGTGACGTCGACCCCTTCGGCATTGGCGAAAATCGCCATGAGCTTGGCCGGTTCGGGTGTGACCATGCGGATGGAACGTGCGGAATGCTCGGCCACGAACCTGCCGACCGTGGTGGTTTCCAGAATGCGTCCCTGGCCGATGATCACGAGGTTGTCCGCGGTGAGCGCCACCTCGCTCATCAGGTGCGAGCTCAGAAGCACGGCACGTCCCTGCGAGGCATAGTAGCGGCACAGTTCACGCACCCATTTGACGCCTTCCGGGTCGAGTCCGTTGATCGGCTCGTCCAATACCAGGTTATGCGGGTCTCCCAGCAGGGCCGCGGCGATGGACAGCCGCTGGCTCATGCCGAGCGAGAAGCGGCCCGCCTTGGTCTTGGCCACGCTGGTCAGGCCGGTCATGTCGATGACCTCGTCCACCCGGCGTTTGGGGATATTGTTGGTGTAGGCCAGCGCAAGCAGATGGTCACGGGCCGAACGCGACCGATGCGCCGACTTGGCGTCCAGCACCGCTCCGACGGCACGCATGGGCGCACGCAGGCTGACGAATGGCTTGCCGTCGATCAGCGCATGGCCGTCGTCCGGAGCGATCAGACCGAGCATCGCGCGCATGGTGGTGGATTTGCCGGCGCCGTTGGGCCCCAGAAAACCCGTGACCTTGCCGTCCTCGGCGGTGAACGTCACGTCACTGAGTGCTTGTTTGGATTTGAACCGTTTACTGAGCCCCTCAACCTCAATCATGGTTCAACTCTAGGTGACAAGCCGGCGCCTCGCCAGTGCGACGGCCTGGCTGTCGACGTATGGCTACCCGTTTTGGCAGCCGTACGCATCGGGGGCAGAACGTTCCGGTCCGTGCAGATCGGAATCGCCGTGCCTATCGGCCGATGACCGCGTGCTGGGCGATCCAGGCGTGCATCGCCACGGCGGCGGCGGCACCGGCGTTGATGGAACGGACCGAACCGAATTGGGAGATGTAGACCACGTCGTCGGCCAAGTCGAGAGCCTTCCGGCTCAGGCCCGGGCCTTCGGCGCCGAACAGGAGCAGGCAGCGCTTGGGGAAAACGTAGGTTTCCATCGGCACCGCACCGGGGATGATGTCGAGGGCGATGACGCGGGCGGCCTCCAGCTCCTTGATACGCGCGTCCGCGGCGGTGAGTTCGGCCAGCGCGGATTGTCTGGCGTCAGGGACCGGGACCGATGCGTGCGTATCAGACGGAACGGGATTGGACAGGAGCGGGGCGACCGATGCACTGGCAGCCGTGGCGGGAGTTCGGGCTGGAACGCCGAAGTCCCCGGCATCGATGTCCGCCATGAGCCTGTCGTTTTCGGAGATCAGCGATGCAGCCGAGGGGCGTGGCGTCAGAACCGCGGATTCATGGACGTGTACGGCGGCGGCCGCGGCGCGGGCGCGTTCGTAGGCGATTTCGCCGGCGATGCGGTTGCGCCAGCATTCCACCAGCTCGGCGATGGACGGGTGATGCTCCACGTGCTGGTAAAGCTCGGTCATCAGCGCGCCCTTGCGGTTCCACTTGTGCGGGCCGACGATATGCACGCACCTTGCCTGGAAGGCATTGGCGGTGCGCACCATGGAGCCGATGTTGAAGTCGTGGGTCCAGTTCTCCACCGCGACCTCGAAATCATGACGGCCACGGACGTCCAGATCGTCCTTGATGGCCTGCACGGACCAGTACCGGTACCGGTCGAGCACGTTGCGCCGATCGCCTTCGTTCAGGAGTTCCGTGTCGAAACGGGAATCGTAGTTGGGCGATGCGGCATCATCCGGACGGGGTTCGTCGGGATGTGTTTCGGCCCACGGGCCTACGCCGATTTCACGGAATTCGGGTTCGCCGGATGCCTTGGCGGCCAGGGAAATCTGATTCGGCGCGTGCAATCCGCGTACCTCCTGTGATTGCGCATCATGGTTTTCGCCAGAATCAAGCGAAAACAAAAATATCAGGCTCTGTTAAACCAGAACTGACATGAATCCCACCGGACTACCCCTCAGTCGGTTTCGCCGCCAGCTCGTCTGACAAGGGGAGCCAAGATGAAGGGGCATGTCAATATTGATTTAACAGAGCCAAATAGTAATACATGCGGATTCCCGGAGAGACACATGGAATGGAAGAACTGCCTCAGGGAAAATCCGCCTATAACCGATGAAATCGGTTAAACCGAATCCAGCAACGGTTAATTACCGCAGCTCGGATTCGTCGAAGACCTGGACGAAGGGCAGGATATGGCTTTCGCCGGTGGAGGGGTTGATGACGTCGATGTCCTTCGCGCCGCCGCCGACCAGCGAGGCGATGGCCACCACGGAGGCGCCCAGCTGTTCCACCACGCCGAAATCGAGGCTCAGCTCGTTGCCGTTGCGCAGGGTGACCAGGGAGCTGGTCTGCACGTACGACTTCTCGGACAACCATGCGTCCAGCAGCACCACACGGCGGCCTTCGATGGACGGTCCCTTGATGGACGGATAGACGAAGTCCATGACGAATCCGTCCAGATCCTCACCGCGGGAGGCGGCTGCCTGCATCATCGCGGAGACCATCGGCACGGCAGCGGCGGTCAGGGCGCCAACCGCGTCGAAGTCGTCTACCGAGTAGCCGGCGTCCTCAAGGGCGTCGAGCAGCACATGGCCCATCACCACGGCCGCGCGATGGTCGAAGGTCACGGCGGCCAGTTCGGAGAAGGGACGGCCCACCACGTGCTCTTTGAGCAGGGAGGCCAGCTGCTCGCGCGGGTCAAGCATGGCGAAATCGGTGGCGTTCTTCGAGGCGGCAAGGTCCGGGGTGCCGGTACGGCGGAATCCAGATTCAGTCATGTTCCCAGACTATCGCCTGAGGGGGTCAGGGATGGGGCTGGACCCCGGCCGTAACTGGAACACATCGGCTCAGTCTTTGGCGTTATCGGACGAATCGAGGTCCGAGGGCGCAACCTCGGGCGCGGCGAGTTCGTTGATGTTGCCCGATTCGGATTCGATGAGCGGCACTTCGCCGATGATCTTGGTGGGCTCGATCTTCTGCAGCTTGCGCGCCGTGGGCAGCACGCGCTTCTCCAGACTGGCGGCGAACTTGTTATAGGCGCCGACCGTCTTGGAGATCTGCGTGCCGAGCTTGGTGGCGTAATCGCCCAACACGGCGAAACGGTCGTACAGTTCACGGGACAGATCGAACAGCTGCTTGGCGTCATCGGTCAGGGACTGCTGCTGCCAGGCGTACGCCACGGACTTCAGTACGGCCCACAGCGTGACCGGCGAAGTGAGCGCCACCTTGCGGGAGAAGGCGTCGTCCATCAGCGTGGGATCGGCTTCGAGCGCGGCCTGAAGCAATGCCTCGTTGGGGATGAACGCCACCACGAAGTCCGGGGCCGTGTCGAAGGCGTTCCAGTAGGCCTTCTCGCCGAGGGCACGCACATGCTCGCGCAGCGCCTTGGCGTGCGAACGCAGCAGCTCGTCTCGCCGCGCCAATTCCTCCGGACTGGCGGTTTCCGAGATCTCGCAGGCGCGCTGGTAGTCGGCGTACGGCACCTTGGCGTCAATCGGAATGGTCTTGCCGCCGGGCAGATGGACGATCATATCCGGTCGCAGCGTGCGGCCGTCCGCACCGGTGACCACCACCTGCGTATCGAAGTCCACATGTTCCAGAAGTCCCGCGGATTCCACGATGTTCTTCAGCTGGGCCTCTCCCCACGCGCCACGAACCTTGTTGTTGCGCAGCGCGGCGGACAGGGAGCTGGTCTCCTTGTCCAAGCGGGCCTGCTGGTCGTTGAGGCCCTTGAGCTGGGCCCCGAGGGCGCCCATCTCCTGCTTGCGGCCCTCCTCGATCTGCGTGACCTTGTTCTGCAGCGCATCGAGGTTCTTGGCCACCGGGGCCAGTGCCTCCAGTACCTTGCTCTGCTCCTGAAGCCGCGCCTCCTGCTCGCGCCGCTTTGTTTCGGCGGCCTCCGCCTCAGCACGGCGACGTTCCTCGGCCGCCTTGGCCTCCGTCTGACGGCGCTCCTCGGCCTCGGCGGCCGCACGCTCACGCTCGTGTTGAATGCGGATCTGCTCGGCCTGCTGGGCCTGCGCCAGTTGCGACTTCACGAACGCCAACTGGCGTTCCGCACCTTCCATCTGCGCTCGTGCGGCGGCGTTCACGGCATGCAGCTCGGCGATTTCGGATCGGGCGGACTCCAATGCGGCACGCGCCTCCTCCAATTCCTCGGCCTTGGCGCCGCGGGCCATCTCCTGGCCCTTGTTCCGCCCCAGCAGGAATCCGGCGGCGAGTCCCATCACGACTCCGACCACCAGTACCAGCACCACGATCACTACGGTTCCCATTTGTTCAGACATGGTTCCCAGTATCGCATTGTTTGAGAAGGACGGTAAAATTTTCCCTTCGCACCGAAATCACGCCGTTTTCACGACTTGACAAGGCGGGCGATGGCGGCGGAGGCCTCGGCGAGCTTCTCATCGGCGACCGCCCCTCCCTCCGCGGAGGCCTGACGCACGCAATGGTTGAGGTGGTCGTCCAGCAGCAGCAACGCCACGGACTTCAGCGCCGAATTCGACGCGGAAATCTGCGTGAGGATGTCGATGCAGTATTTGTCGTCCTCCACCATCTGCTCGATGGCGCGCACCTGCCCTTCGATGCGGCGCAAGCGCGCCACCACCTTCGCCTTGTCTCCGCTATAGCCATGCATGCCTGCCACCAGCCTTCCGCCGTCTGTTATTCCTCAAGCTGAACACACCACATTATATACCCTATAGGGGTATTGGGTATACACTGTTGCCCGGTACAATGAAGAGAGGAAGGAGCGGGTATGGAATTCGATATCTTCCCGGTGGCTGCGGCCCTGTTGGCTGCGGCGACCCTGACATGGCTGGTGTTGCGGTTCTTCTTCGCCCCGCAACGCGGCGAGGCCGGCACGGTCAGCAATGGCCGACAGCATGCGACCATCACCGTCAAAGGCGGTTACTCCCCCGCGCAGGTGACCATGCGGGCCGGCATGCCCATCACCCTGACGTTCGACCGGAAGGAAACCGGCGAGTGCACCTCGCATGTGGTGTTCGCGGATCTGGGCATGGACGCCATGCTGCCGGGCAATGCCACGACCGACGTGGAATTGCCGGCACTGCCGGCGGGCGAGTATCCGTTCGCCTGCGGCATGAACATGGTACATGGGTTGCTGCGCGTGGAGGGGAAGGAGGACGAACTTCGCTCGCGGTCCGGTGGCCCGGCCGAGGCCGAGCGCTTCTCTCCCCCAGTCTCGCTTCGTTCGACAGCCCCCTCGTCAGAGGGGGCCAAGGACGCGGCGGCAGCGGAGCAACGCGAGGCCCAGGAACGCCGCAACGAAATCAGGTCGCTCACCAGACTGGTGGTCATCGGCGCGGTACTGACCATCCCGGTGTTCGTCGTCACCATGCTGCATATGGCGAATCCCGCGCTCGTGCCGCACTGGATGGTGAACCCGTGGCTGCAGGCCATGCTCATCACCCCGGTGATGTTCTATTGCGGCCACCCCGTCCATTCAGTTGGGTTCCCGGCGCTGGCCCATCGTTCCCCGGACATGAATTCGCTGGTTTCGCTGGGCACGTCGGCCGCCTACCTGTACAGTCTGGTGACCTGCATCGCCCCGTGGGTCTTTCCCGAAGGCTCGCGCGAACCGTATTTCGAATCGGTGGGCGTGGTCATCACGCTGGTTCTGGTCGGTCGTCTTCTGGAGACCAAGGCCCGCGAGGGCACCGGCAAGGCCGTGCAGTCGCTCATCAAGCTGCGTCCGACCTCCGCTCACCTGCTGAACGCCGGCACCAACGACCCCATAGCCATCGACCTCGGGAACATCGAATGGCGCAATCCCGCCAACGCCACGGACACGCCCATCGACGCCGTCTCCACCGGCGATCTGCTGGTCGTGCGCGCCGGCGAGCGCGTGCCCACCGACGGCGTCATCGTGGCCGGCGAGGTCACGGTGGACGAATCGATGATCACCGGCGAATCGAAGCCCGTAGTCAAGTCGGCCGGAACCGACAAGACCACCCTGACCGGCGCGACCGTGCTGCTGAAGGGCGATTGCGTGATGCGCGCGACCCAAGTGGGCGCGGACACGGTGCTTTCGCAGATCGCCGCGATGGTGGCCCGCGCGCAGGCCACGAAGGCCCCGGTGCAGCAGCTGGCCGACCGCATCGCCCGGTATTTCGTGCCTGCGGTGATGATCATCGCCATCTGGACGTTTGCCGTATGGGTTTCGCTCGGCCCCAATCCGAAGCTCGCGCACGCGATGGTCACGGCGGTCAGCGTGCTCATCATCGCCTGTCCGTGCGCGTTGGGCCTCGCCACGCCGCTTTCGGTGACGGTGGCGCTGGGCCTGGGCGCCACGAACGGCGTGCTGGTCACGTCCGCCAAGGCGCTGGAGCAGGCACGCCTGATCGGTACCGTGGTGTTCGACAAGACCGGCACCATCACACGCGGCGTGGTGGACGAATCCGCGGATTGGAGCCGCCCGAGCTACGAACAGGACACGGTCAAGGACGGTTCCGTCGAGGCCGTCGCGGCGTTGCGCGCCCGAGGCATCCGCACGGTAATGTTGTCCGGCGACAAGGCGGACGTAGCCTCCCGCATCGCACGCGAGGTGGGCATCGATACGGTGATCTGCGAGGTCAAGCCGGACGGCAAGGCCTACTGGATCGAGAAACTGCAGCGCGAGCGCGCCGAACACGGCGCGCAGGGCGAGCGGTCCGGCGCCGGACAGTCCGCGAATCTCATCGCGATGGTAGGCGACGGCATCAACGACGCGCCCGCACTGGCGCAGGCCGATCTCGGCATCGCCATCGGCACCGGCACGGACGTGGCCATGCAGTCCGCGGACGTGACGCTGATGAGCGGCGACCTGCGGGGCGTGCTCAGGACCATCGACCTGTCACAGGCCACGATGCGCAATATTCGCGAGAATCTGGGCTGGGCGTTCGGGTACAACGTCATCGGCATCCCGATCGCGGCAGGCGTGCTGTTCCCGTTCACCGGCTGGCTGCTGAGCCCCATGATTGCAGGTCTGGCGATGGCGTTGAGCTCGGTGTGCCTGGTGCTCAACGCGAACCGTCTGCACGGGACCGATATCGGCGTCGGACAGGCTTCCGGCGGCAAGTCCGCCGCCACGGCAGCGGCCTCGGCATCCCGCTCCCCCGCCGCTGAACCGACCGTCATCATCGACGATCGCACCTCATTGCACTTGTCCGCGCACACGGACAACAACCATCCAACCACCAAGGAGAATCCCATGGATATGAACATGCACATGCATCACGCCGCACCGGCCGAGGGCGAGACCGCCACCGATCCGGTGTGCGGCATGACCGTGGCCGTGAACGCCGACGCCATCACGCGCGAACACGACGGCAAAACCTACTACTTCTGCGGCGAGCACTGCGCCAACAATTTCGCCAAGGCCCCGCAGATCTTCCTGAACGACTGAACGGCCGGGCGCCTGAACGGCTGGCAAAGCGCGGCAAGACGCTATTGACGGAAAATCCCGCGAAGCCACACTTCAGCCAGCTTTCACCGATGGGAAGCCACAGCAAGGCCACAAGTAAGGCCAGGCACGATATACGAAGACGGCCCCTGCATGCAATCGCAGGGGCCGTCTTCGTATATCCGGGGCACCGCCTATCAGGCAGGTACTGGCGTGATCACCGCTGGTATCAGGCGAAGAAGATCACGAACATCCAGCAACCGATGATCGCGCCCACGATCGGGGCCACGACCGGGATCCAGGCCTCGCCCCAGCGGGAGGAGCCCTTGTGCGGAATCGGCAGGATGGCGTGCAGGAGGCGCGGCATGAGGTCGCGGGCCGGGTTCAGGCCAGGGCCGGTCGGGCCGCCCATGGAGGTCACGAGACCCCACACGATGAAGCCGACCACGATGGAGGCGGCGGCGTAATCCTGCTTGCCCCAATCCAGGGAGAGACAGCACAGCGCGCCGAACACGAGCACGAGGGTGCCGAACATCTCGTTGAGGAAGTAGTTGATCTTGTCGTTGTGGGCATCGGTGGTGCAGAAGGTGCCGAGAATGGCGTTGGCGTCCTCGGTCTCCTTGTAGTGCGGCCAGTAGGTCAGATAGACGATGAACTGGCCTAGGGCGGCGCCGAGCAACTGCGCGATGATGTACGGCAGCACCTCGTTCCACGGGAACAGGCCGTTGATGGCCTGGGCGAGGGTCATGGCCGGGTTGATGTGGGCGCCGGAGACGCTGCCGAACATGAGGACCGGGAACATCACACCGAAGCCGTAGCCCATGGCGATGTTCAGCCAGCCGGCGTGGTGGCCCTTGGTGTTCTTGAGTTCGACGTTGGCCACGGAGCCGTTGCCGAAGATCATCAGGATGGCGGTGCCGAAGAACTCGGCGGCCAGCTTGGTAAAGAGGGAGTATTCCACTGCTTCTTCTTTTCTTCCTAATTACTGGGTGATGTGACTGCTTTCGACAAGCAGGAGTCAAGCAAACTAGGCAAGTGTACGCCGAGGGCTGAACGTGGACGATGGTCCGCGCCGGCCGACGCGAAGCTGATTGGCGGCCGGTCCGGAACCGTCTGAGTCCTGTCCGGAAAAACAAAAAACCGGAATCTTTCGATTCCGGTTTATCTGTGCCCCCGCAGGGATTCGAACCCTGGACACGCTGATTAAGAGTCAGCTGCTCTAACCAACTGAGCTACAGGGGCGTTGGTTAGTTGTTGAAGTGTTCCTTGCAACGAGTGATAAATATACTCGGATTCAGAACGGATGCAAGTCTCGGCGTGTCGCCCGGAATTCCAACGTTTTTGAAAACGCGATTTTTGTCTTTCGGGCCACTTTGCGCACCCCTCAGAAGGACCCGAAAACATGCCTTCACAAAATACACACATATTTATGGCAGGTAAATATCGAGCGACATCACACAGGGGCGTGGTCCGAACTCGGAATCCACGGATACAACCTCTACGGAGTTTCCTGAATGCACGTCCTCGAGCAATACAGAAAGACTCTATTAAACCAAGATTGACATGAATCTCTGTCGGACTACCCCTCAGTCGGCTTCGCCGACAGCTCCCCTGACAAGGGGAGCCGAGAATAAATGGCCCACGTCAATCTTGGCCTAGCAGAGCATACAGAAAGCCCCGCGTCGCACGCGAACATGCGAACACGGGGCTTTCCGATGCTTAAGCTCAGACCTTCAGTCTGAAAGATTCCAGCGTAAAGCCGGAATGGTTCACTCGGCCACGACCTTCACGAAGAAGGAAGCGGTGATCTCCGGGTGGAGGGCCACCTTGGCGGGGAAATCGCCGGTGGTCTTGATGGTCTCGACCTCGATGGCCTTCGGGTTCACCGGAGCCTTGTCGGCCAGAGCGATGGCGATGGCCTCGTTGGAGATACCACCGAACAGCTTGCCGGACTCGGACACCTTGGCGGCGATCTCGACGGTCGTGCCCTCGATGGCGGCCTTGGCGGCGACGGCATCCTCGCGGGTGGCGACGGCCTTGGCCAGACGGGCGCGCTTCATGGCGACGATCTGGGCCTCGGCACCCTTGTTCCACGCGAAGGCGAGGCCCTGCGGGATCAGGAAGTTGCGAGCGTAGCCGGCCTTGACGGTGACGACGTCACCGGAGTGGCCCAGGTTGGACACGGTCTTGGTGAGAATAACCTTGGATTCAGCCATTGTTCAAAGCCTCCCTAACTCAGCGACCCGAAGTGGCGTACGGCAGCAGAGCCATCTCGCGGGCGTTCTTGATGGCCTTGGAGATCTCGCGCTGCTCCTGCACGGTCACGCCGGTGATACGACGGGAACGGATCTTGCCGCGATCGGAGATGAACTTGCGCAGCAGCGCAACGTCCTTGTAATCGATCTCGGTGATCTTGGCAGCCTTCAGCGGGTTCGGCTTCTTCTTGAACGGCTTGACCGGCGGTTGCGGCCTCTTACGTGACATGATGTTCTCCTTAAAAATTCGATTTGCTAATGCTGATCAGCTTGCGATGCAGGCTTAGAACTCCGGGTCGGAATCGTCGCCGCCACCGAAATCGGAGGAGGCGCCGAAAGTCGAGAAGCTGCCGGAATCGGAGGAGCCGGAGCTCCACGGATCGGCCGCTGGAGCGGACGGGGCGGACGGCGCCGCGGGCTGCTGGGAGTAACCGGCGCCACCCTGGTAGCCGCCGTTGTAACCTCCCTGGCCACCGGAGTAGCCGCCCTGGTTGCCGTAGCCGTTGTTCGGCTGGCCACCCTGATAGCCACCGTTGTTGCGACCCTGGAAGCCGCCCTGACCGGACGACGTGCGGGTCACCTGGGCGGTGGCGTACCGCAGGGAGGGCCCGATCTCGTCGAGCTGCATCTCCACCACGGTCCTCTGGGTACCGTCCTGTGCCTGGTAGGAACGCTGCTGCAGGCGGCCCTGGGCGATCACGCGCATGCCCTTCTTCAGGGACTGGGCGCAGTGGTCGGCCAGATCGCGCCATGCCGAACACCTCATGAACAGCGCCTGGCCATCCTCGAACTGGTTGGTCTGGCGGTTGTAGGTTCGCGGGGTGGAAGCAATCGTGAAGCTCGCCACGGTGGCCCCGCTGCCAATGGTGCGCAGCTCGGGATCCGAGGTGAGGTTACCCACGATGGTGATGACGGTTTCGCCTGCCATAACGGTCCTTACTTATCTGTTCGCCAGCTGATCGGCTGACTGAAACGCTGTAACTCAGGCGTCCTTACGAAGGATCTTCGTACGGATCACGGATTCGTTGAGGTTGAGCACACGATCGAGCTCATCGCTGACAGCGGGCTCGGCGGTGTACTTCACGACGACGTAGTTGCCTTCGGTCTTACCGGCAATCTCATAGGCGAGCTTGCGACGGCCCCAGTAATCGGGCTCATCGAAAGAACCGCCTTCCTTGGTGACGAGCTCCAGATACTGCTCGGTCAGCTTCTTCAGACCGCGCTCATCCAGCTCAGGATCGGCGATGAACATCAGTTCGTACTTGTGCGCAGACATCACCCACCTCCTTCGGACTAATCGGCCACGGACGTTCCGTGGCAGGAGTGTGTATACGCTTGCCCCGAACTCCGCGCATCGTACGCGAAGCCCTTTTGGGCAACTTGCCCATACTATGAACAGGCCGAGACAGCGGCAAGCCCCCTCCGCGAGCCGCCGGCAGCGACGCCGGAATGTTCGGAAAAGCGCGGAATCGCGCTGTTTTGTGCAATCGCACGGGGGTACGATGGGCGGTGAAGAGTCCATCAGAAGAAGGGAAGTTCTCATGTTCTGTCCGAATTGCGGCGCTCCCGTGCGCGAAGGTGTGCAGTTCTGCGCCTCGTGCGGCACGCGAGTGGCCCAGCCCGCGGCGCCGGCAGCCCCGGCAGCCCCGGCCGCCCCGGCACCGACGCCGGTCCACGATGCCGTGAGCGACGCGACCGTACTGTCCACGCACGCCCCGGCAGCCCCGGCAGCCGCCCAGCCCGTCCAGCCCGCTCCGACGTCCGCGGCCCAGCCGACCGGCGCGTTCCCGGCCGTGCCCGCACCGACAGTGCCGGCTCCCAACGCGCAGCCGACCGCCGCGATTCCGGTCCCGCAGGTTCCGGTCCCGCAGACTGCGGCCGCACCGCAGCCTCAGCCGACCGGTACGTTCCCGGCGGTCCCCGCTCCTGCTCCCGCACCGGCTCCCCAGCCCGCGGCCCAGGCGGCACCGACCACGCCGACCGGCCCGATTCCGACCCCGGCCGCCGCACCCGCACCGCAGCCCGGCGCAGCCCCCGCACCCATGCAGGTCAAGCCCGCCTCCGCCAACCCGATGGTCAAGGAACTCACCAGCGTGGGCAACATGCAGGCCATCGGCGCCTCCGCGGGCATCGGCGTCATCGCGGCGATCGTGCTGTCCGTGTTCCCGGCCATCGCGCTCAATTCGCTCGGTTCCGGCAGCATCTTCGGCAGCAACGGACTGATGTCCGGCGTGACCGACATGCTGCAGATCACCCACGGCGTCAACTTCTTCCACTACCTCATCCTGAGCCTGGCGATCGGCGTGGGCGGCGGCTCCACCATCAACCTGAACACCTCCGCGCTGTCCAACTACGCCAGCCAGTCCGGAATCGATATCTCCGGCATCACCTCCAACCTCAACGTAGCCAACCTGATCTCTTACCCGCTCGGCCTCACCGGCGTGGCGCTGGTGATCGGCGCGGCCTACGGCGCCTACATGGTGGCCCGGCTCAAGGGCATCCGCTTCAAGTTCGCGGGTCTTGTCTCCGGCGTCATCTCCGGCGTGCTGTCCGCGCTGGTCGTCACCCTGCTGTCCGCCATCGGACAGGCGCCGATCGTGGAGAGCAACGTCATCGTGGCCCATCTGTCCGGCGCCACCTGGCGTACGTTCCTGGTGACCTTCCTGCTTGGCACCGTCGGCGCGGTGGCCGGCTACGCGCTGGCGCAGTACGCCTCCGATTCCAAGACCGTGTTCCAGGCCTTCTGGCAGTGGCTCCACCGCAGCCGCGGCTTCGTGCGTTCCACCGCCGAGGTCCTGACGCTGCAGCTCGCCCTGTTCCTGGTGGCCGCCATCGTCGCGCTGTTCGTCATCACCTTCAAGGCCGGCCAAGGCATGATTCTGATGACGTTCCCCATCACCATGCTGTTCATCGGTGAGATGTTCTTCACCTTCGCCACGTTCGGCACCATGTCCATCACCGAGGGAACCAACCAGCTGCCGTCCAACGCCAGCCTGTTCAGCCCTGACCTGGGCATGCCGGTCTGGCCGATCTGGCTGCTGTTCGTGCTCTTCTTCCTGGTCACGGCCCTGACCGCCCTGCGCGCCTCCGCCCGCAACATGTACGACCCGGCCTACATGGGCTGGCAGCATACCTGGAAGATGCCGGTGGCCGTGATGGTGTTCTGGCTGCTCGTCAACGCGATCTTCGGCACGATCGGATTCGACCTGTCGGCCATCACGAACCTGCACATGATCATCGCGCCCGCCATGTGGAACTTCATCATCATGGGCGTCTGGGCCGTGCTGGTGGAGGTCGCCGCCATGACCTTCGGCCCGACCATCGTGGTCTCCGTGCCCGCGCTGTGGCCGGCCCTCGTGGGCGGCACCGTGCGCGCCACCCCGCAGCCGGTGGTCGATTACATCTACGCTTCCGGCGCGATGTTCGGCAAGTGGCCCACCTGGGGCGCGCCGAGCGAGGGGGTGTCCGTCCGCCCTTTTGACGGCGGTTCCAATCCGCCCGCGACGCCGGGAGGTCCGGTAGGCGGTCCGACGCCGCCTGCGCCGACCGCTCCGGGCTCGCCGAGCTCCCCTGCCACGGCTCCGGCGCCCGCCCCCGGTGTGGCTCCGTTCGCCGCCGCACCCACCGCAGCCCCGACCGCGATTCCGGCCGTACCGACCGCGGCGCCCACCGCCGCTCCCGGTACCCCCGGTGCCGCGCCGGTCGCCGCAACCACCACGATGACGGCCCAGCAGAAGCGCATCTTCATCATCACCGGAGCCGTGGTGGGCTTCCTGGTGGTGTTCGGCATCGCGTACGGTGCCCTGTCCTCCTCCGTGTTCAGCGCGAAGAGCGTGGCGAACAGCTACATCTCCGCCATCGAATCCGGCGACTACGACAAGGCCAACGACATCGCCAAGCCGGCTGTGGACCAGTCCAAAGCCGCGCTGCTGACCAGCAAGGCCTCCGCAGGCGAGAACACCACGATCACCAACGCGCGCATCTCCGAGACCACCACCAACGCGGACGGCACCGTGACCGCCAAGCTCTCCTACACGCTGGGAGGCAAGGAGGTCACCTCCGATTCCATCAAGATGGTGTCCAACGGCAGCAAGTTCCTGATCTTCAAGAACTGGACCGTGGCCGAACCGCTGGTCAAGAGCATCAAGGTCTCCCTGCCGAGCTCGATCGATAGCGTAGTGATCAACGGCGTGACGGTCACGTCTAAGAACTCGACCACCAGCTCGGACGACTACTCCTACTACGGTTCCCTCGAGTTCCCCGTATACCCCGGCACCTATAAGGCCACCGCGCCGAAGTCGGAGTACTACAGCAGCAACACCGTCTCCGTGAGCACCAACAGCGATTCCAGCGATTCGCTGAAGCTGGAGTCCACCGACAAGCTCAAGTCCGCTCTGAACGACGCGCTGAAGTCCGCCATCGACGAATGCGCCGCGTCCACCGAGGCCGAGCCGGAGGGCTGCCCGTTCGGTTACTCCTCCTATTACGGCACGAGCCGCTACCGCAACTTCAAGTGGAAGGTCAAGGACTACGCCACGGTGGATGACGTGGAAATGGCCCGCAGCTCGTACACCACCAAGGAGGGCGAGGTGAAGATGAACTACGAATACCATTCCAGCGATGGCTGGGAGCCGGAGGACGGTTCACGCTCCTTCACCGCCAATGGCACGTTCTCCATCTCCGATGGCAAGGTTTCGGTCAGCATCGCGAACTGATTCCGGCTAATTCCGACTAATTCCGGCAATTCTCACGAAACAGGCACCCCGCCGTGGCACACGCTGCGACGGGGTGCTTGTACACTGGGTAAGGCGAAAAATTACACGGCACTCGAACAAAGGATGCGAACGCATGTCGGCGATTCTTGAAGGCACTCCGGATAAACGACTCGTACTGGTCACGGGCCGCGCGTACCCCGAGCTGGCTGAGAAGGTGGCCGAATGCTTGGGCACCGAGATTCTTGAGACCACGGCGTACGACTTCGCCAACGGCGAGATGTACGTGCGCTTCGCGGAGCCGGTGCGTGGCGCCGACGTGTTCGCGCTGCAGTGCCACTCGGGCGACATCAACAAGTGGATCATGGAGCAGCTGCTCATGATTGACGCCCTGAAGCGCGCCTCCGCCCGCTCCATCACCGTGGTGGCGCCGTTCCTGGGCTACTCCCGTCAGGACAAGAAGCACCGCGGCCGCGAGCCCATCACCGCCCGCCTCATCTTCGACCTGTTCCGCGCCGCCGGTGCCGACCGCATCATGACGGTCGACCTGCACGCCGCCCAGGAGCAGGGCTTCTTCGACGGCCCGGTCGATCACCTCACCGCCATGCCGGTGCTGCTCGACTACGTGCGTGGCGCCGTGGATCTGGGCAACACGACCGTCGTCTCCCCTGATGCCGGCCGCATCAAGGTGTCCGAGCAGTGGGCCGCCAAGCTCGGCGGGCTGCCGCTGGCCTTCATCCACAAGCAGCGCGACATCACGCGCCCGAACCACGCCGAGGCCCATGGCATCATCGGCGATGTGGACGGTCGCGACTGCGTGGTGGTGGACGATATGGTCGACACCGCCGGCACCATCTGCGAGGCCGTGCGCACGCTGAACGAGTCCGGCGCCAAGTCGGTCACGCTGGTGGCCACGCATGGCCTGCTGTCCGGCCCGGCCGTGGAGCGTCTGGAGCATTGCGGTGCCAAGGAAATCGTGTTCATGGACACCGTGCCGATTCCGGAATCCAAGCGACTGGACAACATGACCGTGCTGTCCGTGGCCCCGCTGCTGGCCGCCGGCATCCGTTCCGTGTTCGAGGAAGGTTCCGTGGCCACGCTGCTGGAGGGTCTGCCGGAGGATATGCGTCCGCGCAACATCTATGCGTGATTGATACTTGATATTTCAACGAGAAGGCCGCTGCCCGTTATGTTGGACAGCGGCCTTCTCATATCTTTGGCTCCCCTCTCTGAGGGGAGCTGTCTCGCGAAGCGAGGCTGAGGGGAGCGCGGATGAAGAACACCCGAGGCACTCCCCTCAGTCAGCTTCGCTGACAGCTCCCCTTAGAGAGGGGAGCCGGAATAGAGGTGTCAGATGAACGCGCGGGCGCCGAAGATGGCGGTACCGACGCGCACGATGGTGGAGCCCTCCTCGATGGCGTAGGCCATATCCTGGGTCATACCCATCGAAAGCTCCTTGCAGTTCGCGGTGCCTTCCGCACCCGAGGCCAGGATCTGGTCGCGCGTGCGACGCAGATGCGCGAATCCGGCGCGGATCACACGCTCGTCATTCACATGGGCGCCGATGGTCATCAAGCCCTGCAGTTCCAAGCCGCCCATGGCACCGATGCGCTTGGCCAGGTCGATGGCGTGGCTGGGCGCGCAGCCGGACTTGGATTCCTCGCCGGACTCGTTGACCTCCAGCAGTACACCCACCGTGACGCCGTGCATGGTGGCGCGGCGGGCGATCTTCTCCGCCAATTCGATGGAATCCACCGATTCGATGGTGTTCACCACCGGCAGCACCTTGCCGATCTTGTTGGACTGGAGCTGGCCGATGAGATGGAACGGGATATGGTCCGTCGCGGCGGCACCCGCACCGGCCTCGGCCACCGCGTCATCGCCGCCGACGCCCAGCGCGATGCCGCGTTCGGCCAGCAGTCGCGTCAGTCCCGGAGCCTTGACCACGACTTCCTGCGGACGGTTCTCGCCGATCATATGGATGCCCGCGTCGATCGCGGCCATGATCTCGCCCACGTCGCGGGTCTTGGTGGCCGCCAGCAGTTTGACGGAGCCTGCCTCACGCCCGGCCGCGGCCTCGGCCTGCGCGATGCCGTCCAGCACCTTGTGCACGCCGTCCGCGATCTCCTGCGCGCGCGCCTGATCGATGACCTCGTTCGCGAGATCCTTATGGTCCATATATGCCGTCATAGTGTTCTCCCCGCTGAATCGAATCCCAATCTTACCCCGGATATGCAAGAGCCTTCCGTGAACGTTCACGGAAGGCTCTGTATCGCCTAGGGACGATTATCGATTATCTTCTGAGCCACACCCTCATCTCACCGATTTCGCGGTTGGCCCAGGAGTAGTAGGGCACCAGGGTGAGGGTCGCGGGCTCGGCGGGTTCGTCGTCGGCCGGGGCGTACAGGGGGGCGTCCTCGGCGTCGGGCGTCTCGCGCACGGCGGGCAGCGAGACCGTATCCACGCCGCCCAGCAGGTCAGCCCTGAACTCGGCCTTGGCGTCGGCAGCGATCGTGCCGGAAGCCAGACGGTAGTTCCACAGGTCGCCGGGATTGTCCGCCTGCTCGGCGCAGTAGACCAGCGGACCGCGCATCACGGCCACCTGGCCGGCATCGGAACGCACGTGGGAGTTGGCACGCACGAACTTCACACTCATGTCCAGATCGAGGGCGATCTCCAGCGTGTCGCCGGCGTTGACCGTCAGGTACACGAACCCGTCCTCGACACCGGCGGAGGCGGGCTTGCCGTTCACCGTCAGCGCATACTTGCCCAGCGACCAGCCGGGGATACGCAAACCGAAACGCACCGAGCTCAACACGGCGGAGGCGGGCAGGCCCACCGTGTATTCCACGTGGCCGTCCCATGGGAAGTTCGAACGCTGCTCGACCGTCAGACCGGAGGCGAACGAGGCGTTGTTGGCGATGAACTGGTGGCTGAGCACCGTATCGCCGCCGTCGCGTTCGGTGTAGATGTACCGGTCCACGGAGGCGATCAGACGCGCGATGTTCGCCGGGCAGCAGGCGCAACCGAACCAGTCCACGCGATGCGAGAGCACGTGGTGGCGGTCCGGGTTGGCCAGCCCGTCCGGGGTGGTCTCCAAAGCGTTGACGTAGTAGTACTGGCGGCCGTCCAGGCTGATGCCGGCGATCGAGCCGTTGAACAGCTCCTTCTCCAGCACGTCCGCGTACTCGCCCTTGGCCTCGATGTCCAGCATCTGCTGGGCGAACATGCTCATGGCCACGGACGCGCAGGTCTCGCCGTACATCGTGTCGTTCGGCAGGTCGTAGTCGTAGGTGAACGACTCGCCCACGTGCGTGGAGCCGATCGCGCCGGTCACGTACATGCGCTTGGTGACGATGTTCCTCCAGAAGCGCTTGGCCGTCTCGATGAGGCCCTCGTCACCGAGCAGACGGCCCACATGCGCCACGCCGGTGCACAGGTAGCCGACGCGCACGGCATGGCCGTCTGCGGTCTGCTGGTCGCGCACGGGCTGCGCGGCCTGGAAGTAGGTGGGCTTGTAGAAGCCGAGGTCAGGGAAGATGTTGTCGCCGTTCAGGGCCTTGAGCTGCTTGACGTAAAACTCGGGATCCTGGCCGCGCACGTCGATGAGGTACAGCGCGAGCTTGAGGTAGCGCTCCTCATGGGTCTCCTCGTACAGCTTGGCGAGGGCCAGCTCGATCTCCGGGTGGCCGTCGGCGCCGTGGATCTTGCCTTCTTCCGGACCGAAGTTCGCGTCGAGGCAGTCGGCCATGCGACGGGCCACGTCGAGGGCCTGCTCGTTGCCGGTGACCTGATGGTAGGCCACGGCGGCCTCGATGTAGTGGCCCATCACGTACATCTCATGGCTCTGCTGAATCAGGCTGAAGCGCGGACGGTTGGCCCAGACGCCGGACTTGATCTGATATGGGGTATCCAGATAGCCGTCATCCTGCTGGGCGCGGGCGATGAGATCCACGGTCTTGTCGCACAGGGCCTGGAGCTCGGGATCCGGGTGGTAGGCCAGCGCGTAGGCGGCCTCCTCCAGCCACTTGTAGACGTCGGAGTCCTGGAAGACCATGCCATGGAACTCGTCGTCGAGTTCGCCGGCGGCCACCTTGAGGTTGGCTACGGCATGGCTTTTGTTGTCGGAGAGCTGGTTGCCGGCAGGATCGTCCGGAACGACGGTGTCGATCTCGTCGTTCATCACGCCCCACTGGTAGGGAATCACCGATTCGACGATCTGGTCGCGACGCTGCTTCCAGAACGGGGAGGTAATCGTTACTTTCATGATTGTTCCTTGTATGTCTTGTAAGACAGATGGTTGCCGCTTTGGGTGGCGGGGAGGGCGGAGGC
>NZ_JAFEJP010000017.1:0-68182 GCF_018555355.1 Bifidobacterium sp. SO4
GATTTGCGGCGGTCATGGCCCAGGTGAGACGCCCGGTCCCATTCCGAACCCGGAAGCTAAGGCCTGGCACGGCGATGGTACTGCACCCGACAGGGTGTGGGAGAGTAGCACACCGCCGCATTCACACTTACAGGAGCCCCGATACCCACACGGTACCGGGGCTCCTTCTGTCTCACCCGGTCCAGTCGGAAACACTCCCGGGGTCCTTCTTGTATATACAAGCAACAACACGACGACATCCGCCGGGACCACCCCCCGGTCCGCGGCCAGCTCGTCCCGCAATCACGGACGGACCCCGTTCGCGTTCCGCCGGCTCGACCGTCGTCTCGCACATCGCCTGCAAACGGCACCGCCGTTTGCTCCACGGCGATGTCCCGACAAGGGAAACCAAGAATAAGGGCCACGACAAACCCGGCCCAATAAACACTCTCTTTTCTTTCACTCTTCCCTATCACCCACAGCTACGTATCTTGAAGATCCAAGGCGACGGGCGACGGGTCACTCTACACTGGGCACTGCTATGCACTACTTCACCCCCAAACGTTGCGCCACGTCGAACAAAATCATGTATCACGACAAGGCACAGGCCCAGCGCGCCGCCGATCAGAGCCTGATCGAGCGCGGGGCGGAGCTGTGGGTGTATCGGTGTGAATACTGCAACTGCTGGCATCTGACCCATCGCGATCCCAGGATGAGCTATCGGCATGTGCCGCTCAACCAGGAACTTAAACCGCACAGTCGCAAAAAGGGCTACAAGCCGCGTCGTCGATAAGGAAAGTCCTGTTAACCAGGATTGACATGAATTCGATGGGCTATCCCTCAATCGGCTTCGCCGACAGCTCGTCCCGCAATCAAGGACGGATCCTGTCCGCAGCGTATTGGCTCGACTGCCGTCTCGCACATCGCCTACAAACGGCTCGGCTCTGTTAAACCAAGATCGACATGAATTCCACCGGACTACCCCTCAGTCGGCTCTGCCGACAGCTCCCCTGACAAGGGGAGCCAAGAATAAGGGGCATGCCAATCTTGGTTTAACAGAGCCAACGGCTCCGCCGTTTGTTCCACGGCGATTCCCGACAAGGGGAGCCGAGAATGAGAGCCAAGAATAAGACATCTCTCGGGAAAACCGAGGCCGCTACATCACCTTGGTGCTTTCGAGGTTGCGAATCACCCAGTCGTTGAAGCGAATCACGGGCTTGCGCAGCATCAAACCAAGCAGCAGAGACGGCACCAGGAACAGGGCCAGCTTGCCCATGGACACCCAGTATTCCATGCCGAAGGAGCCGGCCATCGCCGAATGCATCGCGTCCACCGCATACGGGAACAGCAGCCACTTGGATACCGCCTGGAAGAACGGCGGCAGCGTCTCCACCGGGAAGGTGCCGCCCGAGCCGGCCACCTGCATCACCAGCAGCACCACGGCAATGGCCTTACCGATGTCGCCGAACGACACGGTCAGCGTGTACACGATGTTCGAGAACACCAAGGCCGCCAGCCATCCGACCATCAAGAACTGCACCGGATGCTCGCACTGCACGCCGAGATAGAACATGTCTCCAAGGCACACCAGGGTGCCCTGCAGGAGCGCCAGGAAACCGAAGATCATGTATCGGCCGAAATACTCGTGATGCAGAGGAAGCCCGAACTGTCGGGCGTTGCCGGGGGATTCCGGGCGCGGCTTCTTGAGCACGTCCAGCGCCGCTCCTGGACCGGCCACACGTCCGGCGATTACGGCCTCGCGTAATCCCACCTCGGTGCCCAGCGGCAATTCGTTACCAAGCCCCAAAATCTTGGCCTTCTCATGGTCGGAAATGGAGACCTTGAGCATGGCCACCAGAATGATCGCACCCACCCAGATGGCCAGAATCGTGTAGAACGGTGCCATGGCCGAACCGTAGTTCGCAATTGGATACAGGGGAATGCGGCCGACCGCCACCGGCGCGGACAGCATCGAGGCGATGGTGTCCGGATCGGCCGAGATGACGCTGGACAGGTCCGTGCCGCCGCTTTTGGCCAACGACGAGAACTTGTCCGCCAAATCGTCGAGTTTCTTGGCGGAGCGATTCAGCGCGCCCGAAGCTTTGCCCAATGATGTGCGGATGCCGGTGATGCTGCCGGACAGACCGCCCGAAAGTCCCGAAACGCTGTCCACCGTGGACGTCAGACCGTCGATGACGGCGTTCGCCTGGCTCGCCACGTCGTCCATCGAGGAGGCGAGCTTGTCCAGCTGCGGCTTGAGCGTGCGCTCGTATGTATCGGAGGCCGCACTGATGGACTTGCGCGCCTCATCGATTTCGTTCTTGAGCTTCTGCCGGGTGGCGTTCGCGTCCGCAGTGTCGTCCGTGATTTTCTGCGCCGCTTCACCGAGCGCGTCGGCCGCGGATTGCAGCTTCTGCTGGGTCTGTGTGGCCTGTGCCGCGGCCTTGGCCAGGGCGTTCTTCACCGCCTGCAGGTGGCTCTGCTCCGCCAACGATTGCAAAGCCGCCGCGTAGTCGCCGAACTTGTCAGCCTGGGCCTGCACTTTCGACTGCATGCCGGTGAGCGTGTCCGCCACCTGTGAGGATTGCGAGTCGATGTCCTTGAAGGCCGCGTCGATCTGTTTGTCAATCGAGGTATACGCAGCGTCGGCCTGTTTCAGTGCCGCGCCCACGCCGGCCGTGGCGCCGGACAGCGCGTTGCTGAGGCTCGTGACGCCTGATTTCGCCTGTTTCATGGCCTTCTTCGCGTCCGCGGCGGCCGAACCGGTGGAGCCGAGCAGCTTGTCGGTCGAATCGATGATGCCGTCCGCGGCGCCCAACAGGCCGGAATAGGCGTCGATCTGCGATGCGGCCCCGGTGAGCTTCGAGGACATGGCCGTCAGATGATTGGTGGCATTGCTGACGTACTGTGCCATTTCGGGGCTCTGCGCGTACTTGGCTACATTCGAGGCGAGGTTCAGGGCCACGCTGGACAACGTTTTCACGAAGGTCTGGTCGATGGTGGTGGCCACGGTGCTGGCACCCTCGTCCGTGATATGCGGGGCGATCGGGTTGATTTTTTCGTTGAGATAGTATTCGAGCTTCGCGTGCTTGATCTTCGGGGTGAATAGCGTCATCATGTCCGCGCTGAAGCTCTTGGGGATCACCAGCGCGGCGTAGTATTCGCCGGAATACACGCCGTCGATGGCCTTGTCGCGGTCCACGAACTGCCAGTCGAGGTCATGGTTGGCCCTGAGGGTGTTCGTCACGGTCTCGCCCACGTTGATGGGCAGCGGGATGAGATCGGACTTGTACCCCTTGTCCATGTTCGCCACGGCCACCTTGAGGGCCTTCGTATTGCCGTACGGGTCCCAGCTGGCCGCGATGTTGTACCATGCGTACAGGGACGGCACGATGACCAGGCCCACCGCCACCACGACCGCGATCACGTTGCGCGTGGCCTGGCGCAGATCACGGACGAACAGCTTCCAGATGAGCTTCATCGCGCGCCTCCCTTGCCCGTGCCGCTTTCGCCGTCACTGCCGTCGTCATCATCGCCATTCGGCGGAATGGCCATAAACCGCCGTGTGGTCTCGCCGATGTCCGGATCGGCATCGTCTCCCGCATCATTCCCGAACCGGGCCGCATGCTCCGGCATATGCCCGGTGCCGGCCGCGTGCTTGCCGTCGGCGCCGCGGAACCGACGCCAGACATAGCCGTTGAGCATCACGTCGCGGAATTCGTCGGCGCTCATCGCGCTCACGCCCAGCTGCATCGCGTAGCTTTCGCGCATGTATTCGGTGACGATGAGATAGGCGTCGATGATGATGATCGACAGGATCCACGCGCTGAGCATCGCGATCTTCGCCTTCATGACGAACAGCAGGATCAGGAACACGAACGGCAGCACCGTCAGCAGGACCAGGCCGGAGACGATCATCATCGGATACCGTGCGAAGAACCGGTGCGCGCGGCGGGTGATGATGTCCCGCAGCTCCTTGCTGTCGGACACCGTGCGGAACACCGCGTTCAGGCTCACCTGCTCGTTGACCATGCTGTTGTGCTCGGTGATCATGAGGTCCGTGTCTCCCAGACGACGGTCGAACAGGGCGTTGAGGTTCATGGCGTACCGACGCACCATGAGCCCCACGAACAGCGCCACCGGCAGGTAGTAGCCCAGATGCAGCATATCCAGCCAGTAATGGTTCGCGTAGGTGCCGGCGATCGGCCCGCGCATGGCGTTGATGCCGTAGGTGAACGGCAGCCAGGGATGCAGGTCGCGGAAGAACTCCGGCATCATTTCGATGGGGTACAGGCCCGAGGCGCCAGGAATCTGCACGATGACCAGGATCACGGCCACGGCCTTGCCGATGTGCCGGAACGCCACGGCCAGCGCGTAGATGATGTTGATGTAGACGAACGAGCAGAACACGCCGGCCAGCACGAACAGCAGCGGATGCTCGAATTGGATGCCGAGCACCAGGTCTCCGATCGTGGCGATGATCGCCTGCAGGAACCCGACCGTGACCAGTAGCAGCCAACGGCCCAGGTACGCCTGGGTGGCGGTGACGTGCCGCAGGTTCTCGCGGTCCACCTCAAGTTTGTAGATGGCGATGAGCACGAAACCGCCCACCCACAGCGCAAGGTTCGTGTAGAACGGGGTGACGGCCGAACCGTAGTTGTCGGTCGGGTAGACCACCTTGGTGACCAGATTGACCGGCGTGCCCATGAACTTGCCGAATTCCTCGTCGTCCAGGTGCAGGGTGTCCATGATCTTGCGGTAGGCGGCGGAACTGTCGAGTGCGCCGATGTCGGTGCGGACGGTGCGCACGTCCTCGGCGAGCTGCGCCATCGACTGCTGTGTGCCGGAAATGGTGGTCCGGGTCTGGCCGATCGTATCGGAAAGCTGGTCGAACAGGCCGTCGGCCTGCTCGATGGTGCCGTTCAGGGAGACCAAGGTGCCGTCAAGGGTGCCGTTGAGCGCGGCGAAGCTGTTGAGGGAGGCGTTAAGGTTCGGCATGACGGTGCCGGTGAGCGACTGTCGGGCCTGGCTCAGCGCCGCAAGCCCGCCGGTGGCCGCGGTGCCCATCGCGCCGGAGAGATGGCCGGTGGCGTCCTTGCCGGAGTCGATGAACTGGGTGGCGTTCTTGTGGAAGTCGTCGATCTGCGCCTGCTGGCGGCCAATGACCCCGTCCAACGTGTCCAGCTGGTTCCAGATGCGCTGTCCCAGCGGGTCGGAGGTGTTTTCGTCGATGCCGGCCTGCCGCAGTGCGTCGCGTACGTTGTCGATGGCGGTCTGTGTGCGGTCCAGCGGCGCGTTCAGGGCGTTGGTGATGGAGTCCACGGAATCTTGCGCGCTGTTGAACGATCCGATGATCGTGCCCGCGGCGGTGTTCACGTCCACCGCAAGTCCGGAGAGTTTGGCCGAACTGGAGTCCAGCGCGCCCGTGAGCGTGGTGGAGAAGGCCTGTGAGCCGTTCTGCGCTTCGGTGAGCAGCGTGCCGGACTGTTGGGAGGCCTTGCGGGCGCTCGCGATTGCCCGTTTCAGGGTGCTGGTGGTGTTTTTGGCGTTGGCGATGGTGCCGTCCGCCTGGTCGAGCGTATCGGTGAGGTCGGTGAGCACGGTCTGGACGCTGCCAATGGTGTCCAGCACCGTGTCAAGATCGGCGATGGCGTCCTGCTGGGTGGATCCGGCGGCCTTGTTCAGTTCACCGCCCGCCTTGGATACGGCTTTGGCGACGGTATCGCCCACGGTGGTCACGAATGTGGAGTTGATCTGCTCGTCAATGGTGGAGGCGCCGGTGTCCGTGATCTTCGGGGCGATGGCGTTCTTCTTCTCGTTGACGTAATAGCGGATCTCGGGGCGTTCCGTGGTGCCGGTGACCGAATTCACCAGCGATTCGCTGAAGTCCTTCGGCAATACGATGGCCGCGTAGTACTCGCCGGTCTCCACGCCGTGCACGGCCTGGTCCTCGTTGTCCACGAACCGCCAGCCGAGCTGATGGTTCTTCTTCAGCTGGGCGACCACCTGCTTGCCGGCGTTGAGCCTGCCAACCAGATCGTTGGAGGTGCCCCGGTCCGCATTGGCCACCGCGACCTGGATGTTGCCGGTGGCCGAATACGGGTCCCAGTTGGCCAGGATGTTGAACCAGGCGTACAGCGAGGGGATCACGGCCACGCCGAGCGTGACCACCACCGCCACGGGATTGCGCAGGATGCGCAGGAAATCACGCCGGAAAATACGCCAGATCGTCCGCATGCAACCCCTCGTTTCGCCGCCGGTTCTTTGTGCCGGCCTTGCCGTGCCCACCGGTAAGCCACATGCAGTCTATCCCCACCGCCTCCGCGACGATCGGCGTACGGAGGCGGGATACCGGGAAAATGGTCAGGGCGTGTCCGAATTATGGCCTCGATGGGCGGACGATGTGGATGCGCCGGTTACTTGTCGAGCGTGAAGCCCTGGGTGGCCGCTTTGTCCAGCAGCGTCTTGTTGGAGACGTCCTGACGGCTGATTTTGGCGATCTGGTCGCTGAAGGCGTCCACTGGACGGTCGGCCTGACGCAGGTCGTAGTACTGGTGCACCTCGACGTCGAAGGCGGGCAGCGCGTCCAGCGTGCCGTCCGCGTCGGCCGGGTACGTGTTCTCGAAGAACTGCATCTCGCGCGGCATGCGGGGCTTCAGCGCGGGCTCCTGATCGGGCTTGCCGATGGCCAGGCCCAGCACCGGGTACGTGTATTCCGGCAGGTTGAGCAGGTCGATGAGTCCGTTGATGTTGTTGAGCGGGGAGCCCAGGATCACGCAGCCGAGGCCCAGCGAGAACGCGGCCGTCTCCATGGCGTGCAGGGCCAGCACGGCGTCGTTCTGTGCTTGGGTGAAGCGGTAGCTGGTCTTGAGGCCGAACTCGTCGGAGGACGGGTCGATGCCCTTGGACTGGGCGATGCGGGCGTTGCGGTGCTCGTCGATGATGAACATGTACAGCAGCGGCGCATCGGCGATGTACGCCTGGGTGCCGTACTCGGCGATCTTGGCCTTGAGAGCGGGGTCGGTGATGCGGATGGCGGACCAGTCGTTGAGGAACTGGCTGGAGGCGGCGCGCTGGGCCACGGTTTCCAGCGTGGCGATGGTGTCGGCGTCGATGGCCTCATCCTTGAACTTGCGGATGGAGCGGCGGTTGAGCAGGGTTTCGATAGTCGCATTGGTAACCATGCGGCCAATTCTTCCACGCGCGCTGGCCAGTCGGCAGGCCGGTTATCTGGCAGTGAAACCGGTGCGTGATGCGGCGTGATGATGGCGGTGAACGGACCGGGGTGCGCTGTGGACGGGCTTCGGACTCGGCCTAACGGCGGGCCTTGCGATGGCGACGGGCCACGATGGCCTTGGAGCCGCGGTCGGAAAGCTGGGAGACCATCGCGCCGAACGCGGCCGAGGCGGCGGCGAACGCCAGACTCATCAGCAGGCCCTGCGGGGCGTCCGCGGCCAGTCCCTTGCGCAGGTTGCGGCGGGACGTGCCCTTGTCCCACAAGGTCTGGAACGCCTTGCCGGCCACCAGGCCGACCAGCGAGGGGACGGCGGCCTTGAACGCCTTGTCCAGCAGGGAATCGGGGTCGGCCTCGCGGGCGGCGCGCAGGGCGTTCACCTTCTCGTCGATGCGGTGCAGGCTTTCGACGGCCTGATCGGCGCCGGACGAGAACTCACCTCCGTCATATCCGGATTCATACCCGGAGCGGCCGGACGGGAATGCCGCGCCGTTCTCGGTGAGGGAGTCGGGTCGCGCGATGGATCCCGCGGACAGGTCGGGGGCGGAACCATGGAAACCGGAGTGACGTGCGGTGTGCTTTGCGCTGCTCATGGCTCCCCAGTCTAGAGCAAAAGCGGGGCATCTGGCGAGGCATGCGGCGGACGCGCCCGAACAGGACTAGAGTGGAGGCATGAACGAACAGCATGTGGACGGCACCGTGGCCGTCAACCCCTCCCGCGGTGGTACCGGCTTCCTGGTGCTGCTGCGTCATGGACAGACCGTATGGAGCGAATCCGGACAGCATACCGGCCGCACGAACATCCCCCTGACCGCCGTGGGCGAACAGCAGGCACGCGACGCCGGTGTGCGCCTGCGCGAGGCGTTTCCCGGCGGATTCGAGGAAGGATGCGTGTTCTCCAGCCCGCTTCGCCGTGCACAGCAGACCGCGCGACTGGCCGGTTTCGCCGAACCGCAGACGCTTGACGGCATCGCCGAATGGGATTACGGCCGCGCCGAAGGCCGCACGCGCAAGCAGGTGAGCGAGGCCAGCGGCTTCGATTGGGATGTGTGGCGTGACGGGCCGCGCTCGCTGACGCCCGCGCTTGAAGGCGACTGGGTGGAGACCCTGCCCGACGGCGAGCAGGTGCCGGTGCATGCCGGTCCCGGTGAGACGCTTGAGGAGGCCGCCGCCCGCGCCCGCGGGGCCATCGACCATGTGATGCCATTGCTGAACGGCGGCCACAACGTACTGATGGTGGCGCACGCGCATATCCTGCGCATCCTCACCTCCCAGTGGCTGGATGTGGATCCGCATTTCGCGCGCATGCTGCGGCTCGACACCGCGCACTATTCGGTGCTGAGCGTGTACAAGGGGGACAACGTCATCGAACGCTGGAACGCCTGACGGCTTGACTGAATTGAGCTTGGCTCCGTTCAACCGGGATTGATGATGTGATTACACTCTCTCGGCTCCCCTTGTCAGGGGAGCTGTCGGCGAAGCCGACTGAGGGGTAGTTCGATTGATTTGACGGAACCGGATTTTGGGCCCGTTCGTCTGTGCGCGGACGGGCTTTTTCGTCGTTGCCGGGGTGACGATTACCGCGATTATGCAAACGATGGTTATGCGGGTGCCGAACGTGGGGAGTATGGGGTGGTTTTCTATATGTCGCAAGTACTGTTAGCGCTCTCAGTTTGCTAACGCTTGCATTATGGGCGCTATGCAGAATAATCGGAATTATCCGGTTAATTGACGGTTTGTGGATATCTGTCCGCATAAGTGACGCGCCGAAAAATGCCATCGTTTGCAAAATCTCGCAAACCGTTGCACAATAGGTCATGTCGATAGTCGTAAGGGAGCCGCTAACGGCACCCGGGCCGGACGGAATACCGGCATCGACGATGAAGAGAAAGGTTCGATGATGAATCGTACAGTGAAGTCTGCGGTCGCGATGGCGGCCATTGCCGCAATGTCGCTCGGCACCCTTGCCGCCTGCGGAAACTCCAGCTCCTCCGGCGACGACTCCAAGGGCAAGGTCTACTACCTGAACTTCAAGCCGGAGGCGGCCGACCAGTGGACCGCGCTGGCCAAGGAATACACCAAGGAGACCGGCGTGGAGGTCAAGGTCCAGACCGCCGCCTCCGGCACCTATGAGCCGACCCTGAAGTCCGAGATCGCCAAGACCGAGGCCCCGACCCTGTTCCAGGTCAACGGCCCGGTGGGCTACCAGAACTGGAAGCGCTACACCGCGGACATGTCCAACACGGACGTGTACAAGGAGCTCAACAACCAGGACGTGGCCCTGAAGGACGGCGACAAGGTCGTCGGCGTGCCGTACGTGATGGAGACCTACGGCATCATCTACAACAAGGACATCCTCAACAAGTACTTCGCCCTCGACGGCGCCAAGGCCAAGTCCATGGACGAGATCGACAACTTCGACACCCTGAAGGCCGTGGCCGACGACATGCAGGCCCGCAAGGACGAGCTCGGCATCAAGGGCGCGTTCACCTCCGCCGGCTTCGACTCCTCCTCCGACTGGCGCTTCAAGACCCACCTGGCCAACCTGCCGCTCTACTACGAGTTCAAGGACGATAACGTCACCGAGCAGCCGGCCAAGATCAAGGGCACCTACCTGCCGAACTACAAGAAGATCTTCGACCTGTACATCACCGACTCCACCACCGAGCCCACCCAGCTGAGCGCCAAGACCGGCGACGACGCCAACTCCGAGTTCGCGCTCGGCGAGGCCGCCTTCTACCAGAACGGCACCTGGGCCTGGACCGACCTGCAGAAGGCCGGCATGTCCGCCGATTCCGTGGGTATGATGCCGATCTACATCGGCGTCAAGGGCGAGGAGAAGCAGGGTCTCGCCACCGGTTCCGAGAACTACTGGTGCATCAACGACAAGGCCTCCGACGCCGACAAGAAGGCCACCGAGGAGTTCCTGAAGTGGGTCATCACCTCCGACGCCGGCAAGAAGGCCCTCTCCCAGGACATGGGCTTCACCACCCCGTTCAAGACCTTCGATGACGTCACTTCCGACAACCCGCTGACCCAGGCCGCCGTCGAGGACCAGAAGTCCGGCAAGACCGCCGTCTCCTGGAACTTCACCATGATGCCGTCCGAAGAGTGGAAGAACCAGCTCGGCCAGGCCCTGCTGGAGTACGCCCAGGGCACCGGCAAGTGGGACGCCGTCAAGACCGCCTTCGTGGACGGTTGGGCTTCCGAGTACGAAGCCTCCCACTGAGTCTGACGGGTCCGGCCGTCCTCCTTCCGGACGGGCCCCGATGATTCGACCGGGTTCCATACCCGGATAATTTAAAAGCCGCGGCGCCCCGCGCAGCCTCTTTCCTCCAGGGGCGCCGCACCTCCTTGTGTTTCTTCTTCTGTTCCCTCCTTTGACCAAACCAGTTGAGGCCGCCGTCCGGTAGTGTTCGGGCGGCGGCCTCAACTGGTTTTGCGCTGTTGCGCGGGAACTCAGTGCGCGCGGGAGGTGGAGGATCGCACCACGAGGTGGGCGGGGAAGGTCACGAACGGCTCATCCACCGGCTTCTCCTCGATGAGATCGAGCGTCATGCGCGCGGCGATATGCGCCATCTCCACCGGATCCTGACGAATCGTGGTCAGGCCGATGTCATTGGTGTAGAAGCTGTCGTCATAGCCGATGAGCGACACGTCGCCGGGTACGGAGAAGCCGTTGCGCTCCAGCTGGAACATGAGCGGCAGGGCGATGCCGTCCTCCTGGCAGGCGATGGCGGTGGGCATCTCGTCCAGGCTCATGAGCTGGTTGACCACGTCGCTGATCTGGTAGTGGCCGTCGCCATCCACCTTGCACACCACCACCTGAGGTTCGATGCCCTCCTTGCGGCAGGTCTCCATGAACACGTTGAATCGGCCGCGCACCGAGAAGCTCAGCGAGACGTCACGGTCGGTGCTGATGTAGGCGATGCTGCGGTGCCCGAGGTTCATCAGATGGCGGGCGGCGAGCGTGGAGCCCTGGCGGTCGTTGATGTTGACCGCGGCCGCAAAGCCGTGCTGCTCGGATTCCGCCGTGTTGATGCCGATGATCGGCACATCCACCGAGGTCAGCTGCGCGGTCTCCCTGCTGTCGATGTCGAAGGAGACCACGATCACCGCGTCCGCGTTGCGGCGCACCGGCAGCATCTCGAAGAACTCGCGACGCTCCTCGATGCTGGAGATCTGGAAGACGGAGATGTCGTACCCCTCGGCGTGCAACACTTCGTTGAGACCCTCGATCACCGAGGCGGTGAACCACAGGCGGATATGGCCGCTCATCAGCACCGCGATGCGCAGCGAACGGCCGGATTTCAGGGCCGCCGCCGAGCGGGACAGCGAGAAGTTGAGTTCGTCGGCGATGGCCAGCACGCGCTCGCGGGTCTTGGCGGAGACCAGATCCGGTCTGGTGAACGAACGGGAGACGGTGGAGATGGAGACGCCCGCCTTCTGGGCGACATCCTGAATGCTCGTGGTCATGAAAGCCCCCTGTGGCTGATTGAAGAAGCGCAGAATTTGCCTGATTGTCCCAGTGTACATGTCACGCGAGGGTTTGGCGAAGATGACAACGATTGTATTACAAACGTTTGCAGATGTTATGTTGTCCATTGAAAATGGCTATATTGCGCCGTTTTTATTATTGAAAGCTGACTGATTCCACTCGCAACGCTGTGGTTGGGAAACGCGATAAATGACAACGTTTGACATCTGTTGCAGCAGCACGTACCATGAACGTAGGTTCAGCGGAAAGGACTATGTGACGATCCTGACGGCTGGCTGGCATTGAGTTGAATTCCGCGTCGACGCACGACGTAGTGCCGCGGACTCAAGGAGGAGGAAAGTAGTCATGATCAACATGGCTGGTAAGGCGATACGCAGATGGTGGGCGCTGTTCGCGCTGCCGACGTTCGCCGCGTTCATCATCGGATTCCTGGTGCCGTTCATCATGGGCGTCTACCTGAGCTTCTGCGAGTTCACGACCGTGACCGACGGCGAATGGGTGGGTCTCAAGAACTACGGCAAGGCCCTGAAGGACAAGGAGTTCCTGCATGCGCTCGGGTTCTCCACGGCGTTCACCATCGTGACCACCATCGTGATCAACGTGGTGGCGTTCTTCATCGCCTACATGCTGACCAAGGCCATCAAGGGCTCCACGCTGTTCCGTTCGGTGTTCTTCATGCCGAACCTCATCGGCGGCATCATCCTGGGCTACATCTGGCTGCTGCTCCTCAACGGCGTGCTCGCCCACTGGGGCCGCGCCCTGACCTACAAAGCCACGTACGGCTTCTGGGGTTTGGTCATCTTGGTGTGCTGGCAGCAGATCGGCTACATGATGATCATCTACATCGCCGGCCTGCAGGCTCTGCCCACCGACGTGCTCGAGGCGGCCGCGGTCGACGGCGCCAACGGCACCCAGACGATGTTCCGCATCATCATCCCGCTCATGATGCCGTCCATCACCGTCTGCTCCTTCCTGACCGTGACCAACGGATTCAAGCTCTACGACCAGAACCTCGCATTGACCAACGGCGCGCCGAGCAACATGTCCGAAGGCCTGGCGCTGAACATCACCCGTACCTTCTACGGACGCATGGGCTGGGAGGGTGTCGGCCAGGCCAAGGCCGTGCTGTTCTTCATCCTGGTGGCCGTGATCGCCCTGATTCAGAACAAGCTCACCACGAGCAAGGAGGTGGCAGCCTGATGAACGAGAACAAGCCCGTCAAGCACGGCGCCCTGTGGACCGTACTCTTCTCCGTCGTTTCCCTGCTGTGGGTCTTCCCGATCGTCCTGGTGCTCATCAACTCCTTCAAGCAGAAGGCGTACATCTCCAAGAACGCCTTCTCGCTGCCGGCAGGCAAGGCGTTCGTGGGCCTGGAGAACTACGCGCGCGGCGTTGAGACCACGCAGTTCTTCGCGTCCTTCGGCTGGACGCTGCTCATCACCGTGGGCTCCGTGGTGCTGATCCTGGTGTGCACCTCGATGTGCGCCTGGTGGATCGTGCGCGTGAACAACTGGGCCGCCAAGCTGCTGTACACGCTGTTCCTGTTCAACATGATCGTGCCGTTCCAGATGGTGATGTTCACCCTCTCCAAGATCGCCGACATGCTGAAGCTCAACACCCCGTGGGGCCTGTGCATCGTGTACCTCGGCTTCGGCGCCGGCCTGGCCGTGTTCATCTTCACCGGCGTGATCAAGGGCATCCCGGCCGAACTGGAGGAGGCCGCCATGATCGACGGCGCCTCCGTGCCGCGCATCTTCTTCCAGATCGTGGTGCCGATCATGAAGCCGTCCATCGTGTCCGTGGCCATTCTCGAGGCCATGTGGATCTGGAACGACTACCTGTTGCCGTACCTCACGCTCGACCTGGGCAAGTACAAGACCATCTCCGTGGCCGTGCAGTACCTCAAGGGCGGCTACGGCTCCGTGGACATGGGCGCCATGATGGCCTGCCTGGTCCTCGCGATCATCCCCATCATCGTCTTCTACCTCGTCTGCCAGAAGTACATCGTGAGTGGTGTTATGGCGGGGGCTGTTAAGGGATGATGACTGGCGTCATCATCCCTTAGGGGAAAGTCCGGTGGACTTTCCCCAAGCCCCCGCCTGAGCGAGGCGATAGCCGAGCGAAGGTAATGATGGGTCTCGCCGAAAGGCGAGTCCGTAATTGCAGGCTGAGCCGTATAGCAGACAGTCCAGTGGACTGTCTGTAGGCGAAGGCGAGACGGCAGTCGAGCCAATGAAAAGCGGCTGAAAGCCGTCCGTAATTGCAGGGCCGGAGGCGGAGCCGTCAAAAACTGAGACCAACAAATCCGGCTCCCCTCGCTGAGGGGAGCTGTCGGCGATAGCCGACTGAGGGGAGTACCCTGAGCATCATCAGAGCTCCCCTCAGTCATCTACGATGACAGCTCCCCTCAGCGAGGGGAGCCGCTGTATGCCGTCGAAGGAGAACACAAGATGCACTGGCTGTCGCCCGACTCCAAATTCATGCGCGCCTGGGGCAATCTGGTGGACGGCGTG
Organism: Bifidobacterium sp. SO4; assembly: GCF_018555355.1. Taxonomy (NCBI): domain Bacteria; kingdom Bacillati; phylum Actinomycetota; class Actinomycetes; order Bifidobacteriales; family Bifidobacteriaceae; genus Bifidobacterium; species Bifidobacterium sp. SO4. The sequence goes on from NZ_JAFEJP010000017.1 coordinate 14,225, forward strand.
CTCGTTAACCTTCTGATGCTGGTCACCTCGTTGCCGATCATCACCGTCGGCGCAGCGCTCGCCGCCGGACAGGACGCCTGCCGCAAGTCCGAAAACGGCGAGGGCAAGGGCGTCGCTGCCAATTACTTCAGCTCCTTCAAGGCCAACTTCGTCAAGGCCACGCTGTTGTGGCTGCCGTTCCTCGCGGTACTGATCGGACTCATCTACTCGTGGGTGGTCCTGCAGATTACGCCGTTGCTCATTCCCAAATTCGCGGTGAGCATCCTGTGGCTCATCGGCTTCGAATGGGTGTTCGCGCTGCAGGCGCGCTTCGAGAACAGCGTGGGGCGCACTCTCGCCAACGCCTTCATCTTCGGCATCTCCCACATCGCCATGACCGTGGTGCTGGTGGCAGTGGACGCGGTGTTCGTCGCACTGTTGGTGGCTTGCTGGTTCCTGATGCCCGGTGGCCTGTTCCTGCTCATCATTTTGGGTTACGGCACCATGCTCATGCTCCATGTGCCTATCACCGAGCGCGTCTTCAAGCCCTATCTGCGGTAATCTTGCCCGCGAATGGCGTTGTTCTGGGCATATCCCCGCCAATTATTCTGGGCATACACGTATCACAAAACGAATTCTGGGCATATAGGTACCCCGAAACAGGCGTTTTGGCCTCGTAACTGGTACCTATATGCCCAGAATCAAATTCGGTGCGGCTTTATGGTCCTTATATGCCCAGAATCGAGATGTCGGGACGGTGTCGTTCCTCCGTTGCCGTTACTTTTTTCGCGGAAAACCGATGTTTCGTGAAAAAGTCACACTGAGTGCCGTTCAGCGTTACCTTTTCACGAAATAAGGCCATACCTCGTGAAAAAGGAACGCTTACTGCGAGTCAGTTGCCTTTTTCACGAAGTATGGCCTTATTGCGAAAGAAGTAACGCGCCGTAGTCCGCCCCGCCGCCATCGTCATCGGATGCCGAGCGGATCAGCAGGCGCAATGGCGGCGGAACAGCAACACGGAAACCGCTACTTGCGGCCCTGCGTTACCTGGTAGGCGACGAACAGGATGGCCAGCCAGATCACACCGGCGATCACGGCCACGCGGTAGCTGGCGGAGAAGCACATCAGCACAACCACCAAGGCCAGGAAGGCGAGCACCACCCACGGCGTCACCTTGGCGAACGGCAGCTTGAAGTGGATGGCGTCGAGCGCCTTTTGACCCGAAAGGCCGGCCAGCTCGGTGTCCTCCGGGGCACCGCCCGCGGCGACCACCTTGCGGAACTTCATTTCGGTGAACATGATCATCGTCCAGTTGATGATGCCGGCGATCGTGGCGATGGACATCAGGTAGTTGAACGCGAACTCGGGCCACACGAACACCACCACCACGGCGATGGCGGTGATCACGGCGGAGGTCAGCACGCCGGCCACCGGCACGCCCTTGGAGTTGAGCTTGCCGAGGTAGGCGGGGGCGTTGCCCTGCTTGGCAAGCGAGTACAGCATGCGGGAGTTGGCGTACAGGCCGGAGTTGTACACGCTCATCACGGCGGTCAGGCACACGAAGTTGAGGATGCCGGCGGCCGCGTGGATGCCCACGGAATCGAAGATCTGCACGAACGGGCTGGATTGGCCGTCGATGGTGTTCCACGGCACCACGGCCATGATCACGCCGAGGGCGCCGATGTAGAAGACGAGGATACGCCAGATGATGTCGTTGGTGGCGCGCGGGATGGTGGTCTTCGGGCTTTCGGTCTCGCCGGCGGTGATGCCGATGAGCTCGGTGCCGCCGAAGCTGAACATCACCACGACCAGGGCCATGAGCAGGCCGGTCCAGCCCTTATCGGTATGGGTCATGAGGCCGTTCGGGAAGAAGCCGTCGCCCACGGTGAACCAGTTGGCGAAGCTCGCCTTGATGCCGGAGGCGGTGGGCAGCGCGAACACGATGACCGCAAGGCCACCGATGATCATGGCGATCACGGCCACGATCTTGATGATGGCGAACCAGAACTCGAACTCGCCGAACTTGGAGACGCCCAGCAGGTTCGCGGCGGTGATGAGCACCAGGAACACGGCGGCGGAGACCCACGTCGGGATGGCCGGGAACCAGTAGTTCACGAAGCTGCCCACCACGGCCAGCTCCACCATGGAGACCAGGATGTAGTTGAACCAGTAGTTCCAGCCGGAGATGAAGCCGGCGCGCTTGGACCAGTAGCGGGTGGCGTAGTAGCTGAAGGCGCCGGCCTTCGGATCCTCCACGGACATTTCGGACAGTGCGCGCACGATCATGAAGATCGCGAGGCCACCGATCAGGTAGGCCAGCAGAATGGACGGGCCGGCCAGGGCGATGGATTCGCTGGAGCCGTAGAACAGGCCCGTGCCGATGGCGCCGCCGAGGGCGATCAGCTGGATGTGGCGGTTCTTCAGGGATTTGCGCAACGTGGCCGGCACCGGCACGTCGTCGGTTTCGCGCGGCTTCTTGGTCGCGTCAGTATTGCTCATGGATGAGTACTTCCTCTCGGGGTTCTTTCTCCGTTGCCGCACGTGCCGCCGCGCCCGCCGATGATGATGGCGGCCGTGGCCGTGCGCAATGTCCGCCATTGTAGGCCGATTTGTTACGAACAGGAGGTTTCGGAAGGCGGTTATGGACGGGTGTGCGGCGTTCCCGTGACGTTTCCATGGCGTTTTTGCGAGCGATTGCACTCAGGTTGGTGCGGTTTAATGGAAGAAGGACGTTGCCCGACGCCGGTTCCGGGCATGGAACGGTTGCGGTGTGGGGCATGGCCGTTGGCGGAAGCGGGGTGTGCGATGTCGTATATCGAGTTTGACAACGTGGTCAAGGAGTACCCGTCCGGCGGGGCGGCGATCCGCGCGCTGGACGGCGCGAGCTTCACCGCAGACCAAGGCGAACTGACCGTGATCCTTGGCCAGTCGGGCGCGGGCAAGACCACGGCCCTGAACATTCTGGGCGGCATGGACACCGCCACGTCCGGTCGCGTGGTGGTGGGCGGCCGGGACATCACCGGTCTCAACAAGCGCGAACTGGTGGCATACCGCCGTTCGGACATCGGCTTCGTGTTCCAGTTCTACAATCTGGTGCCCAACCTGACCGCGTTGGAGAACGTGGAGCTCGCCTCGCAGATCTGCCCGGACCATTTCGACCCGGCCGAGACGCTGCGCAAGGTGGGGCTGGGGGAGCGCATGGGCAATTTCCCGGCGCAGTTGAGCGGCGGCGAGCAGCAGCGCGTCTCCATCGCCCGCGCGATCGCCAAGAAACCGAAGCTGTTGCTGTGCGATGAGCCGACCGGTGCGCTCGACTACGAGACCGGCAAGGAGGTCCTGCAACTGCTGCAGGACATCTGCCATACCCAGGGCATGACGGTGATGATCATCACGCACAATTCCGCGCTCGCGCCGATGGCGCACAAGGTGATCCGATTCCGCTCCGGCAAGGTGGTGAGCGAGGAGACCAACCCCGCGCCCACGCCGATCGCGGACATCGAATGGTAAGGCGGTGAGTGCGATGGCACGCGGCAGGCATGCCCGGTGTACGGGCGCTTCCCGGTCCTCGACCGTAGCCACAGTGGGCGGTGCTGTGAAACAATCCGTGAAACGCGGCGTGGAACATCCTGTGAAACACCTTGGGGCCGGCATTTCCGGCGCGTTCGCCAAGGACATGCTGCGCATGTGGGCGCGCAACTGGAAACGGTTCGTCTCCATCGCCATCATCTCCATGCTGGGCGTGGCGGTGCTCACTGGCATCTACGCCGGCTGCCGGGACATGTTCCGCGCTGCCGACCGGTTCCTCGACAGCCAGCGCCTGTACGACATCCAGGTCATCTCCACGCTCGGCCTGACCGAGGACGACGTCGCCGCGCTCAAGGCCGTCCGCGGCGTCGAGCGCGTGCAGGCCGAACGTTCGGCCGCCGCGATCGTCACCGTGGATGGCAGCGGCGAATCGGTCACGCTCACCGAAATCGGCACGAACGGCATGAACCAGCCGTACCTGCAGGAGGGCAAGCTCCCGGTCAAGTCCGGCGAGGTGGCCGTCACCAGGAAATTCGTGCGGGACAGCGGGCTTAAGGTAGGGGACAAGCTCAGCGTGACGCTTGGGGCGAGTAAGTCGTCATCCGGATCGTCCGTGCCGGATACGTCGGGCACGACGGGCAATGCATCAGGTGATGCGTCGGCCAGTATGGTCGACGGAGGTACGTCGGCCGACGCTTCGTCCGATTCGGACATCCCGGGCGATTCGTCCGACAGTACGACTGATTCGTCCGGTTCCGATGCCTCTTCCGCCGATACGTCGAACGAGACCCCGACGTTCCCCACGGACCTCACCATCACCGGCATCGTGCTGGACCCGCTCGATCTGCAGAATCCGGAAGGCTACTCGACCGGCGCGTTCCGCAGCTCCGCCACCGCCGACTACACGTTCTTCCTGCCTTCGGACGGCGTCGCCGGCAGCGTCTATACGGCGATTTCGCTGGAAATCAGCGGTTCCGCGGCGCTCGACACCTTCTCCGACCAGTACGACGACGCCGTGCGCGAAGTGCGCGACCGCATCGAAAACGACGTCCAGACCAAGCGGCAGAAGGCCCGTCGCCAGCAGCTCATCGACGAGGCGAAGCAGAAGATCGCGGACGCCCGTGCCGAAGCCGACCAGCGGTTCGCCGACGCCCAAGCCACGCTGGACGACCAGCGCGGCCAATTCAACGCGCAGGTCGACCGGATCATCGCGGCCTCCGGCAGCGCCGGTGCGGAACTGGTCGCCCAAGCCGCACAGGACGGCACGGACCAGGCGGCCGCAACTGCACTGGACGCCCAACGCAACGCCGTCATTGCCCAAAGCGGCGAACTGACGCAAGCCAAACAGCAGCTGGACAACGCGCAGACGCAGCTCGACCAGCAGAAAGCGAACACCACCGCCGAACTGGACAAGCAGGAGTCCTCGGTCGAAACCACCATCCCGCAGGCACGCTGGTACGTGAACACGCGCTCGGCGGCCGGCACGTTCTCCTCGCTCAAATCCGACCTGAGCTCCATCGAATCCATCGGCCGCGCGTTCCCCGTGGTGTTCCTGCTCGTGGCCGTGCTCATGAGCCTGACTGCCATGACCCGCATGGTCGAGGAGGACCGCGGGCTCATCGGCACGTACATGGGACTGGGGTACGGCAGCGCACTCATCGCCTCCCGGTATGTGCTGTTCGCGTTGCTCGCCTGCCTGATCGGCGGCGGCCTGGGCGACCTCATCGGCTTCCTCGGGATTCCCGCGTTCCTGCTCATCGTGCTGGAAGGCATGTATGTGGTGCCCGGCACCACGCTGCTGTACGACTGGCTGTACGGTTCGGCCGGCGTGCTGCTGTTCGTGGTGGGCGTGGGCGCGGCCACCGTGGTGGCGTGCCGCGGCGAGATGCGGCGAATGCCCGCCGAGCTCATGCGTCCGAAATCGCCCAAGGCCGGCTCCCGCGTGCTGCTGGAACGCATCGGACCGCTGTGGCGTCGCATGAAGTTCCTCAACAAGGTCACCGCGCGCAACCTGTTCCGTTTCAAGGGCCGTCTGTTCATGACGGTCGGAGGCGTGGCCGGCTGCACCGCGCTCATTGTGTGCGGCTTGGCCATCAACGACACGGTGGACGCGCTGCCGGTCACGCAGTACCAGGACGTGTACCGGTATGACCTGATGGTCGTGACCGATCACGACGATCTGGACGCCGTGCGTTCTCGGCTGGTGTCCGACGGGAAGATCGCCGATTCGACCACGTCCTCAGCCGGTGCGATGACCCTCGCGCGCGTGGAAAGCGGCGAAATCACCACCGGAACCGACGAATCCGAAACCGTGCAGCTCATCACCGTGCCCGAAGCGACTGATTTGGCGGATATCGTCTCGCTCAGGTTGGTGACCGGCGGTGCGATGGAGCAGTATCGGGATGGTACGGCGATCGGACTGGACGATGCCGGAGCCGAATCATCCGCCGCCGGGAAGAGCGCGGATGGTTCGGCCAGCGCTACGAACACGAATGACGGGCCGGTCTTTTCCGGGGACGGCGTCATCGTCTCGCAATCCGCGGCCAATGCGCTGGGCGTCAAGGCCGGCGACGAGGTGACGCTCGAAAACGGCGACGCCGCGCGCGAAACCGCCCGTGTGTATGCCGTCAGCGAGTCCGTGATCGGTGCGGATGTGTATCTGACGGCCGGGTACTACCGGGAGGTGTTCGGCGGGGATGATGCGAGTGATGGCGGTTCCGCCGCGCATGACGACACCGCCACCGAAGCCGACGGCGTGGAGATGAACGCGATATTCGCGCGGTACACCGGCTCGGATGACGACCAGATCGCCTACGCGGACAAGCTCGCCAAGGAATCTGACGTGCTGAGCGTGGTGAGCACGGCGGATATGCAGCGGCGTTTCAGCTTCGATCTCATGGGCGCGGTGGTGGCGCTGATCGTCGCGCTCGCCGGAGCGTTGGCGTTGGTGGTGCTGTTCACGCTGGCCAACACGAACGTTTCCGAGCGCGTGCGCGAGATGGCCACGCTCAAGGTGCTCGGCTTCTTCGACCGCGAGGTGCACCGGTACGTGAATCGCGAGATGCTGATCCTGACGCTGATGGGCATCGCGGTGGGCCTGCCGCTCGGTCGTTGGATCGGCGGACTGCTCACGGCCGCGCTCAACATGCCGGGGCTGTACTTCGCCGTGACCGTACGGTGGACGAGCTACGCGATAGCGGCCGCCGTGACGCTGGCGTTCGCGCTGCTCGTCCAATTGTTCACCAACCCCGTGCTTGACCGCATCGACCCGGTGTCCTCACTGAAAAGCGTGGAGTGATGGAATCGGCTTTGCCGATGCTGTTTTCCCGCGGTCGTTGGCCGCTCCTCCACTACCCTTCAGTCGGCTACGCCGCCAGCTCCCCTGACAAGGGGAGCCGAGATCTATACGTGTGCAAACCTTGGCTCCCTCTGACGAGGGAGCTGTCGAACGAAGTGAGACTGAGGAAGAGAAGAGGAGCGGCCAATGGCCGCGAGAAACCAGCGTCGGCCAAAGGCCGATTCCGACCGCTCAATACCAGAAAAGTTCAATTTTGCCGAATGAAATTGAACTTTTTAGGCGAATTTCTGCAATATCACCACAATCGGGTTGAACTGGAGGCTGGTTCCGGTAAGAGGCGTGGTGATAAAGTTTGAACCTGAATTTGAACGATTGAGCGCGGCTGCGGGCCGGGCGATGAGGAAGAGAACGTACGGCATGGTCGAAACGAAAGCACCGGCTGGCGGCAGTGCCGGCTCAAACGAGCTGAAGTCCGTCGAAAGCCTGGATCAGGACAACGAGATGGCCCGTGGCCTGAACAACAGGCACGTCCAGTTCATCGCCATCGGCGGCACCATCGGCACCGGCCTGTTCCTCGGCTCCGGCAAGTCCATCGCGCTGACCGGCCCGAGCATCGTCTTCGTGTACATCGGCGTGGGCATCATCATGTTCCTGCTCATGCGCGCCATCGGCGAGCTCATGTACCGTGACCCGAGCCAGCACACGTTCATCAACTTCATCACCCGCTACCTCGGCAACGGCTGGGGCAAGTTCGCGGGCTGGTCGTACTGGATCGTGCTCGTGCTCATCGGCATGAGCGAGATCACGGCCGTCTCCACCTACTTCATCACGTTCTTCGACACGTTCGGCATGGACCTCTCGCATTGGAAATGGCTCATCGAGCTGTGCTTCCTCGCGGCGCTGGTGACCATCAACCTCATCGCCGTCAAGGCCTTCGGTGAGGCCGAATTCTGGTTCTCGATGATCAAGATCACGCTGATCTGCGCCATGATCGCCACCGCCGTGGTCATGGTGGTGATCGGCTACCACTACGACGCCGTGCAGATCACCGGCCAGGACGGCATCTCTCCCGCGGGCCACGCCGGACTCGACAACATCACCAACAACTTCCAGATCGCGCCGAACGGCTGGCTGAGCTTCCTCATGAGCTTCCAGATGGTCTTCTACGCCTACGAGATGATTGAGTTCGTGGGCGTGACCGTCTCCGAGACGCAGAACCCGCGCAAGGTGCTGCCGAAGGCCGTCAACGAGATCATCGTGCGCGTGCTCATCTTCTACGTGGGCGCGCTGCTGGCCATCATGGCCATCGTGCCGTGGACCACGTTCAAGCCGAACAAGGACGGCTCCTTCGCTTCCCCGTTCATCATGGTGTTCCAGTACGCCGGCCTGAACTGGGCGGCCGCGCTGGTGTTCTTCGTGGTGATCACCGCCGCGTCCTCCGCGCTGAACTCGCTGCTCTACTCCGCCGGCCGTCACCTCTACCAGCTGGCCAGCGAGTCGAACTCGCCCGCCTTCCGCAAGATCGGCGTGGTCTCCAAGCGCCAGGTGCCGGCGCGCGCGATCCTGGTGTCCGCCGCGCTGATCCTGCTGTCCCCGGTGGTCAACTCCATTCCGGGCATCTCCAGCGCCTTCGTGCTGTTCGCATCCGCCTCCAGCGCCGTCATCATCTTCATCTACACGCTCACGATGATCGCGCACCGCAAGTACCGCCGTTCCGCCGACTTCATCGCCGATGGATTCGTGATGCCGGCGTGGAAGGTGCTCAACACCCTGGCGATCGTGTTCTTCGTGTTCGTGTACTGCACGCTGTTCCTCGCGGACGATACGCGCGGTTCCGCCATCGCCGGCCTGATCTGGCTTGCGGTGTTCGGCGGCTACTGCCTGCTGCGCGACCGCTACACCAACCGCGACCTCAAGGAGGCGCTCGCCAAGGAGGAGCAGGCCCGTAAGTAGGCTCTCTGGCCCGCTGCTGATTGATGTAAAAATCCGGCTCCCCTCTCCGAGGGGAGCTGTCACCGTAGGTGACTGAGGGGAGCACTAGGGATTACGGCTCCTAATACTCCCCTCAGTCGCTTCGCGACAGCTCGTCCTGCAATTATGGACGAACTTCGTTCGCATCCTGTTGGCTCGACTGTCGTCTCGCACATTGCCTACAAACAGCTCTGCTGTTTGCTTCACGGCAATGTCCTCAGCGAGGGGAGCCAGATTTGTTATTGACGATTGATAAATAATTCAGCTATGCTGCGGGCGGCCGCCCGGAGTTGGCTGGAACGCACCGTGAACCAGCGCCGACGTGAAGTGCATGGTGCACATTCCTGCTTCTTGAGCTTCATGAGTGCACCCTGCGATGCTGCAGAGGCAAAGTCCCCGTTCCATTGTTTCCCCCTTCTTTGGGATGGCTGCCGTGCCATCACTGCTTGCAGTATAGGCACAAAGGTGCTACGGAAGTAAAGAAAATAGGGCGTTTCTGTGAGTCGTGTCACACCCCTTCGGCGTGTACCCCCGATTTTTACGGGGTGGCATCGGCTGCTTCGGGTGGATTCGGGCGCAAGATAAGGTTGCGGCGATACCCCCGGTTCTTCTGAGGCGTAATTGTTTACAGTGTGAGATATTATTGACGGCGTCTGCGCGGGGTACCGTGCGGCTGGAAGCGTAAAGGAGGCGTGCCGTGGGATATGAGGAAGAAGCGGTGGATGAGCTGTGGCGTGACGTATGGTGCCACCGATCTCAGATGCAGCGCGATCTCAATCATGGCGCCGGCGAAACGTTCGTAATTCGCGCACTGGCGCATCAGGGCACGATGTCGCCCTCGCAGCTGGCCGACGCCATGCATGTCACCACCGGTCGCATCTCCGCCGTGCTTTCGGCGTTGGAGAGGAAGGGCCAGATCGTGCGGTCCGTGGATCCTTCCGACCGTCGTGCCGTGCGTGTGGAGCTCACTGAGGCAGGGCGGGATCGCGGGCGCAAGGATATGCAGGAGATGCGCGACGCCGTCTGCTGGATCTTCTCGCAGATGGGGGAGCGGCGCACCCGCGAATTCGTCGATTTGGTGCGTGAATTCTCCATTTATATGACACTGTGCAAGCCAGGGGAGCCGCGGCCCACACCTGAGGAGGTGCGCAAGGCGTTCGAGGGTGATTCCCGGGATTCGTAAGGCCGCGTGGCTTCGCCGATTGGCGGTTCGTCGCATTCGGTTCCGCTCAGAGTGAATCTTTGAATGTCGTTGAGCTCTGCATAATATCTTACAGTGTAAGAAATAACTACTGAAAACAATCTTTGACCGGTAGGCCGCTCCGCCGGAGCAAGGCCAAAGGAAATCGTCCAACCTCAACAACCAACAACACAAGGGGACGCAATGCTTCGCATCATGAAATACCTCTCCAAAGCGGAGATAGGCCAGATGCTCATCGCCCTGGTGGCCATCGTGGGGCAGGTCTTCTTCGACCTGAAGCTGCCGGACTACATGTCCGACATCACCACGCTGGTCGAAACGCCGGGCAGCGCGATGGCGGACATCTGGATCGCCGGCGGCAAGATGCTGCTCATCTCGCTGGGCTCCGTGGCCTGCGCCGTCGTGACCGGCTACATCGCCGCGCGCGTGGGCTCGTCGTTCACCCAGCGCCTGCGCTCGCTGGAGTTCCGCCGGGTCGAATCGTTCGGTCCGGCCGAAATGAACCGGTTCTCCACCGCAAGCCTCATCACCCGCTCCACCAACGACATCACGCAGATCCAGATGTTCATCACCATCGGCCTGCAGCTCATCGTCAAATCGCCGATCATGGCCGTCTGGGCCGTGGCCAAGATCGCCGGCGAGGGCTTCGAATGGACGCTCGCCACCGGCATCGCCGTGGTGGTCCTGCTGGCGGCGATCGTGGTGATGATGGCCATGGTCATGCCCAAGTTCAAGGCCATGCAGACCCTCACGGACAACATCAACCTCGTGGCCCGTGAGAACCTCACCGGTCTCAAGGTGGTGCGCGCCTACAACGCCGAGGGCTACCAGGAGGCCAAGTTCACCAAGGCCAACACCGATCTGACCGAAACCCAGCTGTTCACCAACCGCGTCATGGCGTTCATGATGCCGCTGATGAACACCATCATGAACGGCCTGATGCTCGCCGTCTACTGGATCGGCGCCTACCTCATCGACGCCGCAGGCCTCACGGACAAGCTCACCGTATTCTCCAACATGGTGGTCTTCTCCAACTACTCCGTGCAGGTCATCATGAGCTTCCTGCTGATGAGCATGGTGTTCGTGCTCTGGCCTCGCGCCGACGTCTCCGCCCAGCGCGTGCTCGAAGTGCTCGACACCGAGCCGATGATCGAGAACGGCACCAAAACCGCCGCCGACGTGGCCAAGACCGGCCAGAAGGGCACCGTGGAGTTCCGCAACGTCAGCTTCGCCTACCCGGATTCGCGTGAGGCGATTCTGGAGGGCGTCAACTTCTCGGCCCGGGCGGGCCAGACCGTGGCGTTCATCGGCTCGACCGGCTCCGGCAAGTCGTCCCTCATCAACCTCGTGCCGCGCTTCTACGACGCCACGCAAGGCCAGGTGCTGGTCGACGGCGTGGACGTGCGCGACTACGACCTGAAGACCCTGCGCGACAAGATCGGCTACGTGCCGCAGACCTCAGTGCTGTTCAAGGGCACGGTGGCCTCCAACGTGAGCTACGGCGACAAGCCGGGCGAATCGGCGAACGTCGAGCTCGCCGACACCTCCACCGTCGCCGGCCGCAGGCGCGAAGCCGAACTGATCGCCGCCGGACAGGCCGCGGAAAACGCCGCGATGCCGGCCGATCAGATGGACCGCATCAAGACCGCGGCCGACGTGGCCCAGGCCAGCGAGTTCGTGAACCGCATGGACGGCGGATTCGAGGCCGCCATCGCACAGAGCGGCTCGAACGTGTCCGGCGGCCAGAAACAGCGCCTGTCCATCGCCCGCGCGGTCTACCGCCATCCGGAAATCCTGATCTTCGACGACTCGTTCTCCGCGCTCGACTTCAAGACCGACCGTGAGGTGCGCGAGGCGCTCGCCCGCGAGGCCAAGGACTCCACCAAACTCATCGTGGCCCAGCGCATCGGCACCATCATGAACGCCGACCTCATCGTCGTGCTGGACGACGGCAAGGTGGTAGGCCAGGGCACCCATAAGGAACTGCTGGACACCTGCGAGGTCTACCGCCAGATCGCCGAATCCCAGCTCAGCAAGACCGAACTGATGGCCTGAATCATCCCGACGAACAATAAATAAGGACTTACCAATGCCAAGAGGACCAATGGGGCACGGGCCGGGCGCGGGACGCACGGTCGAGAAGCCCGCCGATTTCGGCAAGACCATGGGCAAGCTCGTGGACTACTGCCGCAACTACATTCCCGTCATCATCGTCGCGCTCGTCCTGGGCGCGGCTGGCACCATCTGCCAGATCATCGGCCCGGACAAACTCAAGGACATGACCAACGAGATCGTCAAGGGACTGCCGGCCATCGTGAACGGCCGACCGGTGATGAACTCGGTCGACTTCACGGCGGTCGGGCGCATCGCCTGGATGCTGGTCGCGCTGTACGTGGGGTACGCGGTGCTCAGTTACGTGCAGAGCTGGATGATGGCGAACGTCACCCAGCGCACGGCCCAGCGCCTGCGCGAGTCGATTTCCGTCAAGATCAACAAGCTGCCGCTCAAGTACTTCGACAAGGTCAGCTACGGCGACGTGCTCTCCCGCATCACCAACGACGTGGACGCCATCGGCCAGACGCTGGGCCAGTCGCTCGGCTCGCTCATCACCTCGGTGACGCTGTTCGTGGGCGCGCTGGTCATGATGTTCTACAACAACGTCATCATGACGCTGTGCGCGATCGGCGCGAGCCTGCTGGGTTTGGTACTCATGATGGGCATCATGAAGGCCTCCCAGAAGTACTTCGTGCGCCAGCAGGCCGCGCTCGGCGATGTGAACGGCCATGTGGAGGAGATGTACGCCGGGCATCTAATCGTGAAGGCGTACAACGGCGAGGCCGATTCGATCCGCCGCTTCGAGAAGTACAACGCCGACCTGTACGAATCCGGCTGGAAATCGCAGTTCCTGTCCGGTCTGATGATGCCGCTCATGAACTTCGTGGGCAACCTCGGTTACGTGGTGGTGTGCGTGGTGGGTGCGGCGCTCGCCATGGACGGGCAGATCGAATTCGGCGTGATCGTGGCGTTCATGATGTACATCCGCCTGTTCACCCAGCCGCTTTCCCAGTTCGCGCAGTCCTTCCAGAACCTGCAGCGCTGCGCGGCCGCCGCGGAGCGTGTGTTCGGCTTCCTGGAGGAGCCGGAGATGGCCGAGGAGCCGACCAAGGCCGAGTTCGGGCTGGGAGGTGCCGGTTCGGAAGGTGCTGAACGGGGCGCCGCCGCGTCGATGCCGGCTGCCCAGCGTGCGCGACTGCTGGGGTACGACGCCCAGGGTCGTCCGCAGCCCGTCCGAGGTGATGTGGAATTCAGCCACGTCCGGTTCGGCTACGAGCCCGACAAGCCGGTCATCCACGACTTCTCCGCGTCCGTGAAGGCCGGGCAGAAGGTGGCGATCGTGGGGCCGACCGGTGCCGGCAAGACCACGATGGTGAACCTCCTGATGCGCTTCTACGAGATCTCCGGCGGTTCGATCTCCATCGACGGCGTGGACACCAAGTCCGTGCCGCGCTGGAACGTGCACGACCAGTTCTCGATGGTGCTGCAGGATACGTGGGTGTTCCGCGGCACCGTGCGCGAGAACATCGCGTACTCCAAGCCCGGCGTGACCGACGAGCAGATCGTCGCCGCCTGCCGCGCGGTGGGCCTCGACCATTACATCCAGTCGCTGCCCGACGGGTATGACACCGTGCTGGACGACAAGTCCACGCTGTCCGCGGGCCAGAAGCAGCTGCTCACCATCGCCCGCGCGATGGTGCAGGACGCGCCGATTCTCATTCTCGACGAGGCCACCTCCTCGGTGGATACCCGTACCGAGGAGCTCATTCAGAAGGCCATGGACGCGCTGACCGTGGGACGCACCTCGTTCGTGATCGCGCACCGCCTCTCCACCATTCGCGACGCCGACATGATTCTCGTCATGAACCACGGCGACGTGATCGAGCGCGGCACCCACGAGGAGCTGCTGGCGGCCGGCGGGTTTTACGCCGACCTCTACAACTCCCAATTCACGCTCACCAGCTGATGGCGCGTCTTCGTCGTTGCTGCCCGCTGCGACATACCTTCGTATGCCTTTGCGGGCGCGCCTAGAAGCCGCGCGCATCAGCTGGCTCGCTACGCTCACTGATTGACGGCGCGTTTTCTGCGTTGCTTCTCGGTCGACGTACCTGTTGCGCGTAGCGCAACCTTCGCGGCATAGCCGCTCACTTCGCCTACGGATAGTCCACTGGACTATCCGTTTGACGGCTCAGCGCCTTCCCTCGGTGCGCCTTGAAACCGTGCGCGTCAATCAGCTCGCTACGCTCATCAGCTGGATGGCGCGTCCATATTTCTTGGCTCCCCTCTCTGAGGGGAGCTGTCGCCGGAGGCGACTGAGGGGAGTCTCCGCAGTGTGCAGGCGTGACTCCCCTCAGTCAGCTTCGCTGACAGCTCCCCTCAAAGAGGGGAGCCGGTTGCGTTAATGCATGAAAAACCCACCCGGAAAGCCGGGGGATTGGGCGGCGGCGCGGTCGGCGTTGAGGATGGCGCACTGGAAATCGAAGTGACGGTGTAATTGTTCGGCTGGCGCGGTGAACAGGGCGGTCGCCAGGCCGTCTGCCGTGGCGGTCGGGAATTCGTGGTCGGGGTGCACCGCAACCCACGTGGCGGCCACGTCATCAACCGGCAGTCCGTCGATGGCGTTGAGCAGGTGATGCAGCTGGTGCCCGGCCGCCTCGCCCCAGTGGCGGCGGCTGGGCGCGCTGGCGCAGAACGCACCATTACTCATCGTTGCGGTGCCTACCGCACGACTTGGGTCCGCGGGATCCTCAAGCGCAATGGTGACGGTTGTTGCGGCCGGTTCATCGTGGGCCGAGGGCGTGCCCTCATCGTCGTGGGCCGTCGTACGGCCGTTCGATGCGCAGCCGACCGTGCGAATCAGCAGATCACCCCCCGCATCGATAACGTATGCATCGGTGTGTTCCCGCAGCATCCTCGCAATCAGATCGACCAGATAGCCCTTGCCGCACGCGCCGAAATCAAGCGCGACCGGACGGCGGATCACCAGCGTCGTGCCATGACGCTCCACGTCGGTTTTCCAGGTCGCCCGCCCATGAATCGCCCCTAAATGCCATGTGGCGGACTGGCCGTACGCGCTGACGCTCAGCGCGGCCGGATCGCCGGAAGCGTCGGGCGTGCCGAGTTTGTCGGAATCGCCATCTTTGCCGGGTCCAATGGCATCAGGCGAAACGGTGAACGAATAGTGTGAGTCGTACCCCAACCGAATCAGATCCTCGCCTACGCACGGGTCGATCGCGCCACTGGTGGCCTTGAACAGTCGATCGTACAAATCAAACAGCGGGCCGCACCAATCGGGGAACACGAACGTGCCGCCATGTTTGGCCCGGCGCATCCGCGATACCAGCGAATCCGGGCGGAAGCGGGAGAGTGCGGATTCGTACGTGTCGATGAGGATGCCGATGGCGTCGTACAGCAGGATACGGTCATCGGCGCCGCCGGCTCCGAAGAAAGCGCTGTTGCCGGGGATGGCCGGGTTGCTGACATTGGTATTGGCGCGGCTGCCAACGTTGGCGCCGCCGTCTCGCAGCACAGGCGGAACGCCAATCGTCGTGTTCTCGTCAAGCACGGACTGGACAATCAATCCCGTACCCAAGGCGTGCGGGAATACCATCGTATGCGGAAGCTGCTCATCGAGACCGGTCATGACGCCATCATAGATGCCGGTCCCGGTTGACGGACTCGCCCTGACGGTCCGCGGTCGGCGGTCGATCCTTTCCAGAGGCGGCCGGGGTGTGGGATGCCTGTGTCGATCTTAGCTCAATAGGGTTTTGCTGGACCGGATCAGGATTTTCCGTCTTGCTTACTTGCGGGAGAAAGCTGGAGGCTGAGTGTCCGAGGTGGGAAAATGGCGGAATGGCGTTGGTGCTCGCTGGGACAACGGTGATACACTGCTATTGACATGGTGTCAACAAGGAGGTTCGACAATGGCTGATTCCATCACGCAATCCGCGGCCGCAGGCGCGCGTTCGATCAAGGACCTGCCGATCGCCAAGGTGTGGGCCTTCGCCATCGGCCAGTTCGGCTGGGCGCTGCTTTCCGGCATCATCTCGAACTGGCTCGTCTACTTCTACCAACCCGACCAGGAGACCATCAGCCAAGGCCAGACCGTCTTCGTGCCGCAGGGCCTCGTAGTGCTCGGCATCGTGACCGTGGTGGGCGGCATCACCGCCTTCGCCCGCTTCTTCGACGCCTTCGTGGACCCGGCCGTGGCCTCGCTCTCCGACCGGTGCAACGCCAAGGCCGGCCGCCGCATGCCGTTCCTCAAGTTCGCCGCAGCGCCGCTCGCCATCGTCACCGTGCTCGTGTTCTGGAGCCCGATTAACGGCACGAGCTGGGTTAACGCCGCGTTCCTGTTCGTCACCGTGATCGGCTACTACATCGCTCTCACGTTCTACTGCACGCCGTACAACGCGCTCATCGCCGAGCTCGGCCACGACTCCAAGCAGCAGCTGACCATCTCCACCGCCATCTCGTTCACCTGGGTGTTCGGCACGGCGATCGCGTACGTGGCGCCCGTGATCTGGGGCGGACTGGTGCCCACATTGGGCCGCATCACCGCCATCCGCGTGACTTTCACCATCATGGCCGCCGTGGCGTTCGTGTGCATGCTGATCCCGCCGCTGGCCATCCGCGAGAAGGACTACGTCAACTCGCAGCCCACCTCCGAATCGACCATCGAATCCCTCAAGCAGACCTTCGGCGACGGCGAATTCCGCAAGTTCGTCTGCTCCGACGTGGTCTACTGGGTGGCCATCACCACCTTCCAGACCGGCCTGCCGTTCTTCGTGACCTCCCTGCTCAAGCTGCCGGAAACCACCACGACCATCTACTTCGTGCTCATGACCGGTGTGTCCGTGCTGTTCTACCTGCCCGTGAACCTACTCGCCAACCATGTGGGCAAGAAGCGCCTGCTGCTCGTGGCGTTCGTGATCTTCACCTGCGCGTTCGCGTTCGCCGGTGCGCTCGGCTCCGGTGCGCTCGCCTTCATGCCGGCGATGGCGCAGGGTCTGGTGCTTTCGGTAGTGGGCGCGATTCCGATGGCCGCGTTCGGCATCCTGCCGCAGGCCATCGTGGCGAACATCGCCGACGCCAGCTCGCGCGTGACCGGTCAGGATCGTCAGGGCATGTTCTACGCCGCCCGCACGTTCGCGATGAAGATGGGTCAGTCCGTGGCGATGCTGCTGTTCACCGGCGTCTCCACGATCGGCATGGCGTCCGGCGTGGGCTACCGTATCGCGGCGGTGTGCGCGGCCGTGCTGTGCGGCATCGGCGGCATCGTGTTCGCGTTCTACAACGAGAAGAAGGTGTTGCGCGTGCTGGAGAGGTGATGCTTGCTTTTCGGTGTGCTGCCGGCGATTCCGTGATTCCGGGCATGTGACCTGTGTGCCGCCGCCGGCCGCTCCGGCACACTCCGCCGCGTACCTTCAACGCGCCACCTCACAACACACTGACGGCCCGAATTGCGTTTGACCGCCCCTCGTACTATATTTATGCGAGTTGCTTTGCGGAGCAGAGCAACAATCCAAGGGGCTGTAGCTCAGTTGGTAGAGCGCTTCGTTCGCATCGAAGAGGTCGCGGTTTCGACTACCGTCAGCTCCACTTGGGTCGCTTGCATTCATTCCACCGCGAGCGGCCCATTTTCTTTTTCACCCGCAGGGCGTCAGGCCCATATTGGCTCACGATTCAGCAGTTCGACTAGGCACTCGGGCATTGGTTCATCCAGTGCGGCGGTGAAATCTGCCCAAGCCTGATCACTAAGTCCGATGTGTGATTCAGGGTCCCAGTCTGTGATGGTGGGCATATTCTTGTTTATTCCTACTGTTTTCATGATGGAAATTGTATGGCAGCTACGCGGATGGTGTGAAGTGATGGCTTGGGGGTGATCGCCGTTGCTCCGTGGCTTGGGGAATACTGGGGGTATGACGAATGCAGCCGATTTCACCGAACAGTCCAGCTTTGAAGACGACGGCGTCGTGAACGCCGAGGGAAACGCCGGCGACGTTGTGAACGCTGGCGGCTCCGAAGACCTCGAAGGTTTCGACGCCACGCAAGAGGTGAACGGCGACAGCACGGAGGAAACCGAAACCAGCGTCACCACGGCGGTCAGCGCCGCGACCGTGACCATCCCCGCCGGAACCGTGGTGCTTGCCGCCACCCCGATCGGCAACACCGGCGACGCCTCCGCCCGTCTGGTCGCGCTGCTCGAACGCGCGGACATCGTGGCCGCCGAGGACACGCGCCGCCTCTATGACCTCGCCCGCCGCCTCGGTGTGCATGTGAACGGCCGCGTCGTGGCCTACCACGACCACAACGAACGCGGCAAGGCGGACGGCCTGCTCGACCAGGTCGAGACCGGTGCCACCGTGCTCGTGGTCTCGGACGCCGGCATGCCCACCATCAACGACCCCGGCCTGGCCATCGTGCGCCGCGCCATCGAACGCGGCCTGCCCGTCACCTGCGCGCCCGGCCCCTCCGCCGTGCTCGACGCGCTCGCCCTTTCCGGTCTGCCCACCGACCGTTTCTGCTACGAAGGCTTCCTGCCGCGCAAACATGCCGAGCGCGTGCAATACCTGTGTACGCTGCTGGGGGAGCGCCGCACCATCGTGTTCTACGAGACGCCCCACCGCATCGCCGATTCCATGGACGACCTGCTCGATGCGTTCGGCCCGAATCGTCCGATGGCCCTGTGCCGTGAGCTCACCAAGGATTACGAGGAAATCCGTCGTGGGCCGATCGGTGAGATTCGCCAGGGCGTGATTGACAACCCGCCGCGCGGTGAGATGGTGCTGGTGATCGGCGGTGCCTCCGACGAGGAGGCCGAGGCCGCCGCGCCCAGCAGCCTGAGCATCGAGGACATGGCCGTGCTCGCCATCGACCGCGCACTGGAAGACGGCATCCGCATCAAGGACGCCATCGCTCAGGTGGTGCAGGAACATCCGCAGGCGGACGGTTCGCTGGCCAACCGCAAGCAGGTCTACGCTGCCGTCCTGGAAATCAAGGGCTGATCACTCCTCCTCCATTGATTCCAGCAGTATCTCCAGCGCTCGCCTGACACCCGGCCCTCCGGCCTGGGAGACGTATTCGAGCAGTCCGGCGTCGGCCTGCGGGTTGGCCACCAGCCAGCGACGCAGTTCGGGCACGTTGCGCGCGATGTGCCACAGCACATCCGGGTCGGTATCCGGCGAACAGGCCACGGCCGGCGTCAGAACGATCGGCGGCTCAGGCGGCGCGGTCATGTCGGGAATCGCATCGGCGGCCGATTCGTCGCCCGCGGTTTCTCCCGGCAGCCGCTGCCGTTGCCGCAACGACCCCAACCGTCCGGTTTTCGCGCGATGTCGCCCGATCATGCGCCCGGCTCCGGTTTCGAATCCGGTTCCCGACTCGGCCGTGCCCCAGTATCCGCGTCCGATGTCGCCGGCGGTTTCGCAGTGCCGGGCCGGGCATCGGGCCGGGAGGACCGAACCATCGAATCAACCGGCACGTCGTCCATCTCCCGCTGAATCGCCTCGAAGAACGCGCGCGCCCGGCCGGCGTATTTGTGATGGCGATGTTCCTTGATGATGCTCAGGCAGTCGTTCGCCCGGAACCGGTACGCGCTCATCAGCTGGCAGACCACGTCGTTGATAAGCGTGGGCGGGGCCGCGCCCTCCGGCATCATCGCCAGATCGCAGGCCGTGCGGGCCGGCGTGGTGATGGGCAGACGGCCCAGTTTGATGATCTGCTCGGGCAGCGTGAGCCGCCGGAAGACGCGGATGCGGCGGCCCGCGGACGTGGAACGGAAGTGCGAGGTGGAGATCACGTCGATGGTGGCGGGGAAGCGGTCGCCTCCCAGCCACACCCATGCGGCCGTGAACATGCAGGCCACGGTGCCGAACGGCGCGATGCTGGAGATGATGGTGGCCCGGCCGTACAGCGTGGTGGCGTGGTCGGACCAGTATCCGGCGGTTTCGTCGAGCTTGGTGACCGTGCCGAACGCAGCTAGACGATTGAGACTGAGCGGTCCGGGCAGGTCCTTGGTGAACAGGACCGGCGGAATCGTGGCCGTCTCCTGACGGGCCGGGATTCGCGAGGAGATGGACGCCCTGGTGGCGGAGGAGATGCTGCCGGCCGGCGGCTTGGCCGGCGCTCTGGGGTTTCGTGCTGTGTTGCTCATGCCCCGACCATAAACGGGACGACCGGTACCGCGCCACCGCCGACCGCGAAACGGTGGATAAGTGGATAACTTGCCTGTCTCAGTCAGGGAATGTGGATAAGTCGGTGGATAAGTGATGTCGGAGAGGAGGGGACGGTCTTTTCGGTACAGAAGACAGTGGCTTCTAGGCTGAAAAGGCCGCTGAAATGACGATTTGCGGTCGTTTGAGTACAGAAGTCGTGCGTTTCTGTACTGAAAGGACCGCTGGAAAGGAGATTTGCGGTCTTTGGGATACAGAAAGGCGGTACTTCTGGGCTGGAAAGACCGCTGAACGATCGGCTGTGCCGTGCTGATTTGGATGGTGGTCGCAAAATGGCCCGGCAGAGCCGTTTTACGACCGCTTCCATGGCTCGGCGTCGTTCTGCCCAAGGGCAGGCATAAACTTTGACCTTATGAGTCATGTTTTGGTGAATGTTGCTTGGCCGTACGCGAACGGCCCCCGTCATATCGGCCACGTCGCTGGATTCGGCGTGCCCTCCGATGTCTACGCGCGTTACGAGCGCATGAAGGGCAATGATGTCCTCATGGTCTCCGGCACGGACGAACACGGCACCCCGATTCTGGTGGAGGCCGAGAAGGAGGGCGTGACCGCCCAGGAGCTGGCCAACCGCTACAACCGCGTGATCGCCAAGGACCTGTGCGACCTCGGCCTGAGCTACAACCTGTTCACCCGCACCACCACCGGCAACCACGAGCACGTGGTGCAGGAGATGTTCAAGCAGTGCCTGGAGAACGGCTACATCTACAAGGGCACCCAGCAGGTGGCCATCTCCCCGTCCACCGGCCGTACCCTGCCCGACCGCTACATCGAAGGCACCTGCCCGATCTGTGGTGCCGAGGGTGCCCGCGGCGACCAGTGCGACGCCTGCGGCAACGAGCTGGACCCGGACGAGCTCATCAACCCCGTCTCCAAGATCAACGGCGAGACCCCGCGCTTCGAGCAGACCGAGCACTACTTCCTCGACCTGCCGGCGCTCGCCGAGGCCAACAAGGCGTGGCTGGAGACCCGCAAGGGCTGGCGCACCAACGTCATCAACTTCTCGCTCGGCCTGTTCAAGGAGGTCAAGCCGCGCGCCATCACCCGCGACATCGACTGGGGCATCCCGGTGCCGGTCAAGGGCTGGATTGACAACCCGAACAAGAAGCTGTACGTGTGGTTCGACGCCGTGATCGGCTACCTGTC
Source organism: Bifidobacterium sp. SO4 (assembly GCF_018555355.1). Classification (NCBI taxonomy): domain Bacteria; kingdom Bacillati; phylum Actinomycetota; class Actinomycetes; order Bifidobacteriales; family Bifidobacteriaceae; genus Bifidobacterium; species Bifidobacterium sp. SO4. The sequence continues at coordinate 35,628 of NZ_JAFEJP010000017.1, forward strand.
CGCCTCCATCGAATGGGCCCGCCGCCAGGGCGACCCGGAGAAGTGGCGCGAATGGTGGAACGACCCGACCTGCCCGGCCTACTACTTCATGGGCAAGGACAACATCACCTTCCACTCCCAGATTTGGCCCTCCGAGATGCTGGCCTACAACGGCCAGGGCTCCAAGGGCGGCGAGACCGGTCCGATGGGCCCGCTCAACATGCCCGAGCAGGTGGTGGCCTCCGAGTTCATGACCATGGAAGGCAAGAAGTTCAGCTCCTCCCGCGGCATCGTGATCTACGTCAAGGACATCCTGTCCCGCTATCCGGTGGACGCCGTGCGCTACTACATCTCCGTTGCCGGCCCGGAATCCTCCGACTCCGACTTCACTTGGGCCGAGTTCGTGCGCCACAACAACGAGGAGCTGGCCTCCTCCTGGGGCAACCTCGTCAACCGCGTGGCCAACCTCATCAACAAGAACTTCGGCCAGATCCCGGCCCTGGACGAGGACTCCATGACCGACGAGGACCGTGGCCTGCTCGAGGAGACCGCCGCCGCGTTCGACATGGTCGGCTCCTCCATCGAGACCCACCACCAGAAGCACGCCCTCGCCGAGGCGATGCGTGTGGTCGGCGACATCAACAAGTACATCTCCGCCACCGAACCGTGGAAGATCAAGGACGACCCGGCCCGCCTCGGCACCGTGCTGCACGTGGCCGCCCAGGCCGTGTCCGACGCGAACCACCTGCTTGCGCCGTTCCTGCCGCATTCCGCGCAGAAGGTGTGGGAGGCGCTCGGCGGCACCGGCACCTTCTCGCCGCTGCCCGAGCTGCGTGAGGTCGAGGATCTCGACAAGCCCGGCTTCACCTACCCGATCATCACCGGCGACTACCAGCTGGGCGTGAACGTGCACCCGTGGAAGAGCGAGCCGATCGAGGTGGGAGCCGTGGTGCCGAAGCCCACGCCGATCTTCGCCAAGATCCCCACCGAGGCCGTGGCCGAGGAGCTGGCGCGATTCGACGAGGCGCTGGCCGCCCGTCGCGCCGCCGAGGCCGAGCGTCTGGCCGCCGAGAAGGCCAAGCTCGCCGCCGAAAAGGCCGAATAGGTCGGAAGCCCCCGTAGATCGGGACTCCTGATGCGGGTCCTAATCTCCCGGTTTCGTGAAAAAGGCACGCTGACATGCGCTCAGCGTGCCTTTTTCACGAAGTATGGGATTGTTGCGAAAGAAAGTCACGCTGACTGACACTCAGTGTGACTTTTTCACGCGGTCAGGCCTCATTTCGTGAAAAGTAACGCGCGGTTCTTGGAGGGCCGTGCGTTGGCCGGTCAACTGTGCGTCTATCGGGCAACGGCGCAGCCGATGTCGGGCAGCGTCACAAACCCGACACAGTTTGCCCAGAATATTTTCAGACAAGCGCATCGAATCGCTCAGTAAGGGGCGGTTAACTAATACATGTCAGCGGATGGAGTTCACCAACGAAATCCATTCCGATGGCGAGGTTTTAACCCCATAACTGAACCCTTCTTCTCTCTTCTCTCTCACCCGGCGGCTCCCTCCGCCGGGTTTCTTTTTGGCTCTGTTAAACCAAGATTGACATGAATTCCACTGGACTACCCCTCAGTCGGCTTCGCCGACAGCTCCCCTGACAAGGGGAGCCAAGAATAAGGGGCATGTCAATCTTGGCTTAACAGAGCCTTTCTTTTTGCGCGCCAAAGACGCCGAACCGGAGGAAACTGCATAACCGGGGAAGTCGGCCGTCCCTCAGCCGGCAAGGCGCCCCGTCCTCGCCATCACGACGAACCTACTTGACCGTGAAACCTTCCTGCTGGCCGTAGGTCTTCAAGGCGTCGCCCCATTGCACCAACGCCTTCTGCAGCGTGGTCTTGCCGTGGTAGACCTGGCCGATGGAATCGACCGCGATCGAGTTCGCGTACGCCATGTACGGCAGGTATTCGAAGTCCGTGGTCACGTCCTTGGATGCCTCGGCGATCACCTGATGCGTGGTCTGCCCGCCGAAGAACGGGTCCTTCTCATTCAGCCAATCGGAGTCGGAGAGCACCGAATTGAGCGGCGGCAGACCACCCTGCTCAAGGTTCACCTGCACGCCGTCGCCGTGCGCGAACCATTCCGCGAACTCGTAGGCCGCCTGCGCCTTGGCGTCGTCCGAGCCCTTGGGCAGTGCCAGAGCGCCGCCGCCGTTCTCACCGTTCGTATGTTCGCCGGTCGAGTACTGCGGCATCGTGGTCACGCGCCACGAGCCCTTGGTGCGCGTCAGGTTCTTCTGCATGGAGGAGACCATCCACGCGCCGGTCAGCATAGTGGCGATGGAGCCGTCGTCCAGCTTGCGCCACCAGTCGTCGGTCCAGCCGGTGGTGGAGGTGTCGATGAGCTTGCTGTCCAGCATCGACTGCCACATGCCGGTGAACTTCTTCACGTTCCTGCCGCTGAAATCGACGCCCACGGTGGTGCCGTCCACGCTGAACGGCTTGGCGCCAGCCTGCCAGAGCATGGAGCTGATGAAGCCGCCGTCGCCCGTGTCGTTGGTGATGTGCGCGCTGCCGGGCATGGCCGCGATCTTCTCGGCGGCCTCGCGGTACTCGTCCCATGTGGTCGGCGCCTCGTTCACTCCCGCCTTGGCGAGCACGTCCTGGTTGTAGAACATCACCATCGGGCCCGAGGAGATCGGCAGTCCGTACGGCTGGCCGTTCACGGTCACGTTGTTCTGCGCGGCCTTGGTGAAATCGCCGCGGATGCTCTTGAAGCCGTAATCGTTCACGCTGCGCAGCTGGTCGGAGATGGCGAACTGGTGTACGGCGTTGAAGTCGAGGTAGACGAGGTCCGGGATGCCGCGGCCTGCGTTGAGCGCGTTGGTCAGCTGCATGTATTCGTCCTCGTTGGCGCCGGCGTTGGTCACCTTCACCTTGATGTTCGGGTGGGTCTTCTCGAACGCGGTGACGAAGTCGCTGATGGTGGATTGCCAGGTCCACAGCGTGATTTCGGTGACGCCGCTGCCGTTCGCCGCACCGCCGCCGGATGTGCCGCCGCATCCGGCGGCCGTGCCGACCAGGCCGACGGCGACGGCCGCGGCCATAACCGTGCGAATCTTCAGCGCGCGAGACAGACGAGACATGTGCAGACACTCCGATGTTGAACTGGACAATAGGGCGGATCTCTGTCTGGAGAGTCTACCTTCGCTCCGCGCGCGAGGGCCATGAATGATGCCATATTCGCCGGAATTGGCAAAGAGCGGCAATACCGCGCCGAATCATTCGCGGAGACAACGGCAAGAAATGGCAAAAAACGGCAAACAACAGCAAAACTGGCATGGCAAAAAACGGCAAACGTGCGCATGGTCCTATCTTGTGAGTCGTGATCCGGGATGACCCGGCGGACCGAAGAAGGTTTCGGCCCGGTATGGCAAAGGTGTTGCAAGAAAGGGACTGCAATGAGGCTCAACCTCAATGGCGTGTGGGACTTCTACCCGAACGGTGGGGAAGAACGCTATGACATCGTCGTGCCGACTTGGTGGGATTCGCTGAGCCGCACCACCGGTTACCCGGTCGAGTGGGAGAAGGGCCTGCACCACGGCGTGTATGTCAAGACCGTGGACCTGCCGGAGAACATCACGGACGAGGATGTGTTCCTGCACGTGGGCGCGCTCGCCACGCTCGGCAAGGTGTTCGTCAACGGCCAGTCCGTCGGCCCGCTGACCACCAAGGGCTACCTCATGACCCTGCTGCCGTACGACCTCGACATCAACGACGCGGTCAAGCCCGGCGCCAACGAGATCCGCATCGAGGTGTGGTCCGTCAAGGCCCTGCCGGAGGATGCGCTGGCCACCGAGGGCGGCCCGGACCGTCTGCTCTTCCCGTTCGGCGTGGAGAACATCGTGGGCCGCGTGGGCATCGGCGAGGACGTGGAGATCGTCACCAAGCCGAAGCTGCGCATCGACGACCTGCAGATCATGCCCGACCTCAAGAAGAACGCCGACCCGTCCGACGACGAGCTCGCCGTGAACGTCACCATCGTGAACCACACCGGCCAGGACGCCGACCTGACGCTCACCGCCGCCGTCCACCCGGTCAAGGGCGACACCGAAACCGCCGCGCTCACCTTCGAGCCCGCCACCGTGCACGCCCCGGCCGGCAAGGAGACCGTGGTCAAGCTGGCCAAGGGCTGGCCGACCGCCCACTACTGGTCCCGCACCGACCCGTTCCTGTACACCGTGGACGCCGCCATCGCCCCGGCCTCCGCTCCGGCCGACGCCGCGCCGATCCACGAGCTGTCCGACCGCTTCGGCTTCCGCCAGTTCTGGCGCGAAGGCGACAAGTACATCATCAACGGCGTCAAGATCCGCCTGCGCGGCGACTCCCTGTGCCTGCTCAACCAGGGCGACCGCGACCTCATCAACGAGATCGGCGACGCCTACGGTGTGATCCTGGACGACAACCACGCCATGGACGAGATGGCCAAGGTCTGGCTGGACGCCTACCGCCACGCCAACTGCAACATCATCCGCAACCACATCCGCTCCGTGCCCTCGCACGTGCTCATGGACCACGCGGACGAGACCGGCATGCTCCTCGAGGAGGAGACCGCCTTCTGGAACCCGGGCTCCACCTCCAACGTCTCCCTCGACCCGCCGTACTACCTCAACTACTCCGACGAAGCCATCGGCTACTACACCGAGTGGGTCGAGCGTTGGGTGCGCGAGTACCGCAATCACCCGTCCATCGTGCTGTGGTCCACCACGAACGAGGCCTGGAACCCAAACGATGCCGAGATCCTCATCCCGCCGCTGGAAGCCGCCGCGAACCGTGAGGACCCGACCCGTCTGGTCATCAACGACGGCTTCAACAAGCCGATTACCAACGAGGACTCCCGCCACTACTTCGGCGGCTACCCCTCCGGCATGACCAGCGCCCCGGACATCTACGACCTCTACCAGATTGACGGCGACCTGCCGCTCGGCGCCGGCGAGGAGTTCTCCGTGTCCACCGCCGGCATCCCGCAGTACGCCGAGGACGGCACCATCAAGGACATCTACCACGGCCGCCTCAACGGCAACCCGGACACCATCTCCCGCGCCGACTTCGGCCGCGAGGTGGGCCGCGTGACCCGCGGCGTGCGCACCACGCGCATGGCCAACTGGAAGCCGTTCTGCCTGTCCATGTTTATCTACGACAACATCGAGAAGGTCATCGAGCTCGACCAGGAGCACACCAAGCATGGCCTGAACCCGAAGGCCCTGCTGCGCCCGCAGTTCGACCCGACCGCCGAGGGCGACGCCCGCTGGATCGAAGGCGACGGTTACCGCTACTTCGCCAACTCCTACTCGGACGTGGCCGCGTTCGACAAGGAATTCGACAAGGAACCGCGCCTCGGCCTGCCGCACCGCATCTACCAGCTCGGCACCGCCTCCCAGCGCACGCTGCTCGTCTACAACGACGAGGAGATCGACGGCACCGAACTCGAGGTCCGCTGGACCGTCTCCGCGCTCAACACGCAGGACGGCACCGTGCGCGAGGTCGAATCCGGCTCCAAGACCATCGAGGTGGAGCACGGCGAGTTCACCGAACTGCCCATCACCATCCACGTGCCCGGCGAGGTGGAGACCTACGAGTCCAAGCTCATCGAGACGCTGAGCGTGGTCAAGAACGGCAAGCTCAAGTTCACCGAAGACAACTTCCTTGGCTGGATCGGCCGCCCGGCGCCCGCCAAGATCGGCTCCAACAGGCCGGTCATCGACCTCGGCACCGTGGACTGGGTGTCCCGCAACGTCAAGCACTGCCTGCACCTCAAGCAGGAGGGCGGCGCCCTGAGCGAGAAGTGGACCGCCCGCGTGGTGGACGACGCCAACGGCTCCATCAGCTTCGAACGTCTCGCCGGCAACCTGCGCCACGAGCAGGAGCTGTTCTACACGGTGAACGTGGCCGGCCTCGAATCCGGCAAGGAATACACCGGTCAGATCGAATACACCGGCGAGAACGGCGACACCGTGACCATCACCGTGAAGTTCACGGCCGGCAAGATGCCGTGCGCATGCCAGGCCGCCAACAAGGCCCTGGGCGCCACCGTGCGCGTGAGCTCCTCTTCCGAGCGCAACGGCTGGACCTCCGCCTCCCTGGTGGACGGCGAGTTCAACGCCGACTACAACCACTTCGGCTGGTCCAGCGAGCCGAGTGCCGAGAACCACGACGAATGGGTTGTCCTCAAGCTCGCCCATCCGACCACCGTGTCCCAGGTGGTGCTCGCCCCGCGCGGTGAGAACCCCGGCGGCACCGTGGCCGAGGCCTTCCATGGCGAGGGCGAGGGAGTCGGCGGCGTGCAGGAGTTCGCGGCCGGCCACCGCGCCTTCGACCCGAACCAGGGCCAGGGCTTCCCGGTCGACTTCACCATCTCCGTCTCCGCCGACGGCAACGCCTGGACCAAGGTCGTGGACAAGCACGGCTACGCCCTGCCGGACAACGGCAAGGCCCGCGCCTTCGACTTCTCCCCGGTGGACGACGTCCGCTTCGTCAAGGTCGAGGCCTCCAAGCTTCGCTCCAACCCGAACGAGCACGACGAATACGCCCTGCAGCTCGTGGAGATCGCCGTCTACGCCGACCACCACATGCCGGCCATCCCGTCCGAACCCACGGACGTGACCGTCTCCGTGCAGGCCCACGACGTGCAGGTCGGCTGGGCGTTCGCCTCCGACGGACGCTCGCCGATCCTGGGCACCACGCTCACCCTGACCAACGCCGCCGGCGAGGTGATCCCCGCCGCGGTGAACGGCACCGACACCCACGCGCTCATCGCGGACGTGCCGGCCGGCGAGTGGACCGTGACCGTCCAGGGCCGCAACGAGATCGGCGAGGGCGAAAGCGCCACCTCCGCCGCCTTCAAGGTGGGCCGCGCCGACGCCAACGAAGTGGACGACCTGCTGCCTGTTCCGAAGGCCCCGGTGGCCGAGCTGCTCGTGGAGTCCGGCTCCGTGGCCGTCTCCTGGGACGACGTGGACACCCGCTCCGGCTTCGGCAAGGGCGGCACCAACATCCACCTGACCCCGGTCGACCCGGCCTCCGACCTGCCCAAGCGCACCGCCTGGGCGCCGATCGGCACCACCGCCTACACGTTCGCCAACGTGGCCCGCGGCACCTACCAGGTGACCATCGAAGCCACCACCGGCGAGGACAAGGTCTCCCCGGCGTCCGAGCCGAGCGAGCCGATCATCGTGGCCGCCGTGCCCGCCAAGCCCAACAAGCCCGGCGTCACCTCCTCCGGCGACACGATGAACGTGACCTGGCAGGCCCCGGCCGACGGCGGCACCCCGGTCACCTCCTACGTGCTCACCCTGCGCAACCTCACCGAGAACACCGTCAAGGTGGTCAAGGCCGAGGCCGGCGAGGAGGCCAAGAGCGTGTCGGGCCTCACGGCCGGCAACTACACGGCGTCCGTGATCGCGGTCAACGCGATCGGCATGTCCGCCGAGTCCAGCCCGTCCCTGCCCTGCCTCATCAAGTAGTCGATACAGGGAGCGCAGGCTCCCCTCAGCGAGGGGAGCCGAAAACCTTATCTTGGCTCCCCTCTCTGAGGGGAGCTGTCAGCGAAGCTGACTGAGGGGAGCCGAGAAGGATAAACAACAAGATTTGCCGCTGCCCCGGCAACGGCGAGCGGTGTGGTGCAGGAGAGGACCTGCGGCGCACCGTGAAACGCAAGGAAAGAACTAAGGAGTTCTCAAGCATGAGCACTGCAACAGCGCAGCCGGCGAAGAAGACGCCGCAGAAGCTGACCTGGCTGAACATCGTCGGCTATGGTTCCGGCGATCTGGCCAACAACATCGGCTGGCGAATGATGTCGATGTTCCTGGCCACCTACTACATCTACATGGGCATCGACCCGGTGACCACCGCCAACATCTTCCTGTTCGCCCGCTTCTTCCAGGCCGTCGTCTACCTGCTCGCCGGCAACTACGCCGACCGCGTCAAGCCGAACAAGAACGGCAAGTTCCGTCGTCTGGTCGTCGCCTTCGGCGTGCCGATGATGGTCGCCATCTGCCTGATGTACACCATTCCGGCCGACGCCGAGATGGGCATCAAGGTGGCATGGGCCATCGTCACCTACCTGCTGTACCAGCTGCTCGGCGCCCTCGGCGGCGTGCCCTACGGCGCCCTGCTCGGCGCCATGACCCAGGACCAGAACGAGCGTCAGCGCCTGTCCTCCGCCCGTATGGTCGGCGGCGCCCTGTTCGGCCTGATCGTCACCTTCACCCTGGCCCCGGCCATCAACAACGTCAAGGACCAGGCCGCCCTCGCCAAGCTGATGCTCCCGATCGTGTGCATCTTCTGCCTCGTCGGCGCACTGATCTACGTCTTCCTGTACAAGACCACCATCGAGCAGATCGATGTGCCCGAGCAGCCGAGGGTCTCCTTCGTCGACACCCTCAAGGCCATCTTCACGAACCCGGCCCTGCTCATCCTGTGCTTCGCCACCGGCTTCTACCTGATCGCCACCTGCGTGGGCTCCATCGGACCGATCATCGCCAAGGAAGTCCTCGCCAATGGCGCCGACGCCGGCACTCTGGCCCTCATCACCACCCTCGTGACCCTGATCAACGCCTCCATCGGCGTGATTGCCTCTCCGTTCGGCCCGGTCATCGCCCGTCACCTCGGCAAGAAGGGCGGCTGGTACCTCGGCTGCGCCCTCGGCATCCTCGGCGGCGTGATGTTCATCTTCGTCACCAACGTGTGGCTGTCCCTCGTCGGCCTGGCCCTCAACGCCATCGGCGCCCAGTTCTGCGGCAACTACGTCTGGGGCATGGAAGGCGACACCGTCGAGTACTACGAGTGGAAGACCGGCAAGCGCACCGATGGCGCCGCCATGGCTGGCCTGAGCTTCTTCCGCCAGATGTTCGGCGCCCTGACCTCCTGGCTCGGCCCGGCCATCCTCGCCTTCACCGGTTACAAGTCCGGCATGAACGTGGCCCAGGATCCGACCGTCGCCGAGAACCTGCGCCTCGCCGCCGGCCTCGTGCCGCTGATCGGCTTCGTGATCTCCGCCGCGATCATGTTCTTCTACCCGGTCACCGAGGAGAAGTTCAAGCAGATCAAGGCCGAGCTCGCCGAGCGTCGCTCTGCCGCCGAGGCTCAGCAAGCCTGACCTGTTGCCGGCTCCCCTCTCTGAGGGTCGAGCCGTGAAGCGGGAAGTCCGGTGGACTTCCCGTAGGTGAGGTAAGCGGCTGTGCCGCGAAGGCTCCCCTCGCTGAGGGGAGCCTCTTCTCTATCGCTATAGTATGGAATCCAAGCGCACGTAGGGGGAAAGAGGTGACGATGGCACAGCGCAAGGCTACGGATCGGGTGCGTCTGAGCGACGTGGCGGATGCGGCCGGCGTGGCCATCTCCACCGTCTCCCGCGTGTTCAGCAACCCCGGCCGCGTGAACTTCCAGACCGTGGAACATGTGCGCGCCGTGGCCGCCGAACTCGGCTACCGACCCAACCCGCGGCACCGGAACGTCAGTGCCGGCGGGCCCGAATCCGCTACCGTCGCCAGCATCGCCGCCAACGACGGCGATCCCTCGCAGCAGTCTGGATTCGGCACGATCGACGGCCCGTCGCCCCTCGGCCAGACCGCCGGCGAAACCGTCTCAGCCAATGATTCCACCGCGACCCAATCGTCCCGGACCCGCCAATCGCATGCCACCGTCACCCCGCAGGGCAACGGCAAACCTGCTGCCATGGGCGGCGGCATCGTCGCACTCGTGGTCAAGGACACGGCCGACGGCGTCTCCTCGCAGATCCTGAAGGGCGCGCAGATCACGGCCATGGAATCGGACAGTGCCGTCGGCATCATCGAAACCGGCCAATCCCAGCCGCGCACCCAGCAGATGCTCAACCATCTCAAAGGCAAGGTGAACGGCATCATCCTTGCCTCGGACGCGCCCGGCATCGACTTCATCCGCAACTACGCCAAGCAGGTGCCGCTCGTGGTGCTCAACCGGCCCGTGGACGGCGTGCCCAGCGTGGTGCCGGACCCGCGCATCGGCGTGGTGCGCGCGTTGAGTCTGCTGCGACGCTACCATCACACGGCCGTGACCTACGTGGCCGGACCGGGCGCCTCCTGGGCCAACCAGTCGCGCTGGTCCTGCCTGCACGACATCGGCCAGCGCATGGGCTTCCGCATGAACCAGATCGGCCCGGTGCATCCCACCGTGGAGGGCGGCTACCAGGCGGCCCTCGCGCTGGAAGGTTCCAGGCCCACCGCCGTGATCACGTACAACGATCTCATCGCTGCCGGCATCGTGCTGCGACTGACCGCCGACGGCGTGCGTGTGCCCGAGGACGTCTCCGTGATCGGCTTCGACAACACGCTCATCGCGCCGGTCGTCACCCCGCCCATCACCTCCATCCGCATCCCGCGCGCGCAGCTCGGCCAGACGGCGGTCCGCCTGCTGCTCGGCCGCGATTCGGGCGCGTTGCGCAACCCCGCGGACGCCCAGCTCATGGAGAAGCTGACGGAGCTCGGTGTGCGCAACGAGGACGAGCAGTCGGACACGGTCACGCTGGTGGACACCTCCATCATCGTGCGACGTTCGGTGGGGGAGCGGCGCACCGTCGTCGAATAGCGCCATTTTCACTGACAAAGGAGCATCATCATGGAACACATCGCATTGGTCGCCACTACGCTCGCGGCCGACTGGACGGGCGCCCTGCAATCGCTCGGCGGCGCCTTCGGCAAGGCGGTGGTGGTGATGGTCGTCGTCGCCATCGGCGGCTTCCTCATCGACACCGTGGCCAAGTTCATCGGCACGCGCATGAAGTGACCACGTGACCGTCGCCCCCGACCGTCGACCGCCCGCCGCAATCGTCGCGGCTGACACGGCCGGCGCGAGGACATCCCGGCTCACTACACTTGAGGTAACGGGACCGAGGCGTTATCAAGCCCGCACGCAGGGCCGGGAGGCAATCATGTCAGACGACACCAGTCGGGCGCTGCGCGAGGCGCTGACCGGCGACCAGCCGCGCAAGGTCACCCTGCGTCAGGCCATCGGCTTCGGCATCGGCGACTTCTACGGCGGCGGCCAGCTCACCATCATCGCCACCTACCTGTCCCTGTTCTGGACGCGGTTCTGCGGCATGTCCATCGCCACCGCGCAGACCGTGATCGGCCTGAGCGCGCTCATCAGCGCCGTGGCCGCGTTGCTGTTCGGCGTGCTGGACGACAACCTCTACCGTTACGACATCGGTCGCAGGTTCGGCCGCCGCCGTTTCCTGCTCATGCTCATCGGCCCGCTGATTCTGTTGGGCATCTTCCTGTGGGTTCCGGGCCTGCCGGTGGCCGGATATGCGGCCGCCTACGTGTTCTGGGTGGTGCTCGCGCAGGCCTTCCAGACCGCCTACAACCCGTTGCCCGGCGAGATGACGCCCGACTTCAACAGTCGTACCAAACTTTCCACCGTGCGACTGTTCATCTCCACCTGCGCGGGTACGGCCATCCCCGTGATCGGCAGCGCGGTGCTCGCCACGTTCGGTGAGACCACGCCCACCGGATACATGACGTTCACCATCACCACCACCGTGCTGTTCGCGCTCGCCGTGTTCGCCTGCTGGCGCAGCACGTGGGAGATGAGCCCGGAAGCCGCGGGATTCGGCGCCTACGTGCGCGGCGAGGTGCGCGAGGGCCATATCGGTGCGGCCGGCTGGCTCAGGCGTGCCGGCAAGGTGCTGCGCGAATACGCCAGCACCCTGCGGATCAAGGAATTCCGCAAGCACCTGTCCATCTACCTGCTCGTGCAGGTTTCGATGGACGTGTTCGGCCAGACCTTCGTGTTCTTCGTGATCTACAACTGGAACCACACCGCCGCCTTCGCGTCGCTCCTGCTCGGCTGCGCGGTGGTCTCCCTGCCGCTCATGCCGGTGTTCGGCTGGGCCATGACGAAAATCGGGCCGAAACGCCTGTACGCCATCAACTTCTTCGGCTGCCTGGTGGGCGTGGGGTGGCTGTTCGCCGCGTGGATGCTTGTCGGCGTGCTGTCGGGCGCTGCCTGGACCGTATTCGCGGTGGCCGGCGCGCTGTGGTTCTTCGCGTTCAAATCGTTGTGCGGCTACCTGCCGTGGGCCGTGTTCCCGTACATCGCGGACATCGACCAGATCGTCACCCGTCGCTACCGGTCGGCCACGTTCTCCGGCATCCAGGCGTCGTTCCGTCAGCTCGGGTCGGGCCTCGGCACCATCGCCGTGGGTGTGATCCTGGGGGCCGTGGGATTCGACGCCACGCTGCCCGCCCAGTCGTTCGGGGCCAAAATCGGCCTGGGTGCGGTGCTGCTCGGCTGGTTCGCCTTCGCGATGATCATCTGCTGGATGGTCTCTGCCCATCTGGTGATCAACAAGCGCACCGATTCCATCGTGCTGTCCGAAATCACGCGACTGCGCAACGGCGGGTCCAAGGCGAGCGTGGACCCTGAGGTGCGCCACGTCGTCGAACGCCTCACCGGCCTGCCCTACGACCAGTGCTGGCGGTGAGCGCCGCCCGCGGCACCCGGCGGCATACACTGGGAAGCCATGAGCAAGCACCATCGCGACCGTAGCTGGGCGCCGGCCCCCGAGCCGCTGCCCGAAGACGCCCACACCATCGACAACCACACCCACGTGGCCTCCGTGATCCCCTTCGCCCGGGCCATGGACCATGAGGCGCAGGCCAAAGGACAGCCCGCCGTGCCGGTGTACGACGTGGATCAGCTGCTCTCCCAGGCGCGAAGTGTCGGCATTGGGGGTATCATCGACTGCGGTTGCGAGTTGCCGCACCTGATGACCGCCGTGCAGATGGCCCTCGATCATCCAGGTAATGTGCACGCGGCGCTCGCAATTCATCCCAACGAGGCCGTGCTCCACGGGCACCGCGGCGTGCCCGGTCCGGACGGTCTGGACATCAAGTACAAGCCCTACCACGACGTGAGCTTCGAGGACGCGCTCGCCGAAGTGCATCGTCTCGCCACGCAATACCCCGACCAGGTGGTGGCCATCGGCGAAACCGGCATGGACCTGTTCCGCACCGGCGCGGGGGCCATGGAAATCCAGCGCGAGGCCTTCCGCGCGCATATCGCGCTCGCCAAGGAGCTGAACCTGCCCATGCAGATCCACGACCGCGACTCGCACAAGGAGGTCATCGAGACCCTGTTGGCTGACGGCGCCCCCGAACGCACGGTGTTCCACTCCTACTCCGGCGACCGCGAGATGGCCGAGATCGCGCGCGAACAGGGTTGGTACCTGAGCTTCTCCGGTACGGTGAGCTACAAGGGCAACGACGGCATCCGCGAATCCCTGCGCATCGTGGGCCTCGACCACGCGATGGTGGAGACGGACGCGCCCTATCTGACGCCCATGCCCTACCGCGGCCGCACCAACGCGCCCTACATGATTCCCTACACGCTGCGCGCCATGGCCGATACGCTCGACCTGCCCGTGGCCGAGGTGGCGCGCGGCACCCGCCGCACCACCCGCACGGTATACGGGATTTAGCTCTTATCTTGGCTCCCCTCTCTGAGGGGAGCTGGCGCCGTAGGCGACTGAGGGGAGCGTCGCTGTAAGTTGTGACGGTTTCGTTACGGCGCTACCATGACATTCGGCAACAAGCGTGACAGGATGTGTTGAGTTAGACAGAGGAAGTCGCGGGTGGGGGTTGGTCCCGCGCAAAGGACTGAACGTATGGCCGAGTCGAATAAACGAACCTCGCGCGCCCCGAAAGCCGCGACCAGGGCAATCAGCAAAGCCAAACAGGAGGAAGAGGCCCTGCTCAGGGCGGACACCTTCACCAACGCGCCCAAGGTCTCCCGCCGCACACTGACCCGCGAGGAGCGCGAGGCGCTCGCCAAACTCAGGGAAGCCGAGAACAAGGAGGCCGAAAAGCTCGCCTCCGCATCGTCCAAGGGCCGTCTCGGCCGATGGTGGGCCCGCCTGCAGTCCGGACCGGACAAGATCACGTGGGGCATGGCCATCGTGGCGCTCGGCGTGGTCTACGGCGACATCGGCACCTCCCCCCTGTACACCGCACAGACGTTCCTGTCCGGCCAGGGCGGCATCGGCAGCGTGGACCGCGCGGCGGTGCTCGGCATGCTCTCGCTGGTGTTCTGGTCCATCACGCTGATCACCACCGTCAAATACGTGCTCATCGCCATGCGCATCGACAACAACGGCGAAGGCGGCATCTTCGCGCTCTACTCGCTGATCCGCCGTCACGGCGCATGGCTCGCCATCCCCGCCATGCTCGGCGGCGCGGCGTTCCTGGCCGATTCGGTGCTCACCCCGGCCGTCTCCATCAGCTCCGCCGTCGAGGGCCTGCAGACATTGCCGCCTCTGGAACAGCTCTTCGACGACAATCCGAGCCTGACCCTGATGATCACCGTGGTCATCATCGTCGTCCTCTTCGCCGTGCAGTCGCGCGGCACCGAAAGCATCGGTCGCGTGTTCGGCTCCATCGTGCTCATCTGGTTCAGCTTCCTGGCCATCGTGGGCGTGGCGAACCTCTCCAACGACTGGTCCGTGTTCGAGGCCCTCAACCCCGTCTACGGCGTCCGGTTCCTGTTCAGCCCGCGCAACGCGGCCGGCATCGCGCTCATGGGCACCGTGTTCCTCTCCACCACCGGTGCCGAGGCGCTCTACTCGGACATGGGCCACGTGGGTCGCGGCAACATCTACTTCACCTGGCCGTTCATCAAGGTGGCGCTGGTCCTCAACTACTTCGGCCAGGGCGCATGGATGCTCGCCAACGACCGCAACCCCGACTACACCACCATGCGCACGCTCAACCCGTTCTTCCAGATGATGAGCCCGAACGTGCGCTACCTCGCCGTGATCCTTTCCGTCACGGCCGGCGTGATCGCCTCCCAGGCCCTCATCACCGGCGCGTTCACCATGGTTTCCGAGGCCACGCGCCTCAACTGGATGCCTCACTTGCAGGTGCGCTACCCGGCCCGCACGCGCGGCCAGCTCTACATCCCGGTGGTCAACGGCGTGCTGTGCGTCTCCACGCTGCTTGTGCTCGCCCTGTTCAAGGACTCCGAGCACATCTCCGCCGCGTACGGCCTGGCGCTCACCGTCACCATGATCACCACCACCGTGCTGCTCGGCGTCTACATCTGGCATTCCGGCCGGCGGTTCTGGGCCTTCGTGTTCGTCGTGCTGTTCCTGGCCATCCAGACTCTGTTCTTTGTGGCGTCCATGGCCAAGTTCCTGCACGGCGGCTGGTTCACCTGCCTGCTGACCTGCGCCATCCTGTTCGTCATGGTCACTTGGGACCAGGGCACCAAACTGGAACGCGCGCAACGCCGTCACATGCAGCCGCAGGACTTCCTACCCGCGCTCGACAAGCTGCACGGTGACTTCCGCATCCCGTACTTCGCGGACAACATCGTCTACCTGACCTCCGACTCCGAGACCAAACGACTCGACACGGACATCTTCTTCTCCATCTTCGCCGACCATCCCAAGCGCGCCCGCGCATGGTGGGCCGTGAGCGTGGAGACCACCGACGAGCCGTTCACACGCGAATACTCGGTGGAGCGCTTCGACACCAACTACATCTACCGCGTGCGCATCCGGCTGGGATTCAAGGTCTCGCAGTCCATCCCGGCCTACATCCACCAGATCATGCACGACCTGTCCAAGTCCGGCGAGCTGCCCAAGCAGAAGTCCATCTACCCGAAGGTCGACGCCGACCCGGACATCGGTACCATCCGGTACGTGCTCATCCACAAGGCCCTCATGCCCGAATCCAAGGTCTCGGCGTGGGGTGCGCTCTCGCTGCAGGCCAAGTACACCATCCGCCGCGTGGCCGGTTCGCCGGTCAAATGGTTCGGCCTGGCACCGTACAACCCGCTGGTGGAGGTGCAGCCGCTGTTCGTGTCCACGCGCCGTCCGCCGCGACTGCAGCGTATCGAGCCGCTCCCGCGCGCATACGCCGAATCCGTGCGCATCGACAAGGCCGATCCGGCCGCCGTGCCCGACCCGATGGACACCACGTCCGGTCTGGGCCGATTGGTCCATGCGCCGGAGGCCTCGGTTCCGTCGGGGCGTCCATCCGCTCGGACTTCCGGAAAGGGCGACAAGAACGCCGTCCGCCCGCCGCGTCCGACCAGGCGATAGGTATCCGGTGTCGTCTCGACGGCCAGGACGGCACCGGATACCTTCGACCCGGCAAAACCGCGGAATTCCAGTCATAAGGCCCGCGCTATAAGCGCCCTATAAAGAACACCTATAACGCCCGCCGCAAGTCCTTGAAGAACTCCAGTATCTTGAAATACCATGTGCAGATTACTGGGATACGCCACGGCCGGCTTCAACGTGAGCCTCAACGCCATTCTGGGCTCGGAGAACGCTGCGGACTTCCGCGAGCTGTCCGAGATCCACAATGACGGTTGGGGCGTCGCGCAGCTCTCCGACCCCGCCGAAGCCCCGTACATCCGCGACGGCGGCGCCCCCACCCCGGAAACCGGCACCAAGATCTACAAGTCCACCATCGCCGCCCGTTTCGACTCCACGTTCGAGGCGCTCGCCAACGAGCCCGCCCGCGGCGCCCTGTGGCACCTGCGCCTGGCCAGCTCCAACCTGCCGCTCATCATGGAGAACCAGCACCCGTTCTACGCCAATGGCCTGAGCTTCATCCACAACGGCGACATCTCGGATGCCAACGGCCGCAACATCGTGACCAACCGTTCCTACCCGGTCGACCACAGTATCCTGCTGTCCACCGGCGGCCGCTCCGATTCCGCCATCTTCTTCGCCGTGATCCTCGAGTACATCGGCTTCGGCTTCCCGCTCGACGAGGCCGTGGCCCAGGCCGTGCGCGAACTGCGCCAGGCCTACCCGAAGTCCAGCTACAACTGCATGATCCAGTCCGAGGACCAGCTCGTGGCCCTGCGCGCCTCCGGCCGTGAGGTCACCAGCCCGCGCATCGTGGAGATCTACGACGAGTACGGCCGCGGCGAGCAGGCCGCCGACTACCGTGTGATGCGCTACCGTGCCCTGCAGGACGAGAACGGCGACCCCGCAGGCGTGGTGGTCTCCTCCTCCGGTTACGACCAGGAGGATTGGGACGTGCTGGAGAACGACCAGATGATCGTGGCCTCCAACCGCAACGGCACCTTTCGCCTGCGTTCCATCTGACGATATTCTTGGCTCCCCTTGAAGGATATTGCCGTGAAGCAAACAGTCCAGTGGACTGTTTGTAGGCAATGTGCGAGACGGCAGTCGAGCCAGCAGAACGCGAACGAAGTTCGTCCGTAGTTGCTGGACGAGCTGGCGCCGGAGGCGACTGAGGGGTAGTCCTTGAGCAAGAATGTCGATTTCGGATAAATTACGACACTTTAGATCAGCCGCATCTGGTACTTCTCGGCCAGCGCCGGGATATCCGGCACGCCGTACTTGGCTACCAGTTCGAGCCAGCGTTCCTTGTTCTCATCGCCGTACCGTTCGGCGCGCTTCGTATAGGCGTCCACAGTCAGGAACTTCGGCGGCACCGACTTGCTGTGGAACTTGTCGGCGTACATCACCACCTCCTGTTCCAGATTCATCGGCACGTAGTCGTCCGGCGGCAGCGGCAGGTCCTGCCGGATCACGTCCTCGCGCGTGAGCCCCACGCCGGTGTGATTGCGGCAGAACTGCGCGATGGACTCGTCCACGCCTTCCTTGAGCAGGTACTTATAGCCCTTGAGGCCGTGCAGGATGTACTTCTTGCCGCTGAACTTCAGCGGTTCGCCGTCCGTGCCGTCGTGCTTGAAGACCTTGTAGGTGCCGATGTCGTGCAGTAGGCCGCCGATGAGCACCAGATGCTCGTCCAGCAGCCGCGGAGGCACATGACCGCCGGTCACGCCCGCGGTGGGCGGCACCAGATAGGCGGGCGCGCTGGGGGAGGAGGTCGCGGCGGCACCGGACTGGCCTGCATCGCGCGCAGCCGCGTCATCGCCAGCGGCAGTCGTGGCGGTAGCGGCCGTCGTAACCGCGCGGTCACCCCATTCCGGCGCGTCCTTCGGCAACGTGCAGCGGCGCGTGAACAGCGCGTTCTGCCGGCGCACGATCTGGCAGGCGATGGTGGCCACGATCACGCAGTGCGTATGCACCAGCTCGTAGGCCTCCTCGGACGGCGCGATCTTCCTGTGCAGCTCGTCGATCTGCTGGACCGTTGGAATATATCCGCTCATGACTGTCCGCCTTCGTAATCGTGTCGCTGGTTTCAATGTCTCCACCCGCTAGGTTAGCGCGGGAAATCATCCCCCGTAATGCAAAGGCTCTGTTAAATGAAAATTGACGTGAATCCGATGGGACTACCCCTCAGACGGCTTCGCCGCCAGCTCGTCCAGCAACTACGGACGAACTGCGTTCGCGTCCTGCTGGCTCGACTGCCGTCTCGCACATTGCCTACAAACAGTCCACTGGACTGTTTGCTTCACGGCAATATCCTTCAAGGGGAGTCGAGAATGGGGCCATACCAATCTTGATTTAACAGAGCCAATGCAAATGGCCGGGAGATTCGATTCACTATCGATTCTCCCGGCCATCTCAAAACCGCAAATCGTTTCGCCTGCGCGAAGCGTCAGATCTCGAACAGCGTGTCCGCCGCTTCGGCGATCTCACGGGACGCGGTGAGCACGATTACGCAGCGCTTCGGATCGCCGCTGTGGGCCAGCTTGGCCAGCGCGGCGAACACGGTCACCGTATCGTCCTCGTTCAGCCCGTGGGTCGGCTCGTCGAGGATGAGTACCTCGGCCTCGGTGCTGATGGCGCGCGCGATGGCCACCAGTCGCTGCTGCACCTCGGGCAGCTTGCCGACCGCCACGCCGCTCGTCGCCTCCGTGAAGCCCACCTTGGCCAGCAGCTCGCGGGCGATCACCGGCTTGGGCTTGAGGAAGTTGCGGTTCGAGGCGTTCATCGCGTACAGCACGTTCTTCTCGGCGTCCAGATACGGCTGCAGGGCGTGACGTTGCGGCACGATGCCCAGGCGATGGCCGCGCAGCTCGATCGGCTCCAGTTCGGCGATGTTCGCGCTCTTGTTCATCACCGCGCCCGCGCCCGGATGGATCAGGCCGGTCATCACGCCCATGAGCGTGCGGCGCTTCACATCCGCGGTCAGGCCGGAATCGGGGTCGTCCTGGATGAGCAGCGCATAGGAATGGCCGGCGTAGCAGGAGAATCCCACGTTATCCAGCACCACCTTGCCCTTGGGGCCGTGCATGGTCACCTTGTTGAGCGCGTACGTGGGGTAGGTCTTGAGCAGCACGTCGTCCGCGCCGCCGCCCACCAGTACGCGGTCGATGCGCGAGGCCAGCGTCATGGTCGGCTCGGACTTGGCGCCGGCCTCCTCGTGGCCCGCCAGCGGGTTCTTCTCATCCGACTTGGCCAGGGCCAGCGTCTCGTTGACCTTCTGCGCATTGCGCGCGGTGACCTCGGCGGAGGCGTTGGCGGGAGCCAGGGCGTCCGCTTCGGCCTCGCTCGGCTCGTCGTCATCCGCGGACGGTCGCGGCGGGAGCGCCGGGCTCGGCACCGGTTTGGCGTCTGCCTTGGCGGTTGCGGCGGTGTTCGTACCCGTCTCGACGGCTGTGGTTTCGTCCGCCTTGTTCTCGGCCGATGCGTCGGCGTTCTTCGCGCCGGTATCGGCGGCCTTCTTCAGTCCGGCCGCCTCCTTGACACGGGTCGGGTCGGCGCCGGTGGCGGAGGCGATGAGCGCTGCGGTCACGTCGTCCTTGTCGATGACGGCGTCGCCGGAGTCGTCCGATTCGTCCGCGGCGTCGGCGACGGATGCGCTCGCCGACTGTTCCGCGGCGGCCAGGCTGTCGTAAATGCTGCCGGCCGTGCCCTCGGAAGCGGCGTCGATGTCGGTATCGTCGTCATCCTCGTCGAACACCACGCTGAACTGCACGGAATCGGCAGGGGAGGCCTCGGCGTCCGCGTTGTCGGCCGTCTCCTCGGCGGCGTCCTCGGCGGTCTCGGCAGGCTCAGTAGTTTCGGCGGCTTCGGTGGCCTCCGCGGACTCCGTAGCCTCGGCCACATCTGCCGCGTTGGCCACGTTCTCGGCCGTCTCCGCGGTCGCGTCCGCAGCCTGCTCGTTCTTCTCGATGTCCTTGTCGCTCATGCCTTCGCCTCCGCATCATTGCCGGACTCGCCGGTCGTCGTGGTAGTGGTCGCAACAGCCGCAGTCGCACCGGTGGCGCCGGACTCGGCCTCGATCGCTTCGGTCTCGCGGACCGTACCCCAATCGCCGTCGGCCGCGAACAGCTTGTCCGAGCCGTAGAAGGCGAGTCGCAGGGCGGCCAGGATCGCCAGCACCAGAATCGCGCCGAGACCATACCAGACCATCTTCCATACCAAATCGGACGTCACGGCCGTGGCGTGGCCGGAAGCCAGTGCCGCGCCGATGGGCTTGGCGGCGAACGTGCCACCCACCAGACCGATCGCGTAGAACGGCAGCGTCACGATGAACACCTCCAGCATGAACTGCCAGCCCAGACGGCCGCGGGTCACGCCGGAGACCAGCGCCATGCCGATCTCGTCGTCACGCTTCGGAGCCCACACGCCGAGCAGCACGAGGGCGAGCAGTAGCACGCCACCCACCGAAAGCAGCAGAATCACGCCGGTGTGGGCGCGGGAGGCCAGCGTCTCCAGCGGGGCCAGCGACTTGGTGTACGCCTCCAGCGAGGGGGAGGAGATGGTGTAGCCCTTGGCCGGCAGCTTGGACTTCTTGAGCGTGGCGACCACGGACTTGTACGTGGAGGCGTCGGACAGGTTGAACACGATGTCGAGGTCCGGCACCTGCCAGCCCTTGGCGGAGGAGTCGGAGGACTGCGGATCCAGCTCGGCCGAGGCGAAGGTCTGGTAGTTCGTGTAGATGGCGTTCTCGCGGTTGCGGGCGGTCACCACCGGGTTGTCGGCGTCGGCCTCGGAGGTGTACTCGTAGATGCCGCGCACCTTGAGCTCCACCGTCTTGGACTTATCCGAGGCGGCGGCCACCTTGAACTTGTCGCCCACCTTGAGGTTGTTGGCCTTGGCGAACGCGGAGGAGACCAACGCGCCCGTGGTGTCCGGGTTGGAGGACTGGTTGTTGAAGCTCAGGCCCTTGCCGTCCACGATGGTGTACGTGCCCAGGTTGTTGGCCTTGGCGGCGTCGCGGGTCCAGAACGCGCGCCACAGGAGCTGGCCGCCGGTCTTGTCGTCGGAGGCGCCGTTCAGCGAGTCGCCGTCCAGGGCCTTCAGATCGCCGGAGACGCGGGCCGGCACGGTTTCCGTCACCGTGAAGTCGAGCGTGTTGGTGGCCGTCTGGATGGCTGTGGCGTACTCGGTGTAGGCGGTCCACGTCATGTACTGCTTGGTGGTGGACGAGTCGGTGGCCGAGACCTTCTTCCATGCCGCCGCGCTCGGACGGATGGCCATCGTGGCCTTCTGCGAATCGTACGTGGTGGTGTGCGCGGTGGTGTTTTCCTGAACGATGGCGAGTCCGGCAACCGTGCCGAACGTTACCGCCAGAGTGATGAACGCGGTGAGAGCCGTGCGCCCCTTTGAGCGCGTCAGGGCCCGCCAGGCGTTGCCGAGGACGAACATGCGTTACTTCTCCCGTTCTCCTAAGCCGAACAAATCAATACGGCTCTTACTATTGCTGCGCATCGTGACCGTTTTCTTGCGCATTACTGTTATACCCCTCAACGAACCCTGAGAACATGCTGAACGCGATGTGGTGGTCGTGCGCGGATTCGCGCGAGTTTCCGCGGGATTTTTCCCGTCTGTTTCCCGTGCTGGGTACACTGGCAAGTTAGACAACTCTGTTGTGGTCTGTTTGCGGCTAGGTCGGTGCGGCCTTTTCTCGGCGCCCCTTGTCAGGGGAGCTGGCTCGCGGAGCGAGACTGAGGGGTAGCCCTTATGAGATTCACGCCGATTCCGGTCACAGCACCACGAGACTATGCTCCGTTTGACTAGAGGCAGGTGAGTATGCGTTCCAGTTCAGGACGTCACGGGCGTCGCGCCAGCAGCTTCCGCGCAGACGACAGCCAGATGGACGGCCTGTCCGGAACGTCGGGTGCCGGTTCGGATGACGACGTCGCCGGCGATACCGTAGGCAACGTCGCTGCCGATGGCGTCGGCAACGATTACGACTACGCCGCTTCCGCCGATGCCGCCGACTACGCCGGGCAGGACGACACGGGCAGCACGTTCGGCCGTGACCATCAGGACTCCTCCGATACCCCGACCAGCCACCGCGCGACGCACCGCGATACGCACCGCCATTCCCATCGCGTCCACCGTTCCATCCGTGCCGCCGCACGCAGCAAGGACGACCTGAAGCTCAACACACCGCAGCATGTGGGCGGCCGTAAGGGGCGCTCGCTGCTCGCCATCGCACCGGGCTGGCTGCGTGCGGTCGTGGTGGTGCTGGTGACGATGTTCGCCGCCGCCACCTGCGTGACCGCGCTGTACGCCGCGTCCGTGGCGCGCATGGTCACCAACGCGCAGCGCGTGCTCTCCTCCGCCGAAAGCCTGGCCAACACCGCGCTCGGCTGCGGCAGCGACGAAAGCCTGTCCGAAGTGGCGCAGGACCTCGTCAAATCCACCAACGACCTCAACAAGGAACTCAACGGCCCGCAGTGGGACCTCATCCGCGACCACACCCGTTTCGGCAACGACATCACCGCGGCCCGCGAGATGCTCGCCTCCGTGGACACGCTCGTCAACGGCCCCTTTACGGATTTGCTGGGTCTTGCGCAGAAACTTCAGGGCTTCTCGATGAAGAACGGCACCGTGGACGTGAGCGCGCTCATGGACATGCCCGAAATCGTGTCCGATACGCACAAGGATCTCAAGGCGCAGATCGCCAAGCTCGACTCGATCCCCACGCCCAGCATCGCCAAGATGGCGGCCATGCTCAGCACCGAGAAGACCGCTCTGCAGACCGTCGATTCGATGCTCTCCGAGTACGACGACCTGATCAACCTCCTGCCGCAGCTGCTCGGCGAGGACGGCGAACGCACGTATCTGGTGCTCGTGCAGAACCCCGCGGAACTGCGCTCGTCCGGCGGCATGATCGGCACGATCGCCGCCGTGACCGCGAACAAGGGCAGGGTGACCATCGGCGACTTCAGCTCCACATCCGGCTGGGACATCCCCGATCAGCCCCTGGACGACAAGGTGCTGGAGGAGCGCGCGGCGTTCGGCGACACATTCGACGAATACCCGGCCACCACCGCCATCAACCCAGAATTCCAGCGCGTGGCCCAGTACAACAAGTACCTGTGGCTCAACCAGAAGCATAATAAGGACAAGAACGTGGCCGGCGTGATCGGTCTCGACCCGGTGTTCCTGGAATCCCTGCTGGACGCCACCGGACAGGTGAAGCTGTCCGACGGCAAGGTTCTGGACGGCGACACCACCGTGCCGTTCCTGCTGCATGACCTGTACCTCGAGCATCCGAAGTTCGAGGAGCAGAACAAGTACGTGTCCGAGGCCGCGCAGGAGATCATGACGCACGTGCTCGGCAACATCAACGGCTCCTCGGTCTCGGGACTGCTCAAGGCCGTGCGCCAGACGTCAGCCGGCGGCCACCTGAAGCTGTGGATGGCCAACGAACTGGAACAGACCGCACTCATCTCCACCGGTCTCATCGACGACAAGGCCGGCGGCGAACTGTCCACGGACGAGAGCGTGCCGCAGGCCGGCATCTACCTGTCCGAACTGCAGCAGGGCAAGCAGGACTGGTACCTGCGGACCACCACCACCGTGACCAAGACCTGCGGCGAAGTATCCGCCACGGATACGGCCGGCGTGACCGGTTCGCTGGACGGTCGCATCGTTTCCGCGGCCGCCGGCACGCAGCTCGGCCTGATCCCGGCCGACCAGACGGGCACCGAATACACCGTGACGTTCACCATGAAGAACACGATGACCAAGGCGGAGGCCAAGACCCTGCCCGAATTCATCACCGGCGGCACCGAAACCGAAGTACCCGGCGGCCTGCTGTACCGCATCGTGCTCACCGCGCCGTACGGCGGCGAAATCAACGTGGTGCAGGCGGACACCGTCAAGTGGGGCGCGAACACCGCCACCATGTACGACCGCCAGTACGTCACGTTCGACCAGCAGTGGATCGAGCCGGGGGAGGAGCGCACGATCGCGTTCACCGTGCGCGTGAAAAACACCGCCACCCAGCCGCTCGACGTGGTGACCACCCCGGTGGTCAACGCGGACGGCATCGAAACCGGCTCAAACGGCAAGGTCATCGACGAATGCCCGGCCGAGCTTTCGCCCGGTGCGGTGAAGGCCGGTGCCAGTGATGCCGGTGACGGTTCCCCGTCGACGAACGGTTCTCAGGATTCCCAGAACACCACGGGCAACACCGCCGGCGGCAGCACGGCCAAGAAGGATCCCTCTTCAGGACTCAGCGCGCTGGACAAGATTAAGGGCCAGCTCTCCTGCCCTGTGGATATCAAGTCTCTTGCCGGTGCCGTGTGATGCCTATTGTGGAAAGCTCGAAACCACCCCGCAATGTCAACTACGACCTCCTGCGCTGCGTGGCGATGTGCCTGGTCATCGGCGTCCACGTGGTCAACAACTACATGCCGGTCAAAATGACCCTCACTGGCCCGGACGAAACCGTGCGTTTCACGCTATTCGCCATCTTCATGACCTGCAACCCGCTGTTCATCATGGTCTCCGGCCGCTTCAACCTGACATTCGACGCAGGTGAGGAATCCGGCCTGAAACCCTACGCCCGCTACTACTACAAGCGTTTCGTCTCCCTTATTTTTCCGTACCTCTTCTACGCCGGCACCCTTGGCTTCACCGCGTACCTCGTGATGGACCACCGCTCGCTCGCCGGCGCCGCCACCGGCACGCTCTACGACCTCTTCTCCGGCTACGACGATTCCGTCTACTGGTTCGTCTTCATGCTCGCCGGATTCGTGCTGGCCACCCCATTCATGGCTCCGATGCTGCGCGCGATTGGCCGTACCGGCGCATGGCTGCTCATCGGCCTCGCCGCCGCGGTGGCCGCAGCCGAGCAGATTTGCAGCCTGTTCGGCTACCCGCTTACCTTCCTGAACTCGTTCCCGTGGCGCGGCCTGCTGTTCTACTACCTGCTGGGCTACGTGCTGGAGTTCTACCCGCCGTCCGTACGTGCTCGTCGCGCAACGTACGTCATCGCCCCGTTCACACTCGCCTGGACGGTCGCCGCGCCGGTCCTGTTCCCCGGCCATCCCGCTCAGGTCAACCGCACCCTCACCGTGGCCTACGCCGTGGTGGTCGCGGCAATCTTCCTGCTCTTCCGCTACGACGTGCATATCCGCTCGGAACGCGCCCGCAAGGCCATCATCTGGCTCGCCGGCTACTCATACACGATCTACCTGGTCCACTCGCCCCTCTCCAAAGTGGCGATTGGCCGCTTCCTGCCCGCGCCCACGAACGGCCTCCAATACGCCGCCATCAGCGTCGCCATGTTCGCCGCCACCTTCCTCGCCGCCCTCCTCTTCGCCATCATCGCCGACAACCTCCTCCTCAAACCCCTCCAGCGACTCCTGCACAAAGTGCGTATTTGATTTTCTCGGCTCCCCTTGCCAGGGGAGCTGTCGACGTAGTCGACTGAGGGGTAGTCCCTCAAAAGAAGCTTCCGAGCCAAATAACAAACCTCACTACCCATGTCGTGCCCAAACCGAGCTACCATGAAAACCAGTTACCGACCGGAAGAAGGGGTGGCTCCAACGGCCGGGCAACAGGAGAGAAGAACGCACAGAGGGGCTGGAGAGCCATGTCTCATGCAACGCAGGGAATGAAGAAGAATCTGATTGGTGCCGTGGCTGTGATCGCCATGTGCCTTGCCGGTGCGGTCCCAGCAGCCGCATACGGCGATGAACCTACACAACCGAATGGTGAAACCGCCACCATACAGGCCGATAACAACTCCACGGAATCAACGCAGCAAGACGCCCCGAGTACCTCGGATCGATCAGACCAGGCGCAGTCCAGCGTTACGGCACAGTCGGGAAACACAGCCGACAGTCAAAGCGTGCCGAATGGCACCACAACGGAAAATGCGTCCACTGATGACTCAACAACGTCCCAGCAGACTCAGAGCAAATCGGCTAATACCCCTGCTCCGGATGAGGACAGCGCATCCCAAGACCCACTTAAACAACTGGCCGCCGAGAATAAAAACACCATCCCGGATGGCATCTACGCGCTCGCCAGCGGCGTAGGCGGCAGCCAGGTGCTGGACGTCAATGGTGGCGTCCTGACTGATAAAGCCAACGTGCAGACCTATCACAACAATCACACGTCCGGCCAGCGTTGGCAGGTCACGCATGATGATGCCGGCTTCATCACCCTGACCAATGTGCGCAGCGGCAAAGTGCTCGATGTGAACGGCGGCGTGGCTCAGAGTGGCGCCAACGTGCAGCAATACACCTCGAATGGGGGAGCCGGACAGCGTTGGGTTGCCGTTCCCACGTCTGACGGTAAGGGTTTCACGTTGTATTCCGCGCTGAATATCGGTTTGCGACTTGACGTGCATGGCGCCGTCAACAAGGACAAAACGAACGTGGAAATATATCGTGCCAACAGCTCCAAAGCCCAGTACTGGCTATTGGACACTTCCCCATACGTCCACGGCACCATCGAAGCCTATTGGCAGCGTCATGCCGCGCTTGGCCAGCCCAAAGCAAACGAGCAAACCGTCGGCGACTACCTGACTCAGGAATTCGCCAACGGTGCCGTCTACGTCAAGAAGGATGGCACGCTCTACGCTGTGGAAGGTGCCATGTACCGCACCTACGCCGAGGCGGGCGGAGCAACCGGCTGGCTCGGCTATCCGGTAGGCAATGCGCAGAATTCCAAGGATCGTGTGGCGCAGTCGTTCGAACATGGCAGCATCATCTCGCGCAACAACGGCAAGATCGTCACGGCCCTGACCGAGGAGGTCTCCGATTACTGGGTTTCCCAGAAGGGTGCGAATGGTTGGCTTGGTTGGCCCAAGGGCAGCGCCGAAGTCACCGATGAACGTACTGCGCAAGAGTTCGACGGCGGCACGGTGTACGTCTACCCAAACGGTGGCACGGTACCGAGCATCCGCAGCAAGTACTCTCAGTCCGGCAGCTGGTCGCTCGGGTCGTCTGCGAACAACATCACGGTGAAGTCCGGTAAGTACTACCTCCATGAGTATTCCGGCGGTGCCATAGTGGCTGCGTCCGAAACGGACTCCTCCACCGCCACGGTGATGAATTCCTTCGTTTACCGGTACTGGAGCAAGCAGGGCGGTCTGGGCGGCTGGCTTGGTGCGCCTACCGGCAATTCGGGAACTGCGGCTTCCGGCAGCTACCAGCAATTCAAGGGTGGTGTGGTGTATGCGTCTAAGTCGGGTGACGTGCATGCCGTCCATGGTGGAATGTTCGCCGAATACACCAAGCAGGGCGGTCCCACCGGCAAGCTTGGTCTGCCCACCTCGGACGAAACCGCGAGCGTGCGAAAAGGCGCATGGCAGTCATTCGAGCACGGCACGATCTACTGGCGTGCGGGTCTTGGAGCATTCACCGTCTCCGGTGAGTTCCTCGAGCGCTACCAATCGCAGAATGCCGAACGCGGCGACCGTGGATATCCGAGGTCCGAAGCGTACAACGACCGTGGTCACACCCGTCAGGACTTCGAGCACGGCTCCTATTGGAGCGACGGCATGCCCGCCGGTGTCTACACGCACAATCTGCATTGGGCCGGGCAGCCGAACCTCTATTACTGCGCGCCGACCTCCGGATATATGGTGCTCGCTACCGCCGGCCAGTGGAATGCCGCCAACGGCACTGGCCTGACCGTGAATAACGTGGCCCGGTATATGAACACCCAGCCTTGGGGCACCTATGATCTGGACGCCGTCAACGGCCTGAACAGGTGGGTCGGCAGCAACACGTTCTATGCCGAGCGCGCGCCGAGCTACGAGACGCTCCGTAACGCTGTGATGCATTCCTATGAGACCGGCTACGCCCCGATTCTGTTCACGTACGAACGCCGCGGCGGTCCGCATCCGAACGGTCACGCCAATGCCACGTTCGGTCATGCCATGGTGGTGGATACGTACAACTCGCAGAATGACGAGACGCTGATCGCCGACCCGCTGGCCTCCTACGGCGGTGCCCAGAAGTTCTGGTACAACCTCGGCAACTTCCGCAGGGACTACATGGTCTGGGCACCCTCGTCCGATGCCAACGACGCCGCGTCCTTCGTTGCTGCCCGATAATACCCCGGCTAGACAGTCTTGCCGGTATTTCCTCGGCTCCCCTTGTCAGGGGAGCTGTCGCCGGAGGCGACTGAGGGGTAGTCCTCGGAGAGGATATATCGCGTTAGAATCTTCTCGAAAGTTTACGGATCCACATGTCTGTCAATAACCCCGAATCGTCATCAACGTTGACTCAGCATGGCAATCACAAACGCGCCCGAATCACTATAATCCTCGCGGCAATAGTCGTAGTCGTCCTCGCTATAGCCGGCACGGTAGTAGGCATCCAGGTCGCCCAACACCAAACGGAAAGCCCGACCATCCAATCGGCATCCACCGACGGCGCCACCGTCCGGAAAAATGGTTCGCAACTGTTCGCCCCCGACTTGCCCTTCTCTCTCGATGGCGTCCCCGTCACCGGTTCCACCGTCGAAGTTTCGGAAGGTGCCCAACCCGCGCAATTCCAAAATTCCTGGATCTTCGGTGGTGATTTCTCCCAAATCGGCTCATTCCCCATCGATGCGGACACGGTATTCGGCTCGTCCACCACCGATTCGAACAATCTACAGGCCTATTACGCCGCGTTGATCGGCCAGAACGGCAATACCCAAAACATCGACCCGAATACCCAATCCAGCACTTTCTACGAGCCACAGGACGGCACGGGCGACGGGAATCGCATAGTCTGGAGGTCCTCCACCCTGAACACCGCCGCTCAAACCAGCGTGGACAACTGGCGGCTGCAGACATGGGATAAGGCTTCCGACAAAACCGTCACGCTCGGTACTGCTGCCGCTCTGAATGGCCGAGACGACACGCCGGCTACGTACGGTGAAGTGGTCCCCACTTTTAACGAGAAGAACGCCTACTTTGCCGCCAACATTCGTAACGACGATACCTGGCAGGAAACTATCCTTCAGTATTCGCTGACCGGCGATTCCGAGAAGCCTCGCGTGATTGCAGCCGGCAATTTCCCGGCCGCCACAAAAGACGGAGTCCTGTTCGCCTCCGATCCCGCCCAAAAGAACGATTTCCGCGCTTATGCCGCACTGAAGCACGACGACGGCACCAAAACCACCACGGTCTTCACCGTTCATTCGGACAACAACGCATGGGGCATCGCCGGCGTCTGGGCCCATGGCGATTATCGCGCCGTCGCCTTCTCTGACGGAACCCAGACCTCCGGCAACTACATCGGCCTTTGGTCCGATGATTTCAAAACCAACCTCGGCTGGATTCACGTCAAATCCGCCAGCGTGGTGGCCTCGATGAACAGCGACTGGATTGTCTGGGGCTCCGGCTCCCAAACCGACAACGTCGGCATGTACGCCTTCAACTGGCAGCGGTCAGAAGTCAAGTACCTAGGGGGCGTCCAAGGCTATTCCCGCCCCACCATCGCCGCCGACTCCAACACCGTGATGATTCCCCAATATGACGGCACCACCCAAGCCGTTGCCTTCACCGTTGGTTCCCTCGATTAACCATACGGATTTGCCCCTAGTACTATGTGCAAAAGGTGTTGGCAATGAAAATCCACCGATATACGGTATGGGGGCGTCTATGAGTGGATTAACGGATAACACAAAGCTGCTCAAACGACTCCGCCCAGGACTGCTCGTCCTGAGCACGGCACTCGGCGCACTGGCGGTCTGTGGCAACGTCATGCAGGCCCATGATTCCCTGAGATGGTCGATATCCGATATCCCGCAGTGGCTGTTCTATTCCGCTCTTGCATTTCTGGTGTGCATTGCCGGCGAGTATGCCGTCCGATATCTTCAGCGTTCGGATAATGATTCCATACTTCAACGAAAAATTAATTTCCTGAATTTTCAATCCGGCTGGCAACAAAGATTGATAATCACGGTAATCATATTCCTGTTCTGGCTTCCGTATCTGTTGTATCTGTATCCCGGCGTAATTTGGTATGACACCGCCAACCAATTACTTCAGTGGAATCATCTGCCGAACCTTTTCACCAGCGGTCAAATCACAGATCACCATCCGATATTTGACACCATGGTTTTCGGTCTATTCGTGCAACTGGGCAATCTCATTGGTTCCGGTGATTACGGTGTATTCCTATATTCACTGATTCAGTCGGCAATCACCGCCTGCGTTCTGGCGTATTGCCTGCAATACATGCGACAGCTTGGAGTCAGTCGACGAATGCTGATGCTTTCGCTGGCGTTTTTCTGCCTGTTCCCGATTTTCCCCATGTATTCCAGCGCGATGGCCAAGGACTCTCTATTCTTGCCGATATTCGTCCTATTTGTGATTCAGTGCGCACAGTTAGTCCAAAAGCGGGGGGAGCGGCTGATTAATCTCCGTCCGTGGATGGCATTGCTGGTTATTTCATTGCTGATGGCGTTGACCAAGAAAACGGGAGTATATATCGCGCTGGTAGTCGAATTAATGCTGTTCGTTTACGTGCAGAAAAAAGCTCGGCTCCGTCTTGCCGCTGTCATGATTATCGTGACAATGGTCATGACGGTGATTTTACCCAAGGTCGTATTCCCCATTGCGAATATCCAGCCAGGCGGCAAACAGGAAATGTTGGCCGTTCCTTTCCAACAGTCGGCCCGCCTCATGCGTGATCATGGCGATTCCATAAGTGAGAATCAGCGTGATTCCATTCAAAAGATACTGGGCAAGGACGTCGCAAGGCGCTACGTGCCCGGTTCGGCCGATTACGTCAAAGGATTCGTCTGGGACAACACGAAAAACAAGTATCTTCCCCGGTATGCGAAGGCATGGTTCGAAGGACTCATACAACACCCACTGACTTATGCCGAGGCATATGCGGGACTGGAATATGCCTGGCTGGCAATGCCCAATGCCTCCGACCGGCATATAGACGAGCGGCTTATGCCGGTCTATGCGCAAGGAGCGAATCATGGATTCTTCTCAGGTCATGAGCAGGTGGGCTTCACGGGCACGGGCTTGGCCAGTCCGGAGCGTGCGGGAAACCGAGGCGCGAGGGTCGAGCGCATCATCCTGTGGCTGGAACAGACACCTATCGGTATGGTGTTGTTCTCCCGCGCCATATGGTCCACATGGATTACGGCATTCCTGGTGTACCAATGCCTGAGGCGTCGTAGAAGAGGCGGATGGATACAGCTGCTTCGCATCTCCCCATTGGCAATCGCGTATGCTTCCCTATGGATTTCCCCGGTATCGGCATCCATAGAAGCCATGCGCTATGTGGTGTCGCTGGTATGCGTGGTGCCCTTGGCCTGTGCAATACTTGCCGTACATCCAGAAGATGACGAAACGCGATGAACTAGTATTGGGATGATGCCTTTCTTGGCTCCCCTTGTCAGGAGAGCTGTCGGCAGAGCCGACTGAGGGGTAGTTTATTGAGCATGATTCAAGAGGGCGAATCGTAATCGTCTTGAACTATGCGATCGGAAAAGAAGAGGCATGATGGATACTGTTGACTACTCAACTTGTCCGGAGACTGAAGAATTGACGCAATCGCAACCGCTACCGTCCGCTGTCCGTCCGAACAAGCCCGCTCCTCTGGTCTTCGTCTACGGTTTGAACATCCTCTCCTGCTTCGCCGTGGTTCTTCTGCACACCACGCTTCCGGTGTATGGCCCGACTCCCACACGACTTTGGAAGGAAATGGTTGGCCTTCAGGCGCTCGCCATCTTCGCCGTGCCGATCTTCTTCATGATCAGCGGCATGAATCTCTTGGGATATCGCGACCGTTATTCCACTGAGATGTTCTTCAGAAAGCGATTCTGGCGAGTGGGCCGGGCGCTTCTTTTGGGCAGTGTGGTGTGCTACATCGTTTACTGCACGTTTTCCAGTTCGTTCTACGGTGGTGACGCTTACGCCGGTAATCTCGGTGTGATTGATTTCGCGAAACGCTTCCTCACGAACCAGGTCAACGATACATACTGGTTCTTCTACTCGATTATCTACCTGTACGTGCTTGCCCCTGTATTGTCTTTGGTAGTCAAGAACCGCAGGTGTGTGGAGTATATGCTCCTACTTACGGCTGTGATCGGTGTGCTGTTCCCATTGGCCGAACGTTTCCATCTTGCGCCCGAGTACGTCAATACGTTATTCGGCTGGCCGTTGTTCGCCTCGGTGCCGCTGCTGTATTTTCTGGCCGGGTACTACTTCCACACGTATTGGAAACCGGTGAAGTATCAGGCGGTGATCGCAGCGGCGGTATTCATCCTCTGTGTGGCAGGCATGACTTGGCTGGGCCTGCGCTCCAATGGGTATGGCCATCGAGGTGCCTCATTTGAAAGTGAGCGCGAAACCGGGAGTGGTGCCTCACTGGAAGTGAGCGCGAAATCCTAGTCGGTGTCGGCTGGTGTTTCGTTGTGGTCTTCCGGTCGGACGCCCGCGATCTTG
>NZ_JAFEJP010000018.1:0-62967 GCF_018555355.1 Bifidobacterium sp. SO4
ATTGACTATAAAGAAGTAGTACAAACACGCTCTTGAGTTCTCAAACCACCACCACACCAACACGCAGCCAACCAACCAAAGGAAGGAAACCCGCCGTGCCGAGCGGCAACAGGTGAATAACTTACACGCCACAAACCAAACACGCAAATCGGCATCACAAAAAGCGCCGAAAAACGTTGCAACGCCGGCGTTCTCTCGGCGTGTCGCAAACCAGCCATATAAGGGCTCAACCACGCCGTTACTGCTCAACATACGCCGCAGATACGCTCCGCAACCCCGGATATCCAAAAATATGAGATGCGTTTACCGAAATATCTTCTTCGGCGGGGCTCTCCCTTGCCCCGCCGTTCACGCAACGCGGGTATACCTGTATCTATGACAAAGAAGATTGCTGTATTGACCGGCGCCGGCATCTCGACTTCCGCCGGCATCCCCGATTTCCGTGGCCCCGACGGCGTGTGGACCAAGCACCCCGATCAGATGAGCGTGTACGACATCGATCTGTTCCTGCGCAACAAGGAGGATCGCGAGTACTCCTGGCGCTGGCAGAAGGAGTCGCCGGTGTGGAACGCGCAGCCGGGCGCCGCGCATAAGGCGCTGGTCAAGCTGGAGAAAGCCGGCATGCTCACGTTGCTGGCCACACAGAATTTCGACGCGCTGCATGAGAAGGCCGGCAACAGCCCGGATCTCATCGTGAACCTGCACGGCACCATCGGCACCTCGCATTGCATGAAGTGCCATCAGAAGTACGATACGGCGGACATCATGGCCCGACTGGACGAGGAGCCGGATCCGCACTGCCATCGCAAGCTCAAGTACCGCGGCGATATGCCGTGCAACGGCATCATCAAGACGGACGTGGTGTATTTCGGCGAGGCGTTGCCGGATGGTGCGATGGAGAAGTCGTACGACCGCGCCACCAAGGCCGACGAACTGTGGGTGATCGGCTCCACACTGGAGGTGTTCCCGGCGGCGAGCATCGTGCCGGTGGCCGCGCAGGCCGGGGTGCCGATCACGATCATGAACATGGGCCGCACGCAGTACGACCGTCTGGCCACGCGACTGATTCACGAGGACATCGCCGTGGCGCTGCCGCAGCTGGTGGACGAGACGATCGCGGAGAACGCGGAGTAGTCCACGACGATCATATTGACCTATCTAACGTAGAACGGCTTCCCTCAACAGTATCGAGGGAAGCCGTTCTTGTATCACAGCAGATGCGCGAAACACCCAATCAGTAGATGCGCTTGGGCTGGAAGCCAGCCTGACGCAGCGCCGCGAGGATGCGGTCGATGTGGTCCGGACCGTTGGTCTCCACGGTGACGCCGAGGGAGACGGCGTTGGTGTAATGGCCGGACGCCTTGAACTGGTCGTGGTCGAGGGCGATGACGTTGGCACGCTGTTCGGCGAGCAGCGTGGCCACCTTGACGAGCTGGCCCGGCGTATCGGGCAGCTCCACCTCGAAGTTCATGATGCGGCCGCGGGCGATCATGCCCTTCTGGATCACGGCTCCCATGGTCACGGTGTCGATGTTGCCGCCGGACATAATCGGCACCACCACATGCGGGCCACCGGCCTGCGCGAACTTGCGGGAACGCAGGTTCAGGTGCTCCAGCGCCGCCAGGGACACGGCACCGGCCGCCTCCACCACGAGCTTGTGCTTCTCCAGCATGAGCAGGATCATCTCGTTGATGTCACGCTCGGAGACGGTGACCAGATCGTCCAGGAACTCGTTGAGCAGCGCGAACGGCAGGTCGCCCGGGTGCTTGACCGCCACGCCTTCGGCGGAGGTGAGCACCTGATCGGCCGGGGACACATGAC
Organism: Bifidobacterium sp. SO4; assembly: GCF_018555355.1. NCBI lineage: Bacteria > Bacillati > Actinomycetota > Actinomycetes > Bifidobacteriales > Bifidobacteriaceae > Bifidobacterium > Bifidobacterium sp. SO4. The sequence continues at coordinate 1,822 of NZ_JAFEJP010000018.1, forward strand.
CGGAGGCCAGCGAATCCTTCCATGCCGGGGAGCCTTCCGGAATGGCGCCGATCACGCGCACGTCCGGCTTGAAGGTCTTGATGGCCAGCGCCACACCGGCGCCGAGGCCGCCACCGCCGAGCGGGACCACCACATCGGTGACGTTCGGCACGTCTTCGATAATCTCCAGGCCGATGGTGCCCTGGCCGCAGATGACCTCGTAGTCATCGAACGGCGGCACGTAGATCATGCCCTGGGTTTCGGCGAGTTCGGCGGCGTGGGCGGCGGCCTCGTCGAACACGTCGCCGTAGAGCACCACGTCGGCGCCGTAGGCCTTGGTGGCGTCCACCTTGAGCGGCGGGGTGATCTGCGGCATGCAGATGGTGGCCTTGGCGCCACGTTCGCGGGCCGCGTAGGCCACGCCCTGCGCGTGGTTGCCGGCGGACGCGGTGACGATGCCGCGGGCCAGCTGTTCCTCGGAAAGGGATGCGATCTTGTTGTAGGCGCCGCGAATCTTGAACGAGCCGGTGACCTGGAGGTTCTCCGGCTTAAGCAGAATCTCATGGCCGGTCATGTCGCTCAGGGCGGGCGAGGGAATGATCTCCGTGTGACGGGCGGTGCCCTTGAGTCGTTCGGCGGCGAGCTTCAGTTCCGCTGCGTGGTCACGCTGCAGCGCTTTCAAAACATCCTTTTGTTCCATGGTGGATATTGTAAGACGGCGGGCCGTTTTCCACGGTCCGCCGTCTCGGGTTTGGGTTGCTTTGGGGCTATAGGATGCAGCCGCCCATCACTTACAGCTGGACGACCACGGCCTCCCACGGGTCGAGCTCGCGGTTGGCCAGCGAGACCACGGCGTGGGATGCGTCGTAGGTGGAGATGACCACATCCGGTTCGGTGACGCCGCCGGCCACCAGTTCGGCGGATTCACGCGGCAGATCGACCGTGCGGCCGGACATGTTGACCACCACGAGCAGCTTCTCCGTGCCCAGCGTGCGGGTGAAGGCGTAGACGTGCTCGTCATCGGCGTCCAGCAGGTGCCAGTCGCCGGCCGCGATCACCGCGCGCTCATGACGCAGGGCGATCAGCGACTTGTAGAACGAGTACACGGAATCCGGATCGTCGAACTCGCTGGCGGCGTTGATCTCCGCGTGGTTCGGGTTCACCGAGATCCACGGTTCGGCGGCGGCGTCCGGGGCGGTGAAGCCGGCGTAGGCCGAGGCGTCCCACTGCATCGGGGTGCGAGAGTTGTCGCGGCCGCGGGCGGCGATGCCGGCCATCATCGATTCTGCCGTCTGCACCTTGGCCTCCTCGACGCGCTGGCGGTAGGCGTTGAGGGATTCGAGGTCGCGGTACTGGTCGAGGCGGGTGAAGTGGGCGTTGGTCATGCCCAGCTCCTCACCCTGGTAGACGTACGGGGTGCCGCGATGCAGGTGCAGCATGAGGCCGAGGGCCTTGGCGGAGCGGACGCGATTCTCCTCGTCGGAGTCGTCGCCCCAGCGGGAGACCACGCGCGGCTGGTCGTGGTTGCCGGTGAACAGGCTGGCCCAGCCGGCGTTCGCCACGGCGGTCTGGTAGCCGGCCATGATGCGCTTGAAGCCCGGCAGGTCGAGCGGCAGCGGCTTCCACTTGACGCCTTCGCAGTCGAAGTCCACATGCTCGAACAGGAAGAGCATGTCCAGTTCGCCGTTGACGGGGTTGGTGATGTGCTCGTTGCGCTCGGCGGTGATGCCGGGGGCCTCACCCACGGTGAGGAAGCCGTCGCGGCCCTCGAACACCTCGCGGCGCATCTCGGCCAGGAACTCGTCCTGACGCGGGCCGTCGGCGCAGAACGGGTTCGGGTTGGAGTAGCCCTCCTCGCCCACCGGCAGGTCCTCCAGTTCGGAGCCAGCCTCGCCGGGCAGCTTGCCATTAGCGTCCGTACGCTTGGAGATCAGGGTGATGACGTCCATGCGGAAGCCGTCGACGCCGCGATCGAGCCACCAGTTCATCATGTCGTAGACCGCGCGACGCACGGCCGGGTTCTCCCAGTTGAGGTCGGGCTGCTTCTTGGAGAACTGGTGCAGGTAGTACTCGCCGCGCTCCGGGCTGTATTCCCAGGCGGAACCGCCGAAGTAGGAGCCCCACTGGTTCGGCTCGGCACCCGGCGTGCCGGGCTCGTGGCCCGGACGGGCCGGACGCCACCAGTACCAGTCGGCGTGCGGGTCGTTCTTGTCTTTGGAGGCCTTGAACCAATCGTGCTCGTCGGAGGTGTGGTTGACCACGAGGTCCATCACGATCTTCAGGCCGCGCTTGTGGGCCTCGGCCAGCAGCTCGTCCATGTCCTCCAGGGTGCCGAACAGCGGGTCGATGTCCTGGTAGTCGGAGATGTCGTAGCCGTTGTCGTCCTGCGGGGACTTGTAGACCGGGGAGAGCCACAGCACGTCCACGCCGAGGTCGGCGAGGTAGTCGAGGCGGGAGGTGATGCCCTTGAGATCGCCGAAGCCGTCGCCGTTGGTGTCCTGGAAGGAGCGCGGGTAGATCTGGTAGACCACGGCGTTCGACCACCACGGATTCGGGGTGGCGCCGTTGGTGCGGATGGAGTCGGGGATGATGGTGCGCTGCGTGGTGGTCATCGCGTGAACCTTTCTGGTGCGGATATCGTCTTTGATTACTGCTTGGTAGTTATTAAAACAGCCCGATGGTTTTATTCCCATCGGGCTGTTTGGCGGGCGTGGCGGAAAGTAATTACTTGACCGCGCCCCTCATAACGCCACCCACGACCCACTTCTGGGCGAAGATGTAGACGATCAGGATCGGGGCCATGGCCATGAGGTAGCTGGAGAAGGCCATCGGGTAGTTGGTGGCGAACTGCGAGCTGAAGACGTACTGGGCCAGCGGGATGGTCTGGTTCGACTGGTCCGTGAGCACGATCAACGGCAGGAGGAAGTCGTTCCAGGCCCACAGGGCGGTCAGGATGGCGATGGTGGCGTTGATCGGGCTCATCAGCGGGAAGATGATGGTCCAGAAGATGCGCCAGGTGGACGCGCCGTCGATGCGGGCCGCCTCCTCAAGCGAGACCGGGATCGAGCGGATGAAGCCGGTGGCGATGAACAGGTTCGTACCCAGGCCGAGCACCGTGTACAGGATGATCAGACCCACCTGGTTGTCCAGGTGCAGAGAGCCCATCTGCTTGGCGATCGGCAGCATGACGACCGGGAACGGCACGAACATGGCAGCGATGAAGAAGTAGTACAGGAAGCGGAAGAAGCGCTTGTCCATATTACGGGCCACCGCGTAGGCCACGAACGTGTTGGTCAGGAGGGTGAGCACCACGGCGGCCACCGTGATGATCGCCGAGTTGAGTGCGGCCTTGGGGTAGTTGACCTTGGCTGAGGCGTCAGCGAAGTTATGCCACTCCCACGAGGTCGGCAGGGCGAACGTGCCGGCTTCGGCCGGGGTCTTCAGGGCCGTGACGATGGTGAAGTACAGCGGCACCAGGATGGTCAGCGAGAGCACGGCCACGGCGGCGGTCAGCCACCAGTTGATGTTGTGGTCGCGACGGAACTTTGTAGTAGAAGCACCGGTTGCAGTAGTCATGATTAAATCCTCTCCCCGTAGAAATCAGATCTGTTCCTGGCTGCGGGAGATGCGCAGCTGTACGAAGGCGATGATGGCCAGCACGATGAAGAAGAGCACGGCGTTCGCGGTCTGGTAGGCGTACTCGCCACCGGTCAGACCGCCCTTCCAGATGAGGTAGGTGACCGTCTCGGTGGCGGAGTTCGGGCCGCCGTCCGTCAAGGCCACGACCTGGTCGAAGGTGCCGAGCGCGTTCTTCATGGACAGCACGAGGTTGATGGTGAAGAACGGTCCGATCAGCGGGAAGGTGATCTTCCAGAACTTCTGCCAGGCGTTGACGCCGTCGATGGCGGCGGCCTCGTAGATCTCGTCGTCGATGGTCTGCAGACCGGCCAGGTAGATGAGCACGGAGTAGGCCACGCCCTGCCACACGGCGAGGAAGACGATCGGGATCCAGCTCAGCTTCTCGTTGGTGAGCAGCGACGTGGACAGCCAATCGATGCCGAGCGCCTTGCCGAGCTCGGGCAGCGGGTTCATGAAGATGTACTTGAACACGTAGCCGATGACCAGCACGGAGAGGGTGTAGGGCACGAAGAAGATGGCTCGGAAGCCGTTCTTGAAGGCGATCTTCGAGTTCAGCAGCACCGAGAGGAACAGCGCGATCACGTTGATGAGCACCGTGATGGCGATGGCGATGAGCAGCGTGAACAGGTAGGCGTGGCCCACGCGGTTGTCCTGGAAGAGGGCGATGTAGTTCTTGAAGCCGATGAACTTGTAGTCGCCGTAGCCCTGGGAGTTGGTGAAGGAGTACTTCACGCCGTCCAGGAACGGCAGGTAGAGGAAGAAGGCGAAGATGATGGCCGCCGGGACCACCATCCAGTAGTAGGCCGGATCCACCTTGCGCTTGGAGAAGGCGTCCACCTTCTTCTTGGTGGCTTTGCGGGTTGCGTTGGACATGATTACTCTCCTCTCCTACTCGTCACTCGAAGGTCCTGGCCTGGACCTTGTCCCATTCGGTCTGCATCTGGTTCAGGAACCGGTCGGTGTTGCCGGAGGTCACCATGGTCTGCAGGTAGCCGCCGATGTTGATGGACGAGGGGATGTAGTGGTCGCAGAAGTCGGCCAGGCGGTTCTCCTCGAAGAACGGACGCACGGTCTCCAGCGCGTCGTTGCCGAAGTACGTGTCCTTGAGCGGGGTGATGGCGGACTGGGCGTCGGCGTAGGAATCCAGCTGCTCCTTCTGCATCATGAACTCCACGAGCTTCATCGCCTCTTCCTTGTGCTTGGTGTTGGCGCCGATAGTGAGCATCACGTCGTCGCCGGCGGTGAGGATCTGCTCGTCAGCGTTGTCGGTGGCGGGCATCTGGGCGAAGCCGAGGTTGATGTCTTTGTTGATGAGCAGAATCTGCGGGATGGCGTAGGTGCCGAGCGGGATGATGGCGGCCTTGCCCTGGGCGAAGCTCTGCGTGCCCTGCTGGTAGGTGACGCCGGTGTCCTCGGTGGAGTAGGTGAAGAGCTCGGCCTCCTTCTCGACCGTGGTCTTCCACAGCTCCTGGAATGTGGTCTTGCCCTGCTTGAGTTCGGTGTACTTGGTTTCGGGAACCAGCGTGCCGGCCAGGGATGCGAGCGGGGCCTGCGTGGTCCAGGCGTCGGCCACGGAGCCCTGCAGCGGGTTGATGCCGGCTTCCTTGAACTTGTTGAGCATGTCCGTGAACTCGGTCCAGGTGGTGGGCGGGTTGTCCGGGTCGAGGCCGACCTGCTCGAAGAGGTCCTTGTTGTAGATGTAGCCGGAGGCGTTGCCGGCGAACGGCAGGCCGTACAGGCGCTTCTTGGCCGGATCGGTGGTCTGCACGAGGTTCTTGGCGATCTTCACCATGCCGGGGTTGAGGGTGTCCACGATCGGCTCATCGGTGAAGTCGTAGAACACGCCGGAGGCGGCGAACATGCCGAAGCTGATGTCGCCGTTGAAGGTGATGACGTCCGGCACGCGGTTCTTGACGAAGCGGGTGCGCAGATCGGTCTGGGCGTTGGCGGAGTTGTTGATGTTGACCTTGATGGTCGGGTTCTGCTTTTCGAAGTCCTTGACGATGGCCTTGAACGTGTCCGCGGCCTCGGACTTGAACTGGAAGAAGTCGAGGGTGACGGTTCCGGCGGTGCTGGAACCGCATCCTGCCAGGCCGAAGCCGACGGCGATCGCGCAGGCCGCCGCGGCGATGCGCACGCCCAGACGCTTCAGTCTGGATGTTGAATTGGGGGAATCTGACAGCATATGTGACTCCTTTATCTTTACCTTCCAACCGCCGGCTCCTATGCCGTCGGCCTTCCACCCTTCAAAGGTACCGATTCGGCCATTTCATTCCCAGCGCCAGCGAGCCAGCTTGCGTGTGCAATTAAAAAAGCGGTATTTTGTGATTAACGCAATTAATTCTTCGCGAAGGGGCATGAGTTGGCTGAGTCCAATGCGATTCCGCAGTGGTTTTCCGGTTCCGAACATACGCATCGGGTGGCTGCGGCGGTGGCCCAGTACGGCCCGATCGCCCGCACCACACTGGCTCAGATGCTGGGACTGAGCCAGGGGGCGCTCTCCCGCATCACCAGCGATCTGATCTACGCGGGAGTGATCGAGGAGCTGCCGGCCGCCTCAGGCGCCACCGGCAAGCTGCCTGAACGGTTCACGCCCAAGGAGAATTCCGATCGCAGGGGCCGTCCGCAGACCTCGCTGGTGTTGTGCTCGAACGCGCGCACGTTCGTGGGCGTCAAGGTGCATGGCACGTCGATCGTCTCGGCGGCGGTGAACGCGCACGGCGAAGTGATCTCGAACCGGCATGAGGCGCCCATCGGCGAGGACCAGTCGCCCGAATACGTGACCGGCGCGATCGCCCGGCTTACGGCGGCGTGCACTGACGATGTGGTTTCGGCGGGCCTCCCCTCCCCCACCGCGGTCGGCGTGGCCGCGGGAGGCCATGTGGTCAACGATTCGGTGGTGACGTTCGCGCCGTTCCTCCATTGGGACGGCGAGACCGATTTCGGCGCGATGGTGGGCAAGGCCACCGGGCTGCCGTGCGGGGTGTTCAACGACATCGATTCGCTGCTGGTGGATGCCTCATGGTTCGGGCCCGGCGTCGGGCTGGACATGTTCGCCGTGGTGACCATCGGCATCGGCGTGGGCTATTCGCTGGCCGTGCACGGCGAACCGGTGAGCTATCCGGACAAAAGCTACGGTCTGGTGGGCCATGTGCTGGTCGATCCGGAGGGGCCGCGCTGCACCAGCGGTCACATCGGCTGCTCGCAATGCCTGACCGATGATTCGATCGCGGAGCAGTATTCCGCGATCGTGGGCCGTCCGGTGACGTTCGAGGACTTCGCCCGCGACGCCCGCGCGCACGTGCCGCAGGCCTCGCAACTGGTGCATCGCACATGCTTCCGGTTGGGTGCACTGGTATCCATGGTGGCGAACATCGCGATGCCGGGCCATGTGATGATCGCCGGGGAATCGGCGTTCCTGGCCAAGCTGGGCACCGATTCGCTGCGCGACGGCATCAGGCATTACCGCCACAGCCAGGCCGCGCCGGTGAAGTTCACGATCGTGAACCACGACTGGCAGCTGTGGGCCAAGGCCGCCGCCAGTCGCGTGATCGTGAAACATATCGGGTGATTGGCATTTCTTGGCTCCCCTTGACAGGGGAGCTGTCGAACGCAGTGAGACTGAGGGGTAGCTGAAGAGCAGACGTACACGTCTGCGGGCCAATGTATCGGCCATAGGCCGATTCCATATTTACGGCGATGCCGCGTGTTTGGTATCGGCTTATGAAAGCCGATACTGTTTTCCCGCAGGCTTTGCCTGCTCTTCAGCTACCCCTCAGTCCGCTTCGCGTCCAGCTCCCCTGTCAAGGGGAGCCAAGTATGGCTTATTCCGCCACGGCCTTGAACAGGACGGCCTGCTGGGGGTGGAGGGACGGCGGACGGATGCCGTAGCGCTGCAGGGCTTCGCCGGTCATCAGCACGCCTTCCTCGTTCCACCAGCCGAGCGTGCTCTGACCATTGCCCAGACCGGTCAGGTCGAGGCTCGGGTCGAGCGGGCTGACGCGGTACGTGCGCTCGGGGTCGAGGCCGGGCAGTCGCACGGGCGCGGCCGGGTAGGTCTGGCCGGTGGTGAGCTGGGTGAAGCGGTAGATGGCGGCGTCCTTGCTGGGCATCACCATGCCGTCGAGGCGGACGGCCGGATCGTTGACATCGGCGTGCACGCAGGTGTCGATGGCGAACCAATCGCGGTGCTTCTTGAATTCGGCCACCCACACGGCCAGCTTGGCGAGCGCCTCGTCCGGTTCCTTGAGCAGGTTCCATTCGATGCCCATATGACCGAAGAACGCCATGGCCATGCGCAGTTCCTGGCTGGTGGCGCGCTGGGTGGAATGCGCCGGGCTGGCCCCCACATGCTCGCCGATCATGGCCGGCGGCACAAGCAGCGAGGTGTAGCGCTGGATGTCCGCGCGCTCGACCGGATCCACGCAGTCGGAGGCCCAGATGCGGTCGGCGACTTCGAGGATGCCGAGGTCCACGCGGCCGCCGCCGGAGGAGCAGCTTTCGATCTCCAGTCCCGGATGGCGGGTCTTGAGGCCCTTGAAGATCTCGTAGACGGCGAGGGTCTGCGCATGCACGGCCGGGCGGCCGGAGCGGCGGGAACCGGGCTCGGTGACGAGCTTGTTGTGATCCCACTTGATGTAGTCGATGCCGAGCTCGCCCACGAGGGCGTCCATGGCACCGAAGATGTAGTCGAACGCATCCCGGTTGGTCAGGTCGAGCACCTGCTGGCTGCGGCCCTGCATGGGCAGGCGGCCGGCCGTGGGCGAGAGGATCCACTCCGGGTGCGCGCGCACCACGTCGGAATCGAGGTTGACCATCTCGGGCTCGAACCACAGGCCGAACTGCATGCCCTTGGCGTGCACGTAGTCGGCGAGCGCCTTGAGGGACTTATCGCCGTCGGGCCAGACGTCCTGCGAGATCTGCCAGTCGCCGAGACCGGAAGTGTCGTCACGGCGGGAGCCGAACCAGCCGTCGTCCACCACGAAACGTTCCACGCCGGAAGCCGCGGCCTTGTCCGCCAGGGCCTTGAGCGTATCGAAGTCGTGGTCGAAGTACACGGCCTCCCAGGTGTTGAGGATCACCGGACGGCCCTGCGAGAACAGGCGCGGATGACGGGAGCGCACGTAGGCGTGGAAGCGGGCGGCGATCTCGTTGAGGCCTTCGCCGAACGAACCGAACAGCCACGGGGTCTCGTAGGAGCTCTCGCCCTCGCCCTGGGCGGTGAGCGTCACCTCGCCGCCGAACAGGAGTTCGCCGCCGCCGATGATGCCCTGCGTGTACGGCAGTCGTTCCGCGGACAGCACGGAGTTGCCGCTCCAGCCCACGTGGACGGACCATGCCTCGCCGTGCTCGAAACCGAAGCCGGGCACGCCGGCGGTGAGCAGCAGGCTGGCGTCGAAGTCCGGGCGGCCGGCGAGCTGCGGCTTTTCGAAACGGCCGACGGTCAGCGGCTGACGCTGTGGACTGCGTTCGCGCAGGTGATGGCCGGTGGTGGTGAGGATTTCGCCGGCCAGTTCCGGCACGGGGAAGCCGAGTTCGATCTTGCCGATTTCCAGCGGGGCCTGGTCGACGCCGGCGAGATTGGTGACCGTGGCCTTCTGTCGGGCCAGTCCGCCGGGCATAAGCTCAAGACGCCATTCGATGCCGACGCCGTTTTCCTGATCCTGTGCGGTGACGACGACTCCGGGCACGCGCACCGGGCCGGTGGTGCGGGCATGGCCGGTCACGTCCGTGTACTGCTCGGCGGTGACGGCGTCCAGCGATGCGTCCAGCACGCCTTCGGTCTCGATGCCGGTCACGGTGAACTTGGGGAACAGTTCGACGCCGTCGCGGCGCAGGACCACGCGCTGCTCGCCGATCCAGCTTTCGGACTGGGTGGGCAGCACGGACGGCCATGCGGTTTCGTCGAGCGCGCCGGAGACGCGCTGCGGCTTCAGGGCGTCGTACGCGGCGAGCAGGGTCTGTGGATTGGCGAGCGGGCGGCCCCAGTGGACGATGTGCGGCAGGTCGTCGCCGGCGAAGACCAGGCCCAGAGCCACGTTGGCGGTGGGCTGGGCGAGGTATACGGCGGTGAGTGCGGTGCCGTCCGAGGCTGCGCCGGTGAAGGTGAGGGTTTCGTTCTCGGCCATGATGGCGGTGTCTCCTTTGACTTGATGGTTGCGGACGCTTTACTGCTGGTTCCGATGGTAGGAAAAACGGAATATGTTGACTCAGTGCAGCGTGTTGGCCGGGGGAAGTAAGTATTTGGCGATTATCTGGCTCCCTTCTTTGAGGGGAGCTGTCGCCAAAGGCGACTGAGGGAAGTCTCACGGCACGATGAGTCACTCCCCTCAGTCAGCTTCGCTGACAGCTCCCCTCAGAGAGGGGAGCCGAAATAGTACGGGGCTACGCTCAACTGAGTTAGCGACGGGCGGCGAAGAAATCAGTGAGGATGGTCTGGCAGTCGCGCTCGAGGACGCCGCCGTAGACCTCGGGCGTGTGGCCCACGTGCGGATCACGTGGGATGTCCCAGATCGAGCCGCAGGCGCCGAGTTTGGCGTCCCACGCACCGAACACGATGCGGCCGATATGCGTCTGGATGCATGCGCCTGCGCACATCGGGCAGGGTTCGAGCGTCACCGCGAGCGTGCAGTCGGCGAGGTTCCAGGAGCGGGCCGAGCCGGAAACGGCACCGGCATCATCGGCACGGGTCCGGCCGGTCGGCACGGGCGTATCGCCGATGGCCGCAGCCAGTTGCCGGCGCATGGCCGCGGCCTCGCGCATCGCGATGATTTCGGCGTGGGCCAGCGGGTCTCCCCCGGCCTCGCGGGTGTTGTATCCCCGGCCGATGATCCGTCCGTCGGCGTCCAGCACCACGGCCCCGACCGGCACATCGCCTGCGAGCGCGGCCTTGCGGGCCAGGTCGAGGGCGGCGAGCATCGCTTCCTTATCGTTCATACGACGAGTCTAAGCCCGGACGAATCAAGCAACCACGTCCGATCCGCCGGGTTCCGGCATCACCTGTCCACTCTGGGCGTACGTTTACGCATGAGTTCCAATTGTTTTTCTATACTTTTCACGACACGAGAGAGGGTGGGATCATGGCGGTATTCGAGCTCATTGTATGCATCATCGCGGCAGTGGTGTTGAGCTCGTTCGTCAGTCGCTTCATTCCCAAGGTTTCCACGCCGCTGGTCCAGATCGTGCTGGGTGTGCTGGTGGCCTACCTGCCGTTCTTCCCGGACGCGAGCCTCGACCCCGAGCTGTTCATGGTGCTGTTCATCGCGCCGCTGCTCTATCTTGAGGCGCACGAAATCGACAAATCGTCCCTGCTGAAAACGCTGAAACTGAGCCTTTCGCTGGCCATCGGACTGGCGATAGCCACGATGGTGGCGGTTGGGTTCATCCTGCATGCCGTCTGGCCGGCCATCACGCTGGCCGCCGCATTGGCACTGGGCGCCGCGCTGGGACCGACCGATGCGGTGGCGGTGAGCTCGCTGGGCAAGGAGGCATCGCTCACGCAGCGCCAACGCGGCGTGCTCAAGGGCGAATCGCTGTTCAACGACGCTTCCGGCATCGTGGGATTCCAGTTCGCGCTGGCCGCGGCGTTCACCGGGACCTTCGCCGTGGGCGAGGCCGCCGGCGAGTTCGTGGTCTCGTTCATCGGCGGCACCGTGTTCGGTCTGGTGGTCGGCATGCTGGCCAACTGGGTGTTCGAAACCGTGCGTTCGATGGGTTGGGAGACCACCACCACGCGCATCCTGATGGAGCTGTTCCTGCCGTTCCTGCTGTACCTGGGTGCCGAGGACTTCGGCCTGTCCGGCATTCTGGCGGTGGTGGCCGCCGGCCTGTTCACCCGGTTCGACCGCACGGGCGTGGGCCCGAACGTGGCGCGCACGAACATCGTTTCCGCCTCCGTGTGGGGCGTGCTGAGCTTCTCGCTCAACGGCGCGGTGTTCATCCTGCTCGGCATGCAGCTGCCGCTGGCCATGCAGGCCAGCTGGTCCGACCCGCATATCAGCAACAACAAGCTCATCGGCATCATTCTGCTGGTCACCGCGGTGGTGATCGTGCTGCGATTCATCTGGGTGGCGGCCATGCTGCGCATCGCGCGCGACATCAACACCGGCCAGCGCCGCAAGATGACGCCGGAACGCTGGCGTTCGGCTGCGGTGATGACGTTCGGCGGCCCCAAGGGCACCATCACGCTGTCGCTGATGTTCACCATCCCCTACTACCTGGCGAGCGGCGTGCCGTTCCCGATGCGCGACGAGCTGATCTTCATCGCCTCGGGCGTCATCATCGTCACGCTGCTGCTGGCGAACTTCCTGCTGCCGTTGCTCGCGCCGAACCGCGGCAAGGATCCGGCCGCCGAGATGGTGCCGATCACCATCGAAGTGCTGCGTTCCACGGTCGAGGAGCTGACCGGGCGCATCACGCCGGAGAACCGTCGTGCGGTGCTGGTGGTGATCGACCTGTACACCAAGCGCATCAGCCGTCTGAAGCAGCGCATCGGCGAATCCGACCCGCAGGGCCTGGAGCATCTGCAGATCGAGGCGCTGCATTGGGAGAAGGAATTCGTGCGCGACAGGCTGGCCGAGCTCAAGGCGCATCCGGACGCGGATCAGGCCACGCAGGAGCTCAACATCGAGGCCTGCGAACGTATGCTCGACCAGATCATGAACACGCTGCGCCATACGTCGACCGACCCCACGTCCGGGCACACGGTCTCGCAGATCCGCGGCCGCGGACGCATGCTGCAGCGTCGACTCAGCAACCTCACCAAGCGCACGATCTCGAAGATCCGCCATACCACGCCGCTGGTGAGCGAGGATCAGATCTTCGCCCGCACGCGCGAGATTCAGGTGGAGGCGATTCACCACGTCATCGATCGCCTGGTGGATGAGATGGGGCAGGATACGTACAACACCGAGCACTGCTCGGCGCTGCTGCTCGACTACCGCCGTGCGGAGGCCTCCTTGCAGTCACGTCCGAACATGAGCGGCAGTGCGGCGGCCATCACGCAGATCGAGGAAGTCAAAAAGGAAAGCTACGGCATCGAGCTCAGCGTGATCCAGGACATGTTCGAGGCCGGAGACATCAACCGCGCCCAGATGCGTACGTTGAGGCGGAATATCTATGTGATGCAGGTCGATGCCGATTCCGGCATCTAATCTAATCCTTTTCTTGGCTCCCCTCTCTGAGGGGAGCTGTCGAACGAAGTGAGACTGAGGGGAGTCGTCGGGTGATTCCCGTGGTGCTCCCCTCAGTCGCCTTCAGCAACAGCTCCCCTCTCTGAGGGGAGCCAAAGGTCTCACCGCCGCGTGGCCTTGATCGCCACCCAGAGGGAGCGGACGAGCAGGACGCACAGGTAGACGGTGAACAGGATGGCGCCCACGCGCGGGGTCACAGCGGCGGCCATCCATGTGCCGAGCGGCGCGGTCAGGGCGGCAACGATACCGATGATCAGGGCGGCCTTGACATGCACGAGCCGCCGCCGCGTGTTCGCCACGGATGTGGTGATGGCGTTCGGGAACATGGCCAGCAACGACGTACCACGGGCGATCAGATCGCTCGCACCGAAAATAATGGACAGCGCCGGCACGCAAATGGCACCACCGCCGATGCCCAATAGGCCGGCCAGAATACCGGCGATCACGCCAAACGCGATGAGCCCGATCACCGTACCCACGCTCATGACGATCCGCGAATCACGCGACGGATTCGACATGGCCTGATTGACGATCACGAACACCAGGAACAGCACGAACGCCCATCGCAGCACCAGCTCCGGCAACTTGGACAACAGCCACGATCCGATCTGCCCGCCCACGAACATGCCGCAGAACACCAGCGCGGCCGCGGCCCAATCCACATCACCCTCCACGGCGTAGGACACCACGCCGGAAATCGCGGTGGGCACGATCGCCATCATCGACGTGGCCGCCGCATGGCGCTGCGTCAGGCCCAGCCAGACCAGCGCGGGGACGATCACCGTACCGCCGCCGATGCCGAACAGACCGGACAGGATGCCCACGGCCACGCCCACCACGGCCATGATCACAATGCCGCGCGGGGACTCGTCCAGATGGTTCTCGTTGATGCTCACTTCACTCATGGCATCAGTCTATGACCGGATCCCGCGGAAGCAGTCCCGGCGTCCGTTCCCGCATCACGTGCCGCGCCTGGGACGACGCACGGCCTACAGCACGCCGGAGGTGATGTCATGGTCGAGCAGCCATTGGCGCAGGTCGGCGAATTCCTCAAGGCTCACGTTGTGGTCGAGGCCGTGGTAGCTCTTGGTCTTGAGCCACGTGTGCTCCTCGAGCCAGGCCGCGGCAGCGAACAGCTCGTATTTGGGAATCACGCCGTCGAGTTTGCCGTACGTGTAGAAGACGGGGATGTCGTAATCGGCGAGGCGATCGTCGGCGGGGGCCGTGCCGGGCACCTGGCCGGGCGCGTTGAAGCCGGACAGGGAGATCACCGCACGGTATCGCTCGGGATTGAACCGCAGCAGATGCACGGCCACGAGCCCGCCCTGCGAGAAGCCGAGCGGCACCACGTCACGGTCGGCAGGAATGTTGGCGGCGACCCAGCAATCCACGGCAACAGCCGCCGCGTAGGCGTCATAATCGAGGTCCTCGCCCACGGGCAGCGAGTCATGCAGCCAGGCGTAGTTGCCGGGCTCGCGGCTGCCGGGCTCCGGTTCGGCGAGCGTGAGCGGCCCGCGCAGGGCTGCGAAGTCGTTGTAGGGGGCGATGAGGCGCATGATGTCCGCCATCTCCTCCTCGTTGGAGCCCCAGCCGTGCAGGCACAGGAACAGCGGATGCGTGGGGTGCTGCCCGATGCCGCCGCGGGAGGTCAGCACGTGCTCCACGGTCAACGGGTCGCCGAAATGCCCCGGAACGGTGGTGGATTCGCGGCCGATGAGCGGCCGGTCTGCATTCGCTTCGTTGCTCATACCTGCCAATGGTACGGCCGCGCCGTTACGCCCCGCCCGACCCGGCTCATGATCTGGGTCACAAAAAAGAACCCCGGCGGGGTGTCCGCCGGGGAGAGAAAGGAGAGAGAAGAAGAAAGGGGTTCAATTGTCGGGAACTGCTGCGGCTCCTGATCAGCGTCTTGTTTTGCTGACATGACTTATATAACCATTGGTTTCTGGGTCTATCTCTAGGTTTTTCTGAGAATAACCTGAAAATCGGTGTCTCCACACAGAACGCTAGACTGGGCAACAGTATAAGAAAGCAAGGAGTTTGTATGCTGCTGTCCGACCGCGATATTCTCGCCGCCCAGGCCGCCGGTCATATTGCATTGGATCCGTGGACCCCGGAGATGGTGCAGCCCGCCTCCATCGATGTCCGTTTGGATCGTTATTTCCGTTTGTTCAACAACCATGCCTACACGTATGTGGATCCGGCCGAGAACCAGGGTGCGCTCACCGAGCAGTTCGAGGTGGGCCCGGACGAGCCGTGGATCCTGCATCCCGGCGAGTTCGCGCTGGGCTCCACGTGGGAGTATGTCAAGCTTGATCCGACCATCGCCGCCCGTCTTGAGGGCAAGAGCTCGCTGGGCCGACTCGGCATCCTGACCCACTCCACCGCAGGTTTCATCGACCCCGGTTTCGAGGGTCACATCACGCTGGAGCTGTCCAACGTCTCCACGCTGCCGGTCAAGCTGTGGCCGGGCATGAAGATCGGCCAGATGTGCTTCTTCCAGCTGAGCTCGCCGGCCGAGCATCCGTACGGTTCCGCCGGCACCGGTTCGCATTACCAGGGCCAGCGCGGCCCGACGCCCAGCCGGTCCTACGAGAACTTCTACCGCGCGCATATCGACGACTGACGTCCGCCCAGCGCGTTCCCCCATACTTCCGGCCGGCCTCAGCGCCGGCCTTGCCGTTCTGCCCGTTGTTTTCAAGGAGATGCCATGACCAATATCGATGGCGGTTTTGATTTCGATTTCCAGCACCATGAGAAGTCCTCCAAGCCCACGGTGCCGCCGCTCGACGCCCCCACGGTGGCCCAGCCCGCTGCGGTCTCCCCCACCGTGCCGGTCGTCCAGTCGGCCCCCGCAGCGCCCGCCGCCCCCGCAGCCGGCTCCTCGACTGCCGGCCAGCAGCAGTACATCTGGGATCAGGCCACCCAGCGATTCATCCCCATCGCCCCCACCGCGGCTCCCGCAACCGCACAGCCCGCGGCCGCGACCCAGCCGATGATGCAGCCGCCCACGCAGCCGACCGCCTACGCGGAGGCGACGCAGCCCATCACGTCCGCCGCGACCCAGGCGACCATGGCGTACGGCCAGCCCGCCCAGCCGACCCAGCCCGTGCGCCCCGCGGCCTCCTCCGCGGCGACGCAGGTGTTCCAGCCCACGCAGGCCGGCGCCACGCAGGCGATGCCGTACGCAGGTGCCGCCGCTCCGGCTCAGTCCGCACAGGCGACTCAGGCGACTCAGGCATACGCCCCGCTGGGCACCACGCCGATGCCCCGATCCACGGCACCGGCCGCACAACCGCTGGCACAGTCCGCCCCGGCTTTCGCACCGTCGGGCATGCCGTCCGCAGCCGCGGACAACGAGGCCGCCACCCAGGTGTTCCAGCCGTTGACCGATGCCGTGCAGCCCGCCGCCCAGCCGGCCACGCTGCCGCCGTCGATCCTGCCGGGCGATCCGGTGGATGACGAACCGGACGACGACGAGTCGAAGGGCCACGGCTCCCGTCGTGGCGGCGGCAAAAAGAAGAAGCACACCGGTGCCATCGTGGGCGGCGTCATCGCGGCTATCGTGGTCATCGCACTGATCGTGGGCGGCGTGATGTTCTGGCGCACCAACAGTTCCAAGGTGAGCCATGCGGCGGCGTTGGTGGAGTGCAAGGCCGCCGCCACCCAGTACGACGCGGCCAAGGCCAAGCTCACCGCCGCCGTGACCAACGGCGAGGCCAGCGCGCAGACCTCCTCCAGCCAGGTGGCGGACTCCACCACCATCGACACGCTGAACCAGGCGCTGCAGGATGCGGCCAATCCGGCCGAGACCGCCAGTTGCGATTCCTCGCTGACCGCCGACGAGCTCAAGGCGCAGGCCAAGGACATGCAGACCCAGGTGAGCGACGTGACCGACAAGACGGACGCCATCAACAACGCGATCAAGGCCCTCAAGGCCTCGAAGGACACGGCCAGCACCGATTCGCTGAAGTCCAACCTGAGCTCGGCCATCTCCAGCGCGCAGACCACGCTGAACAACTCGGCCGGCGCCGTGGCGGACGAGTCCACCCGCACCGCGCTGCAGAGCGCCATCACCGATGCGAACAACGTGCTCGGCAGCTCCAACCCGTCCGAATCGGATGTGAACAACGCCATTTCCGCATTGCAGAAGGCTGAATCGGACGTGAACGCCTCGATGCAGGCCCAGCAGCAGGCCAATTCCAGCACCTCGAACAATTCCGGCACCAGCAACGGCAACGGCACCACGGAGAACGGCACGACCGGCGGCACCACCACGAATAACGGCGGCACGACCGGTAACGGCACGGGCACCGATTCGTCCAACACCGACGACTCCGGCACGGCGGACGACTCATCCGCCAACTAAGCCACGGCTTCCCGCCCCATGGTGTAGGGGATTCCCCATGATGTAGGGAAAGTCCCATGATGCAGGGTCGCAAAACGGCTCTATTCCGCCAAAACCGAAAATCGCATCCCTACATCATGGGACTTTCCCTACATCATGTGCCCCGCAACACCCGCCGAACACATGTGCAACGGCCCGGACCTTCGCAATTGAGGGTCCGGGCCGTTGGTTTTTGTCCCTAGGATTAGAAGAATTCAGGCGTTATTGGCGCTTAGCCATTATTCTTAGCACAATCTTGCGCAACTCGGAAGCGACAAGCACAAATGCCGCCAAACCGATACATTCCAGCCAAGCCAGCGGGCTCAGCGGCGTGGTGCCGAACGGGCCGTTGAGGAACGGCACGTAGATCACCACGAGCTGCAGCGCCACGGACAGGCCGATCGCACCCCACAGCCACTTGTTCGAGAACAGGCCCACGAACGCGGACTGCAGGTGGGAGCGGGAGGCGAGCGCGTTGAACAGCTGGGCGAACACCAGGATCGTGAAGCCCATGGTGCGGGCCTCGGTCATCTGGGCCTCGTGGCCGAGCGTGTCCACCGAACGGTCGGTGAACAGGCCGCCGGCGAGGTGCATGTCCATGCCGATCAGCGTCACCGCGGCCATGATCACGCCGATGTAGATGATGTCGCCCCACATGGAGGCGTCGATCACGCGGTCGGTCACCTTGCGCGGGCGGCGGCTCATCACGTCGTCGGTCTGCGGATCCACGCCCATGGCCAGCGCCGGCGCGGCGTCGGTCAGGAGGTTGATCCACAGCAGCTGCGTGGCGAGCAGCGGCACGGTCACGCCCACGGTCTCCGGCTGTCGGATGCCGAGGAAGCCGGCCAGCACCACGCCGAAGAACACGGTGAACACCTCGCCCACGTTGGAGCTCAGCAGGTAGCGTAGGAACTTGCGGATGTTGTCGAAGATCACGCGGCCCTCGCGCACGGCGGCCACGATGGTGGAGAAGTTGTCGTCCGCCAGGATCATCTTGGCGCTCTGCTTGGTCACCTCGGTGCCGGTGATGCCCATGGCCACGCCGATGTCCGCGGACTTGACGGCCGGGGCGTCGTTCACGCCGTCGCCGGTCATGGCCACGATGTTGCCCTGGCGCTGCAGGGACTCGACGATCTTGAGCTTGTGCTCGGGGGCGACTCGGGCGTACACGGACACGTCCGCGGTGGCCTTGTCGAGCGCGGCCTCGTCGGGCAGGGCGTCCAGCTGGTCGCCGGTGAGCGCCTTGCCGTGCCTATCGATGATGCCGAGATCGGAGGCGATGCGGGCCGCGGTGAGCGGGTGGTCGCCGGTGATCATCACCGTGCGGATGCCGGCGCGGTGCGCCTCGGCCACGGAGTCGCGGACCTCGGTGCGCGGCGGGTCGATGATGCCGACCATGCCGTTCCAGATGAGGTCGGTTTCGATGGCCTCGGACTGGTCGGCGATGTCCGCCACCTGTCCGGCGGCGTTGACGGTCACGCCCGGCACATCGGCCAGACTGCTGGTCTCCAGCGGGCGGCAGGCCTGGCCCAACGTGCGGTAGGCCTCGGAGGAGAGACGTTCCACGGTCGCCAGGATGGACTGGCGGTCGCCTTCGGTGAGATTGCGCACGTGACCGCCCACGCGGATGCGCGAGCAGTAGCTCAGGAGCACGTCGGGCGCGCCCTTGGCGAACACGGTGAGCTTGCCGGAATCGGTGTCGTCCTTGGCGATGATGGACATGCGCTTGCGTTCGGAAGTGAACGGGATCTCGGCCACGCGGGTGAAGCGTTCGGCCTTGCGATCGGCCTTGACCTTGCGGGCGGCCACGATGAGGGAGACCTCGGTGGGGTCGCCCACGATCTCCCAGCGACCGTTGGCGTCCTGCCGTAGTTCGCCGTCGTTGGCCAGCGCGCCGGCGGCGAGCGTGGCGACGACCTCGTCCGCGATGGTGCGGGCCTCGTCCGATTCGGGCGAGACGCCGCCGGTCATGACCATGCGACCTTCCGGAGCGTAGCCGGTGCCGGTGATCTGCACCTCGCCGGACGGGGTGACCACGCGCTCGACGGTCATCTCGTTGCGGGTCAGGGTGCCGGTCTTGTCCGAGCAGATCACGGACGCGGAGCCGAGGGTCTCGACCGAATGCAGCTTCTTGACGATGGCGTTGTGGGCGGCCATGCGCTGCACGCCGAGCGCCAGCACCACCGTAAGAATCGCGGCGAGGCCTTCCGGCACAGCAGCCACGGCCAGCGAGACGGCGAGCAGCAGGGAGTCGATGACGTCCTGCGTGTCGTTGAAGCCTTCCAGCACGGCGAGCGCCGCGAGCACCACCACGGCGATGATGCACACGGCGATGCCGAGGATCTTGGAGACGTAGTCCATCTCCTTCTGCAGCGGGGTCTTCTCGTCCTCGGTGGCGGAGAGCATGTCCGCGATCTTGCCGACCTGCGTGTTCATGCCGGTGCCGGTCACGATGGCACGGCCGGTGCCCTGCGTGACGGAGGTGCCGTTGAAGATCATGTTGGCGCGGTCACCCAGGGCCTTGGCGGATTCCAGGGTGTCCGGCTTCTTGCCCACCGGCACGGATTCGCCGGTCAGCGAGGCCTCGGCGATGCGCAGGCTTGCGGCGTTGACCAGTCGGCCGTCCGCGGAGACCGAGTCGCCTTCGGCAAGGACGATGATGTCGCCGGGGACCACGTCCGCGGTGTTGATGCGCTGCACCTTGCCGTCGCGCAGCACGGAGGTCTGCGGGGCGGTCATCTGCGCGAGCGCCTCGACCGCGGCTTCCGCCTTGGCCTCCTGGATGTAGCCGAGCACGGCGTTGACGATGAGGATGAGGACGATGACGAGAGCATCGAACGGCAGCGCCTCACCGCCTTCGGCGCCCGGGTGGGCGTTGGCCTTCTCGATGAACCAGGCGATGACCGAGATGACGGTTGCCGCGAGGAGCAGATAGACCAGCGGATCCTGGAACTGGGCCAGGAACTTTTTCCATTTGGGCACGGGCGGCGCGCTGGCGAGCTCGTTCGGGCCGAATTTGGCGAGGCGGCGTTTGGCCTCCTCCTCGCTCAGGCCCCGGCTTGGGTCCACATTCAGGGCTTTGGCCACATCGGCGGCACTGGTCAGGCTGGGATCCGTATCCCCCAACAGCGCTTTCTGGGCGCGCACTTCTTCTGATTCCGGGACCTCTTGCGTTGCGGTCGCGGACTGTTCGGATTGATCCTTCAGGCGATCAACCATACTGTTCTCCTTGGTATAGCCGCGGAGTAGTCAGTCCTGCGGCTTTTGCCGGGTTTTCTCTCCCAGCCGTCACGCAAGGACTGCGCGGTTATGGGCATCGACGCAACTGCTGCCGATGCATACGATTGCCATTATTCCATAACCGTGGTGATTGCTCGGCGCACAGCGTAATGGCGTTTTGTATGGTTACTTCCGCATGGCCGACGTGGCCGCTGTCAGCCGGCGAGCTGGTCCTGGAGGTTGCGGGCGATGGCGCGGTCGCGGGAGGATTTGGTCAGTCGCAGGCCGATGGTGACGGCGATGAGCACGAGCGTGCAGGCGATCCACAGCGTGCGGCCGCCGAAGCCACTGATGGTCCAGCCGCCCACGAGCGGCGCCAGCGCGATGGAGACGGACCAGATCACGTTGTACACGCCCTGGTAGGTGCCACGCGCGGAGGCCGGGGCCATGGCGGCCACGGTGGTGGTGGCGATGGGGAACGTGCCCAGTTCGCCGAGCGTCCAGAGCACCACGGCGAGCGCGAATCCGGCCCAGGAATGGGCCACGATCTGCACCGCGTATCCTACGACCGTGACGGCGAGGCCCACGACGAGCACACGCGAGTTGCCCATGCGCGCGAACAGTTTCATGGCCGGAATCTGCAGCGCGCACAGCATGAAACCGTTGATGGTGAGCAGCACCGAGTACTCCCCCAGTCCCAGGCCGAGGTCGGTCATGGCGATGGGCAGGCCGGAGGTCGACTGGAAGTAGACGAGGTAGTAGCCGAACATCAGCATGGAGAAGGCGAGGAAGGGCACGTCGGTCAGGACGCGACGCCAGTTGTCGCGCAGGGACGGGGCGGACGGGGCTGCGGTCGCCGCAGAATCACCGGACGATGCGGATTCGGTACGGCTACCGTCATCGCGGACCTCGGCGGTCGCCGCAACGTCACCGGTGATGCCAACGTTCGCGGGCTTGTCGTCCGACGTCGATTGCGTACGGCCGTCATCGCTCCGACCTGAGACCGCCGCACGTACGGCACCGCCCGGACCGGGCACGGCGATTCCCAGGTGCCGCACCTCACGGAAGAAGGCGATCAGCAGCACGGTGACGGCCACCATCACCGCAGCCTCGACGTAGAACATCAGCGAATACGAGACCTTGACGAGCTGGTTCGCCACGATCGGGCCGATCGCGTACCCGAAGTTGATTGCCCACGATTGCAGTACGTAGGCGCGCTGCTGGCGCTTGACGGGCACCACGTCCGCGATGTACGCGGCGATGGCGGGGCTGGGCAGCGAAGCGAACGCGCCGTAGACGAACAGGGCGGCGCCGATGGCCACCGGTGCGGTGAGCGCGGAGACCACGAGCAGGGCGATGGCCGCGCCGATCTCGCCGATGATGATCATGGATTGGCGGCCGAAACGGTCGGAGAGCGTGCCGCCGAACAGGCAGCCGATGATCGAACCGAAGCCGTACATGGAGACGACCGCGCCCACCACGCCTTCGTTGATGTGCAGCGCGGAGACCAGGTAGATGGACAGGAAGGAGGTGACGAACCGTCCCATCCACAGGATCAGAATCGCCAGCCACAAGCCCCAATACACCAGGGGCAGTCCGAATATCATGCGCTGCTGCTTCACGCTCAATACCTTAGCAACACCCGGCACGCTTGGGCTGGGGTGCTGGGAGAATGGCACCTATGGCTATTAAGAAAGGACCGACCAAGGGGTCGGGTGGCAAGCATCGTAACAAACTGAAGGGTCACGGCCCCACTCCGAAGGCCGAGGACCGCGTCTATCACAAGGCCTACGCGGCCAAGAAGGCGGCTGATCGCCGTAAGATGGCCGATCCGCGCCTTGCGGCCCGCAGGCGCGTGGACAAGTTCGCCTCCGCGGACACCTCCGATCTGGTGTTCGGCCGCAACTCCGTGCTGGAGGCGCTGCGCGTGGGCGTGCCGAGCTCCACGCTGTACATCATGTCCCGCATCGAGCATGACGACCGCACGCGCGAGATCGTGAAGCTGGCGGGCACGTCCGGCCTGCACATGATGGAGGCCGACCGTCTGGAGATGGACCGCATCGCCCGCTCCGGCAATCATCAGGGCGTGATCCTCAAGGTCAACCCGTTCGAGTACTCCTCGCTGGCCTCGCTGGCCGACCGTGCGGAGAAGAAGGCGAAGGCGATGGAGGCCGCGAACTCTGCGGCCGCGCGCATCGCCGCCCGTCCGCTGTTCATCGCGCTCGACGGCGTGACCGACCCGCAGAACCTGGGCGCCGTGATCCGTTCGGCGGCCGCGTTCGGCGCCAACGGCGTGATTCTGCCGGAGCGTCGTTCCGCTTCCGTGACCGCCGCGGCCTGGAAGGTGTCCGCCGGTGCGGCCGCGCACATGCCGGTGGCCCGCGTGGTGAACCTCAACAAGGCGATTGAGGGATTGAAGGAGCGCGGCTACTACGTGGTGGGTCTCGACGGCGGCGGCGACAAGCTCGTGGGCGAGACCGGCTTCGAGACCGATCCGCTTGTGGTGGTGCTGGGCTCCGAGGGCAGCGGCCTGAGCCGTCTGGTGCGCGAGGCGTGCGACGCCATCGCCGGCATCCCGATCAGCTCGTCCGTGGAGTCGCTCAACGCCTCCGTGGCGGCGGGCATCAGCCTGTACGCCGTGGCCAACGCCCGCCGCAAGGCCGGTGCGGCCGGGTCGGCTGGCTCGGCGAAGTGACGGATACTGAATGACTGCTTGACGGCCGATTCAGCCGATTGACATAAGCGAGGCGGTTCTCCCCATACCAAAGGGGAGCCGCCTCGCTTGTTTTCTATGGCACATATTGGGTACGGAAGCCCCCATGGCGTTTGAGAGCCCAAACCCACACTATGTATGCGGCTGAACGAAGGGCCCGCATACATAGTGTCGTTTCGCACGTCCAAACCCACACTATGTATGCGAGGGCATGGTCGAGCCGCATACTTAGTGACGGTTTGAGACAGGCGCCGACCCAAGCGGCGCACGGCCGGCGCACGGCCGGCGCACATTCGGCTCCCTCCGAACGCCGACCGACCGTTACCGAAGACTGCGGCTGCGGGAGATGTGGATAAGGGCCAGGCACGCACCGCCGAGGATGACCATGATGCCGCCCGCGGATATGACCGACCACGCACCGATGCCGCCCGTTTCCGGCAGCGTGACGCCGGGGTAGTTGGCAAGGGTGTAGTTGCCGCTGCCGTCCTGTGTGAAGACGGGATTATGGGGGTCCACGTTGCCATCCGACTCGTTGTTTGTGGCGGTATCGGAGGCCTTCACCACAGTAGGCTCGTGGATGATGAGTTCCTTATTCACAGGACCGAAGCCCACGACTATCGACCATTGGCAGTCGGGCTTGTCGAAGCCGTCCGGGGCTTTGGTCTCAATCAGCCGATATGTGCCGACCATCAGGCCACCGAGCTCGACCTTGCCATCCGCATCGCTGGTTTTGAGTTCACCAACCCGCGTCCAGTCGGCGCTATCGCCGGCAGAGGCAATCTTGTCCGGGTCAATCAGGTCGGAAGTCGGTGCCGAACCAGAACCAACCCACCGATACAGCGCGAATGTGGCACCGGCGAGCGGCTTGGTTTCCGCGGTATCAGAACCGTCCACCTTGGTGAATGTGAATGTGGTGGTGTCCGCAACCAGACCGACCCGCGTATAGCCAAAGTCGATGTCGTTGATGGCCATGACCGCCGCCCCGCCTTCATCCTGCCGGGCCGTGGTGGCTTTGACGTGAGTGCCGTTGTAGGCGTGCATATCGGCGGCCACATAATGGGCAACATCGCTTGGGTTCGTAGGAGCGTTCATGACGAGCGTCACCTGCACGGACTGGCCTGGGGCAAGCGTCGCGTTACCGCCGTCTTCAGTTTTGCTGAGGTCGATTGCGACGGCCTTGACTGTCGAGTAGTCGTAATCGGCATGCGTGGACGGCGTGCAGTCCTGCCAAATCGCGGTGTTCGCCAAATCGCGGTTGCTTTCGTTCTCGCCATTGGTCGGACCGTACAGCTTGAGATCCTCTTGCGTTGAGCAATACACCTTCGGCGCGAAGCCATCGTCCGTGGCCTGTCGCACATCCACGCTGCTGAGCGTGCCCCTCCAACGCGGCGTATTCTTATCCACCGCCGTGTCCGATGCCGATGTATCGGAACTGAGGTAGTTCTCCAATGAATCGTAAAGCACAATACCGCTGGCCGAAGTGGCGGAATCAGCGGTGTAGCGCAAGCGATACGTGTATTCCCCTCCCGCACGCAGCATGACCTGATTCTTCATGCCGTTCGTCCAGTCAATCTGCGTGCCGCCGCGGATGTGCTTGGTCAGACCGGACGAGGACGAGGTGATGAAGCTGATCCTGTTGCTGGCGTCGGCGTAAAGGAAGCGGTTGTCCGTGTTCTTGAAGGTGAGATTGGCGAGCGCGGATTTTTCGTCGTCACTCCACAAACAGCCATCTGCAAAAGTGCATAATGTAGCCTTATCCAAATTGGTCAAGTCGTCGTTGTCATCGCCTTTGGCGATGGTCTTGTTGCCGGACCGGTAGGCCACCACGTTGTGCAGCGGCTTGACTTCATTGTTGTAACCGTAATCGCTGGCATCCTGCCAAGAGATATAGGCGTCAAATCGCAGCGTCATCGTGGATCTGCCGGTATCGTCAGTTGCAGACGTGCTGTAGTGCACGTTCTTATATTCGTCTGGCGCTTTCGCGTCGACGACGAGCAGCGTTCGACCACTGCCTTTGTAGTTCGCGTGCGTTTGGATATCGGTCACGATCATCTCGGTTGTGCCGTCGGTGGCGGTGACCTTGACGCTGGTGACGTCCGGCACGACGCCGGCGGGCAGCAGATCGTAGAACGTGCCGGACTGCTGCGACTTGGCCCACTCGCTTTTGACATAGGCGGTGGTGAAGATGCCGGACTCACCCATCGTGACTTTGTACGGGATTTTCACGCGGCTGTTGGCTTTATCGTTGGTCACCTCGCCGTCGATGGCTTTCTGTTTGACTGAAGTCAGCGAGAATGGGGTGAGTTTCTGCGTGGCCTTGGTATGGCACAGTGGCACGCCTTGGAATGGCGACGACGAAGACGGATTGTCGAGATACTGGAAATCGTGCGAAAACGGGAACGTGTTGAACTTTCCCCTCCAACCGGAGACGCTACTATCAGGGTTCACGCAAGCACCGATGCCAGCTTTCGAACTTTGAGTCGCCTGCGCAAGATTGAAGGCCGTCGGCCATTTCGAGGTCTTGTTCTCCCACTGCCTCTGCGTGTATATGGTCATCGTGTTGTAGTCGGTCAGTGTCACGTAATCGTCGCGCAGCTCCGTGGTCGAAGCCGTCTTACTGTCATTGAGCTTGCGCAGCAGTCCCTTGACATGGTCGGTCGGGCGCAGTACCACGGATGCGGCGAGGTTCAGCTCCACCGCCGCGGAGGACGACGATTGGTAGACCGCCTTGACCGCCACAACACTGTAACCGGTGCCGGAGCCTGTGGATACAGACTTCGCGTTCTGATACAGATCCTTCAACGTGAACGTCTCTAGCGTCTTCCACCCCTGGCTGACCCACTGGCCATCATTCTCCTTGCCGTACGCCAGTCCTTCGATGGTCAGCGTCGTCTGGTTGTGATCGTTGTCCGGAGTGCGGGGCACCAATCCCCAATCGCCAGTATCGGTGAGCGCCCAGTCGGAGACCGTGAATCCGGGACTGTCCGTCAATGGCGTGTATGTGCTGCTCCCCTGCTGGTATTTGTAGTTGGACCAATTGGTGATTTGGGGAATATTGACATACTCGATGCTGAAATCCTCGGGCGTCAGCTCGGCATAGCCCTTAGTGGGTTCCGGATCACTCGCCCGATACCCATTTGGATACGTTCCGTTCTGCTCCATTTCGCCGGCAGTTTCTTCGCCAAATGCGAACATGTCGTCGATGAATTCGTGGTGCACATACTGCTGTCCGTAATCGCTTTGGTTTTTCGACACTTGGCCGTCCGCCGTGGTCAGCGCGTACGTCTGGGCGAAGTAATGGTTCACAAAGGAATTCAGGCGCACTTCGCTGTCGTTCTCCAACGCCGTCAATGCGCCGGGAGTCGTGCAGTCGTTCATCACCTGCAAGTCATTGCCATCAGAAGTGGTGCACCCCTTGAACATGCGATACAAATCGCCGCTATATTCGAACGACTTGGTACTGCCGATGGTTTTGCTGTCTTCGGCATCCTTGGTGCTGGACTGGTCGTCGTCCTGCCCTGTGACGGTTGCGCTGACGCTGTTGGCGAAGGTGTAACTGCCGTCAGTGTCCATCGCGTTGTCAAGATCGCTTTGGTCATAGACGGTAACGACGTAATAGGTGTAGGTGCCACCGCCCTTGACGGACACAGTGCAGTCGGAATACCCATACGCTCCACAAAGATTTCCTTCTTCGTCGATGATCGGCTTCTTGCTCGAGTCAAGAACGCCGAGGGTCCAACCACCTAGGCCATCAGTCGGACCACCATCGGCAATGGTCACAGTTCCCGGTTGCTCGCCCTCCGCCTTTACCGTGACCTTCCATAGCACGTATCGTTCACCAGCGTTGGCGTAATCTTCCAATCCTTCCGGTATCGTGTCCGTCGCGTCGCTGTAGTCCTTCTCAGTATCGGTGACAATCAGGCTTGTATTGACTTTGGCGGTGTTTTTGGTGCTCTCCACCGGCTTGTCGTTGCCGGGGAGCTTGCCGGTGGAGGTGATTTCGCCTTCAACGTACTTGTAATAATCCTTGCCCGGTGTGGTGTCCGCGTCGGGAACCTTGCTGGGGTCGACGTCGTATGTGACCTGCACGGAGAAGGTAGCGGCCGCGGAAACGGTGATAGCGTTGGTGAGCACGTATTCGTGGGTGCTCTCGTCCACGGTGTAGCACAGGCCGTTGCCGCTGTTGTACCCCTCCGAGCATTCCGGTACGGCGATCTGTGTCTTCTCGATGCCGAGCGGATTGCCGTCGCGATCCTTGAACACGTATTGCGTGATGCGCCATTCGAGGCTTTTGGCAGGGATCATGTTGCCGCCTTCAGCCATGGACTGGCCGGACGCGCTCAGGTCGAACTGAGCGAGGGGACGCACGATGCCTGTGTTGCCGTCGAACGACTGCGGCATGTTGGTGGGCACATAGCTTCCGGCCTTATTGCTCCACACCAGCCAGTACGAGTTCACGCTGGTAACGGTGGAGGTGGCGCCTTCCTCGGCGGACGCGGTGCCGGCGATTAGGGTGATAGGCAGCAGCACGGCAAGCGCAATCACAAAAGATGCGAACGTTTGCAGTATGGTGCGTGGCGAGACGCGATGGTTTTGGTGAGCCATGATTCCTCCTAGTGCGGCATCTTCGTCGTCGACTGGTGCCGCCTTGCCTTTCTTAGGGCGCATTATACATGGGAGAATGCTAGGTTTTATAACGGTTTCGGCGTGTTTTAGCGGCATTAAAGAGATCAGACCAATGCTGACGGAATGATGCAAGTCATCATTTTTCTGAAAGTTGAATGCAATTGCAAACGATTGCTGATTTTGGAATAGCTAGTAGTCGGCAATCGTGTTTTCATGGCCCGATGTTGTTATCAAGGGGACGGCTCTGTTAATCCTCGTTGGACTACCCCTCAGTCGGCTTCGCCGCCAGCTCGCCCTGCACTTAAGGACGAACTTCGTTCGCAGTCCGCTGGCTCGACTGTCGTCTCGCACATCGCCTACAAACAGCTCTGCTGTTCGCCTCACGGCGATGTCCTGACAAGGGGAGCCGAGGGAGGTTGCTTCATGGCGATGTCCTGACAAGGGGAACCGAGAATACGGGTGTCAACCCTGATACAACGGCGACCAACGAACAGGCCGGTACCGTGATGGCCTTGATGGCTTGTCACGGTACCGGCCTGCTGCGTTCGTTATTCAGTTATCAGTTCTTGGACCAGAGGGCGTAGAGGGTGCCGTTGCGGTCGATCGGGATGAGGCTCTTGCCGTCGGCGTCGAAGCCGAAGGCGCTGCCGCCCGAGAACGTGCCGTTCTTGTTCGAGGCGAAGGCGTCGTTCCTCACGGTGGTCCAGCCTTGGAAGGTGTAGCCCTCGCGGGTCAGCTTGGTCTTCGGCTTGGTCAGGTACTCGCCGTCGGGAACCTCCTGCGTGTCAAACACTTCAGAAAGGTCGCCCGCATTGGTCTTGAACGTAATCGTCCACTTCCTGCCTTCCTTCACCCACTTGGCGTAGAGGGTGATGTCGGCCGTCACCAGCGAAGGATCCTTGCCGTCCTCACCCTTGAACACGAACTTCGTGCTCAGCTCGGTATCCGCATACCATCCCTCGAACGTGTATCCCTCACGGGTCGGCTTGGGCGAAGGCTCCGCAACGTAGGCGTTCGCGCCGTCGTCCACCATCTGCGTGGGCACCGAACCGTCCTTACCGGCAGCCGGAGCGCCCTCGTAGTTGAGGTCGAACGTCACCTTCCAAGCCCGTACCCAATGCGCGTACAGCGTCAGATCACTGGTCACACCCGTCGCGAAGTCGTACGCCGTGCCGCTACCGTCCGCAGCCGTGTACCAGCCGGTCAGACGGTACCCGTCGCGGGCCAGCGTAGGCGCGGTCAGTTTCTCGCCGGACTTGACGTACATCGCAGTGGCCTCGCCGGAGCCGGTCGTGCCGTCGTTGCGGTGGAACGTCACCAGGTAGTACTTCGCGGACGGCTCGTCATCCCACTTGGCGTACAGCGTCAGGTCGCCGGTCACCGCCGAACCGAACACGTACGGCGTCTTGCCGTCCGCGTCCGTCGTCCAGCCGACGAACGTCTTGCCCGCCATCGTCGGATCGGCCGGCCGCGTGACCGCATCGCCATGGTTGACGGTCTGCTGCGCGATATCCGAACCACCCTCACCGGTCACGAACGTCACCGTGTACTGCTTGATCTTCCACACCGCGTGCAGCGTGATGTCACCGTTCACCGGAGTGCCGCCGTCACCGATCGTGAAGTTCGGTTCGGTCGCCCCCTCCTCGGTGCTCCAGCCGAGCAGGTCGTAGCCGTCGCGACGAGGCACCTGGTTGGCAGCGATCGGAGCCACGGTTCCGCTGGTCCTCACCGTCTGCGACGAGACGTTCCAGTCGATGCCGGTATCGAACTTGACCACGTTCGCTTTCTCGTACTGGGCGTACAGCTTGAGGCGTTCAGTCACCCGAGTGCCGCCCTCGCCGATCGTGAACGGCTCAGTGCCATCCGCATCGGTGGTCCAACCGGTGAGGATGTACCCCTCGCGCTTCGGCACCTGGTTGTCGGCGATCGGACGGACCGTGCCGCCGTAGACCACGGCCTGCGGGCTGACGTTCCAATCGAAACCGGTCTCGAACGTCACGCCGAGCACCGACGGACGATACGTGTAGATCGTCGGATCGCCACTCACCAGCCAGATCTCGGCCGTACCGGTCTCGTTCTGGCCGGCCGCCACCTGAATCGCGGACTCGGGGATCAGACGGTCGTTGCCGTCCGGGTCCTTGCTCATCCACGAATCACCGCCCTGGCGCAGGACGAACTCGGGCGTGCGGTTGCCCTTGGTCGGCTGGTTGAGCGTGTAGCGCGCGATCATGCCGTAGTCGTCATGCTCGGTGAACGAGACCGGGGAGCCGGACTGCTCACCCGACCACATCCACAGATCCCAGCCCTTCCAGGCGTCCGTGTCGAGGTCGTACTCCTGGTAGTTGCCGTCGGCGCGCATGTAGTGCACGATCACGTTGAGCTGCTTCGGGTTCTTCACGTCGTTCGGCGTGGGCACGGAGGCCGGGTTGCGCGATTCCTCGGACGAGTCGTACGACTTGCCGTCGGAACCGTCGGCCCACGCCTCGATGGAGCCGCGCACCTTGGCGACCACGCTGCCTTCCTTCTTGTCGATCACGGAAGCCGTGTACGAGTCGCTTGTGCCAGAGACCGCATCAGCGTCCACCGATCCGTCCTCAGCAGCGACGATGCGATAGTTCACCGAGGTGAAGTCGCCGCCCAGCGTCGTACTCATGCGCTTGCCCCACGAATCGGAGGTCTTGTCGAACGCATGGTACGTCTTGCCCAGCGCGTTGCCGTTCACGTCCGTGCCCCAGACGACCACGCCGGTCGCCTGCTTCTGCGCGTCACTGGTGGCCTTGAAGTGCACGGTGAACGTGGTCTTGGTCGAGGCGACGCACACGAACGGCACGCCGATCGTCTCGTCGTGGTTCTCGACCGCGGTGATGGCCGTGCCGACCGCGTTCTCGTACGGCTTGGAGCCGCCGGCGTTCGAATAGCCGTCGCGGTAATCCCACAGCGCACTGTCGGCACCGGTCGGGTCGTTGGTGAACCGGTACTTGAGCCGCTTCGCCGTGGCGTCCTTGATGGTGGTCTTGTACCAGCCGTCCGCCGCCTCGCAGGCCGCGTCGCTGCCGGAGACCTTCTCCATCTTCACGGGCGTGCCGTTGAGCAGCGTGTCGCCGATCGCGTACTGGATGTACACGTCGTCGCCCCAGTCGGAGCTGGGCTTGTAGTAGATCGTGGCCGAATCGTCGCCGATGCGGTCGGTGTTGACCTGATCGTCGTAACCGGTGTCCGCGGTCTCGTAGCCGACCCAATCGGCCGGCTTGTCGGCGGCCGCGTAGATCGCGACGGCGGAGCGCTTGGCAATCGTCACGCTCAGCTTGCCGTCCTTCACGGTCACCTTGTTGCAGGTCTTGCCGGACGTGTACACGTCGCAGTACTCGCCGTCGGGCAGGTTCGTTTCGTACGTTTCCTCATGTTCCTGCAACGTGTTGTTGATGGCGATGAAGCCCTGGTCGTTGCCGTTGGCGTCCTGACGGGCGAAGCCGATGTTGTTCGCGCCGTTGTCCTGCCAGCGACCGACCGTGGTGCCGGTCACCGCATTATGGAAGCCGATCATGCCGCGCACGGACGCCCAGCGCTGCTCGCACAGCCACTGGCCCTGTTCGCGGGTGCCGCTCGTCTTGCACGCCTCGTCGAAGTCGACGTCGGTCACATGCGTGTCCGTGGTGCCGTTCGGGCCGGCGTCGGAGTTGGCGTCGGTGAAGTAGTAGTCGGAGATGAGCTTCGGCTTGCCGTAGTCGTAGGCGAGCATGAAAGCGTTCGCAAGCTCGTAGCGCGAGCCGGAGTCGACCGTGAGCGTCTCGGAACCGCGTGCGGTATCCCAGTTGGTCACGAACACGGTGGCCTTGTTGCTCGGCAGCAGTCCGTTGCTGATGTTCTTCAGGTTGGAGACGTCGCCGTTGAAGTACTGCCGTAGCTGGTACGAGTAGGAGAATTCGGTGACGTCGCCGTTGGCCGTGTAGTTCTTCGGCGCGAGCAGCGGGGATTCGCCCTGGTGGTAGATGACCTCCTGCTGGAACGGGATGTCGGCGGCCTTCACGCCAATCTTCTGGGCGAGCTTCGCCTTGATGGCCTTCAGATCGAGCGTGTCGATGTGCTTTGCGGAGTCGATGCGGAAGCCGCGCACGCCGAGGTTCCACAGCTTGGCGAGATATTCGGCCTGGATGGTCTGCACGCGGCTGGAGCCGGTGTTGATGTCCCACATGGTCGACAGACGGCAGTCCTGCACTTCGTCGGCGTTGGTGTAGTCGGCGATGTTGGTGCGGCAGGAGTGGAAGTCGCCCGTGGCCAGGCCGTACTGGTGATTGTTGCCGCTTTCCTCGTACTGGTAGATGCCGATGCCCGGATAACGGCCGTACGTGCCGTTGTAGGCGGTGCCGGCCACACCGTACTGGTCGTCCACCCACGAGACGTCGTGGCCGGAGGTGTGGTTGAGCACCACGTCGGCGATGATCTGCACGCCCACGCTGTTGCAGGTTTTGATCATGCTCTCCAGCTCGGATTCGGTGCCGAAGCGCGAGTTGAGCGAATAGCTGATCGGCTGGTAGACCGTCCACCACTGGGTGCCCTGCACGGACTCCTCAGGCGGGGAGATCTGCACGTAGCCGACGCCTTCCGGCCCGTACGTGGACTCGCATTCCTTGGCGATGGTGTTCCACGACTGCTGGAATGCGATCATCGTCACGTCGGACTGGGCCTTGGTCGGGTCGATGGTCTTGCTGGTCTTGCCCGCGGCCTGCTGCTGCGTGGCGTTGGCGTTCATTTCGTCGGCGACGGCGGCGGTCGTCGCGGCCGCACCGCCGAGCGTCATGGCCGCGCCCAGCATCATGGCGAACAGCTTCGACACTCCCCTGCGGAAGGAACGGGCCATCGTCGCCTTGGCCCGCCTGGTCAGATGGGCCGGCTTCTCAGCGGACCGGGAGGCGGTCAGGCCGCGCATCGCGGTATTCCGAGTCATCGGAGATCTCCCTTCTTGTTGCGCTTGCCTGCGGCGGCGAGCGCCTTGCGGCCGAAGAACGCGCCGGACAGTGCGATGAGCGTCATGCCGAGCAGCAGGATGCGGGTCGTGCCCTCACCGCCGGCTTCCGGTAGGATCGGCAGGCTGGTGTTGGTGATGGTGTAGCCCTGGGTCTGGTTGCCGGTGATGATCGGCGGCTGGTAGCCGTCGATCGAGGGCACCGGCACGTACTTGCCGTCGTTCTTGGCGACTTCGCGCACCTCGTATTGCTTGTGCGTGCTGATGGTGAACGTATACGCCCAGTTGTTGCTCTCGTTCAGTTCGACCGGTTCTCCGACGGCGGTCAGGTTGCTGGTGTCGGTGTTGGTGATCTTTGGCGCGGTCGTAACGTTGGCGAACACGGCGGACGTGGTGCTGACGTTCTTCTCGTAGAGCTGCACCCAGATAGAGCGAGGACGGGTGTTGTCGTCGTTGTCGTTCCACGCCTTGCGTACGTTGAGGTTGGTCTTGTTCGGCGCGTTGCGGTTGCTTAGCGTGAAGGAGTACGCCTCCGGTTCGCCGGTCGTCGTTTGGGTCGCCGACGTGTCCGTATTGCCGCCTTCGGACGGGGCCGACGTTGTCGGATACTTCGTGGTGTCCTCGAACGTCGCGGTGTAGTCGTCCACGGCCTCTTCGGTGACGGAGTAGCGCAGCAGCTTGCCGTTGCGGTACTTCGGCAGGTTATTGAACGTGTACGTCCACGTATCGGCCGTTGCGGCCTTGGTCGCATCGGACTTGCTATCCGTTTCGTTCGATTCGCCGGCGGGCGTCTCCGTGTCGGTCTGGTCCGTTGCGGTTGCGTCGCCGTCAGCGGGCTGATCGGACGATTCGGACTGCTCGGATGCGGTCTGGTCGGATTGATCAGACTGGTCAGTCTCGGACGGCGTGGTCTCCGACTGATCGGTGCCGGACTGCTCGGTCTTGCCGGATTGGGACTGCTCGGTCGATTCGGAACCAGTCTGCTCGGTCTTGGACGGCGTGGATTCGGACTCGGTGGTGTCCGGATCAGTGGTGTTGGTATCAGTACCGTCGGTCGTATCGGACTGGGTCGCGTCTGAGGTTCCCGTCGTTGCCTTGTTCTTAGCGGTCAGCACGGCGCAACTCACGCCGACCAAGTCACCGACGCACTGATCACCCTGCGGCTCGGGCCAGCCGTTGGACTGGTTCCACAGGCTGGTCAGCAGCCAGACGGTCACCTGCTTGGGGCGCTGACCGTTGAAGTTCTGGGCGTCGTCCCACACCTTGCTCACGGTCACGGCCGTGGTTTCGGGCTTGTGCGTATTGGTGATCTCGAACTGCTCGTTGGTCTTCTCGTCAGCATCGGCAGACGTTTTCGTGAACGTGACGTTGCACTGATCGCCGGTCGGTTTATCCACCGTGCACACGCCGGAATCGTCGAAGTCGTTGTATCCGGCCACCGGCGTCTCCTTGACGGAGTACGTGTACTCGTAGCCGTACGAGTTCTTCTTCGGCAGGTTCTCGAGCGTCCACTTCCACGTGTTCTTGTCGGCGTTATCCGGAACCTTGAGCGTGGTGACGATCATGGTCTCGGAGTACTCCTCCGTCTCGGTCGTGCTGCCGTCCTTCGGATGCTTGCTGGTGCCGGTCACGGTCACCTGAATCGCCTCGGGGCGGATGCCGTCCTGATTATCGTTGTCCTTCCACGTCTTGGTCAGGTCGATGTTGCGCGCATCGGGCTGATGGATGTTGTACATCACGACGTCGTAGCCGTTGGCGTTCGGCGTCTTGACGATCGAGGCGTGGTATTCGTCTTTGTTGTCGCCGGACAGCTCCTCGTCCACGGTGTACGTGATCTCGTTGCCTTCGTTGTCCTTGGCGTCCAGACCGGTCCAGTCGTAAGTCCAGTTGTTGCTGTCATCCAGCACGACGCTGTATTCCTTACCGGTCATCTTCTCGCCGTTCTTGTACAGCACGGCCTTCACGGTCACATCCTTGCGCAGGTCCTGGGCGCCGCCGTCTTCCCAGCGCTTGGTGACGGACACGGCCGTATACGACTTGACCGCGTCCTCAACGCGGACCACATTGCCGCTACTGGCCACCTCATCGACCACGACCTTGCCGTTTTCCACGGTGAACGTGATTGGCTTGGCGGCCACGTCGTAGCCTTCCGGGGCCTTGGTTTCGGTGAGCTGGTACGTACCGTTGGGCAGCTGGAACGTCTTCGGACCGTCCGCGGAGGAAGTCCAGGTCAGCGTCGAACCGTTCTCCTTCACCGTCACGCCGTCAAGCTTCGTGAATGCGTCGGTGTCGAACGGTGCCGCATCGCCCTCGAACGTGGTGCCGGTCAGTTTGAACTCGGCACCGGCAAGTTCGGCCACGCCGGCTACAGCGGTCTTGGAGACGGTCACGTTGGTGGTGTTGAGCTCATCGGTCATGGTGACGGTGTTGCCCGCCGCAGTGTCCTTGCCGACCTTCACCGTACCGTTGAGCTTCACCGTGAAGGTGATGTCGCGCGCCGGCTGGTAGCCGGACGGCGCCTCGGCCTCGTGCAGTGTGTATGTGCCGGGGACGAGCGTGATCTCGTGCTTCTTTCCGGTGGAGGTCCACTCAATCGGGTTGATGGCCTCGCCGGCCAGCGTGGTGCCGGTGACGGTGAGCTTCGCGCCGGCGATCTCGCCCACGCCGCCGGTCAGGCTCACCTTGGAGATCTTCACATCGGTGGTCTTATAGATGTCGGTCATGACGATGACGTTGCCGTCCACAGCATTGCCGTTCACGTCCTGTACGGACAGCGACTGGTCGGCATTACGCACGACCTTGAACGTGATCGGATCGGCCACGCGGTAGCCGTTCGGCGCCTTCAGCTCGGTGAGCGTGTACGTGCCGGGCTTCAGCTCGACCTCATGCGACTTGCCCTTGCTGCTGGTCCACTTTTCGGTGACCTTGTTGCCGTCCTCGTCCGTGCCGTCGATCTCCATCTCCGCGTCCTTGATTTCCTTGCCACCGAGGTCGCGCTTGGAGACGCGAATCTTCGTATCGGTCGGATAGTGCGTGTTGGTGATGGTGATGCCGTCCGCATCGGTTGCAGTGCCGCTGGTCGTCGCCGTGTAGCCTTTGGTCGGGTTGACTTCCTGCACGGTGTATGTGATGGGCGCGCCGTTCTCGTACCTCGGCAGGTTGTCGAAAGTGCCCTTCCAGTGGCCGTCCGCGTCAGGCTTGATCGTCAGCGTCTTGTCAGGCACGGCGACGCCGTTGGCGTACAGCTGCACGGTGATTTCGGTCGGGCGCAGGCCGTCCTGGTTGTTCGCGTCGTTCCACGCCTTGGTGACGGGCACCGAGACGGTTTCCGGCGTGTACTTGTTGGTGAACGTCGTGGTCGACACGCCGTCCGCTCCGGTTACCGGATCAGATCGGGTGGTATCGTAACCGCCCTCGCCCGCGTTCACCTCAATAACCTGGTACTTGACTTCCTTGCCACCCTCGCGCACAGGCAGATCTGTCCATTCGACCACGGCTTGCGCGTCCGACGTGCTTTCGTTGATCACTTTCTCCTGGCCAACGTTGGTCCACGTCGTGCCGCCGTCAGTCGACTTCTGCAGCTGGAACCGGGCCGGCTTGCGCTTGCCGTCACGGTTATTATCGTCATTCCACACCTTGCGAGCGCGGATTGAAGTGACGTTCGAGCGGTCGGTGACGGTCAGGTGCTTGCCATCGTCCGACGAGACGGTCTTGCCGTTGATAATGACCGCGCCAGCATTCGTCACGGTCACAGCAATCGGGTCAACCGCTTGGTAGCCTTCCGGGGCCGTGGTTTCGGTGAGGGTGTACGAGCCGGGAGTAAGATCCTTGAACTCAATCGATTGGCCATCAGCAGTCGTCTGCGTCTGGGCAGCGAACGAGGAGTCGCCGTTCTTGGTCAGCGTGAACGTGGCACCGGCCAGCCAGTTGCCCTGCTCGTCCTTCTTGTCGAGCTTGAACGAGCCCTTCTTGGTGCTGGCGTTGCTCACCGACCACAGGTAGTTCTGCAACGTCACATCGCGTGCGGCGGCGACGGTCAGCGACGTATCGTTCACGGTTTTGTCCTGATAGAACGCGGCTTCATGACCGCTGGGCTGGCCGCCCGGGAACACGACGTACAGTGTGGCGGGGTTCTTCGGATCGTACTGGTACCCGTCAGGCCCCTGCGTTTCGGTCACGCGGTAAATCACGTCCGCGTTCAGGCCAACTGCCGTCGATGTGTAACCGGTGGTACCGGACTGCAAACCGTTATTCACGACCTCGGTCCCAGTCGAACTCCATGCGTCGTTGGAGGCGTCCATGTCCACAGTAAGCTTCTCGACCTTGAACTTCGCGCCGTTCAGCGGCTTGGTGGCGTCGCCATCGGCGTACTTGTAGATCTGCAGCGAGTACAGGTTGGAGCTGATACCGCCCTGCGCGTCGATGACCTTGCCGGTCTGCGTGGTGGTTGCCGTACCGCTGTTGTTCTCGTAGCCGGCGAGCACGATCGTGTTACTGCCGAGATCGCCGAAGTCCTGCCCCGGCTTGAGCTGCACGGTGGCCTTGTAGGTAATCGTGATCGCGCGCGAGTCGGGCACGGTGAACGTGATCTTTCGCGTGCTCGGATCATATGCGTATGTCGCACCGGTCACTTCGGCCTTGGTGTTCGTGTCGGTGATGACCACACTGTCCATACGCAGGGTGAGTGCCTCACCGAGCGTATCGGTAAGCGTCAGCGACTTGCCCTTGTTCAGGGTCGAACCGCCCGGATTCACGTTCACCGTGTAGTTGATGTTCGGCGCGGTCTTCTTGTCGTAGACGCCCTTCTTGGCGACCAGGTTGCCGGGTTTGGCCCAGATGTCCGAATAATCGGGCAGCTGTGCCTTGCCATCGATATGGATGATGGCCTCGTTCTTGTACAGCAGATTTCCTTGCTGCCCCAGAGCACCGGTGATGTCAGTGAACGTGGTGTCGTACTGGATGAGCAGTTCGCCGCTCTGTGCCTTCTCGAATGCCTTGCTTCCCTTGGCGATGACGAACGTGAGCGTGTGGTCGCCGTTGTCGGTGACGGTCACGCCAGTGTACGTGTTGCCCTTGGAGTCCTTGGCCACCATCGAGCCGGGGATGTAGCTGTGATCGCCGTAGTACTGCCAGTTGTTGTCGGGGGCCTTCTCCCCGTGGGACAGCGTATCGGTGATGACCACGGACTGTGCGTTGTCCGGAATGTCGTGCACCTTGAGCTGCCAGCGCATGGTGTTCCGGCTCATCGGCGTGCCGTTGCCATCGTTCTGGTTCGACAGGTTGGACTTCTCCATGTTGTCGGCCACCGGCTTGTGGCTGTCCGTGGCCTCCTTGTTCACGAAGCGGGCCGTGTTGTAGAACGTGGTGCCGGTCGGGGTGCCGTTGAGCACGGTGGACGTGTACGAGATGTATAGCTTGGTGTTCTTCTTGATCTCGTCGTTGAACGTGATCGTGAACGACTTGCGGTCGGCAGCGACCGTCTTGGTGACGTCGCCGTTGTACTCCTTGGTCAGCTCGCTGTCGGTGTAGATCTTGATCTTGCTCGCGTCTGGGTCAAGTACCTGAGAATCGGGCTTGACGTAGCCGTCCCCATGGTCCTTGCCGTCATCGTCGACGGTATCGGTCAGCACTTTGCCCTTAGGCAGGTCGTCCTTGGCCTTGAACGTGGTCAGCCATTGCAGCGTCTTGTCTGCGTTCGCGTCGCCGGTGTACTTCTTGTCCAGGTCCACGGCGTCCTTGCCGATGGTCACCGTGCCGGTTCCGGGCAGCGCGGTGCCCTTGCCGTCGCCGGGCGTTACGGTCACATTGTTCTGGACCGTGACCTTGTCGCCGCTGCCGCTTTCGGGCAGATTCTCGACTTCGGTGGAATACGTGATCTTGTACTGCTGGTAAGGATGCTTGCCATTGCTGGGCAGTGTTGCCTTGCCGCTGACCAGATCGGCCCACTTCAGCGTGGTCTCGTACGGCTGCCAGTTGTCGTCGTAGTAGACGACCTTCACATCGCCGGTCGGGGCCTTGAGGTTGCTGCCGAGCGAGTCCTTGATCGTCGTCGCGTTGGGCACTTCGGAGTCCGTACCGGCGTTGACGGTGATCGTCCAATTGACCATGGTGACCTGTATCGGCTTGCCGTCCTTGCCGAGCACCGGCTTGCCGTTCTCATCCGTCTTATCGACGGTATTGGCCTTGCCGTTCTTTTTCACGGACCATTTGCTGTTCAGCCAGATGCTCTGCTCAGTGGTTTGCTTTTTCGTGTAGTCGTCGCTGTGGTACGTGACCTTGTTTTTGACGAGCTCGGTGCCGACGTTATCGGCGACTTGCTTGCGGTCAATCTTCACGCTGTAGCGCGCGTAGAGCGCCTGACCGTCGGTCATCTGGTCGATGTTGGCAGTGAACCCGTTGGGAGTGGTATCGGTCTGCTCCGTGGACTCCCATTTGCCGGTGTATTCCTTCGTGCAGTTCGGGTCCGTGTACAGCTTGAGCGAACCCGGCACCAGCTTGAGCAGTTCACCCATCTTGTCTTCGAGCTTGACGTTCTTGTTGCTGCCCTTGGCATGCACTTCCACCACGAAATCGAACACGGTGGGGTCGTCGGTGGAGATGGCGCCGTTCTTCTGCGCCCACAGGCTGTGCTGCTCGTTCACGTTGACTTCCAGCTGGCCGACGCCGGGGAATTCGAAGCTGGCCTTGCCGCCGTTGTTGTCGCCGGTGGACGATTCGGTGATGGTGCCGTTGACGGTGACGTAGATCTTTTTGTTCGAGCCGGTATCGCTGCGGTCGAAGGTGGCCACGAGCTTGTTGCCGTTGACGGTGAACGTGCCGCGTTCGCCACCGTCGTTGCCGTAGATGGTGTAGGTTTCGTTGGACTTGAAGTTCAGGCCCTTCGGCAGGTCGTAGGTGAACTGATCGCCTTCCTGGATATTGGCGTTGTTCGGCATCGTCCAGTACAGCTTCATCTTGACCGGGTCGCCGTAGTTCACCGTCATGCCGGTGGTGTACGGCTTGCCGTCGATGGTGATCTCCGTGTCATCCTTGAGGACCGGAGCCTGGGCGCTGCCGATTTCGTAGGTGTTCGCGGCCTGCGCGGCCGGCACGCCCACGATTGCAGTGGCCAGCAGCATCGCAATCACCACAAGCATTGATGCCAACGTTCGCAACAACGGATAACGGGGGTGTTGCCTGCTCTGAACGAACATCTTCTCTCCTACCATGGCACTACGTCATCGATTGATACCACTCAGTCGTCTAGATTTCAGAATACGTCAGGCCATAGTCTTTTTGCAAACGATTGCCAAATGGTGATTCCCTTCAGAAACTTAATCAATAAGCCATTTTTGTCAATGATTTTCTTGCATCACTTTCATGAAAGTAAACTGCAAGTGCAAACGTTTGCGACATAAAGGCAAAAAGGGTGGCCGCACGTTGGCAACCACCCTTTCAGGGGGTACAGACGGCCTACGGCCGCATTTTTGCGGCCTTTGGCTGCTTCTACTACCCCTCAGTCAACCGACACGGTTGACAGCTCCCCTGACAAGGGGAGCCGAGGTACCTTCATTTAATGACTCCACACCGCGGCATCCGGATCGTCGTCGGGGTTGTAGCCGTCGTCGCCGTAGGTGTATTCGTCGTCCACCACGCCAGAGTCGGCTTCGGCGTTGAGGGCGTCCACATCCTTCTTGTCGAGCTTGTACTGCGGGAGCACGTTCTCGATGTAGCTCTTCACGGCCTCGCCCATCGGCACGTCGTGACCGGCCTTCTCCGCCAGGAACCAGCGGTGGGTGAGCACCTCGTGGAAGAACTGGGCGGGCTCGATCTGCGAGCGGTATTCGCGCGGAATCATGCGCACGGTGGGCTCGTAGACCTCGCGCATCCAGTCCGTGGCCACGATTTCCAGCTCCTCGTCGTCACGCCACATGGAGGCGCGGTAGGCGTCGAGATCGTTGAGCAGACGGCGGGCCTGGTTCTCCTGCACGTCCAGACCGGTGAGGCGCAGCAGCTTGCGGGAGGCGTAGCCGGCGTCCACCACGCGCGGGCGGACCAGCACGCGCTTGCCGTCCTCGGCGGTCTTCATCTCCAGCTCGTCCACGTCGAAACCGAGCTCGTTGAGCTTGTTGACGCGCTGCTCGATCTTCCACATCTCGTCCGGACCGAACTTGTCCGTGTCGGTCAGGGCGCTCCACAGCGAGTGGTAGCGGTCCACCAGGCGGTTGCCGACCTCGATCTCGTCCATGTCGCTCGGCAGGAGACGGCCCGAGGCCAGATCCATGAGTTCGCCGATGATGTTGGTGCGGGCCAGGTCGATATCGTATTCGCGCTGGCCTTCGGTCAGGTTCACGTGCAGATCACCGGTCTCGGCGTCCACCAGGAAGGCGGAGAAGGCGTCGGCGTCACGCAGGAACAGCACGTTCGAAAGAGACACATCGCCCCAGTAGAAGCCGGCCAGGTGCAGGCGGACCATGAGCACGGCGAGGGCGTCGATGAGTCGTTCGGCGGTGTCCGGACGCAGGTTGCGGGCGAACAGCGCACGGTACGGCAGCGAGAACTTGAGGTGCTTGGTGACCAGGATCGCCTCCAGCGGCTCGCCTTCGCGGTTGCGACGGCCTGTGACCACGGCGATCGGCTGGACGGTGGGCAGGTCGAGCTTCTGCAGGCGACGCAGCAGCTCGTACTCGCGCTCGGCAACCTGACGGGTGATCTCCTTCATGGCGTAGACCTCGTCGCCCACGTGCACGAAGCGCACCACGTGGCGGGAGATGCCTCGCGGCAGGTTGGCGAGCAGGTCCTCAGGCCAGGTGGCCAGGGGCTTGTGCCACGGCAGCGTGAACATCTTCGGGTTCGAGCTGGCGGCGGTGATCTTCAATGCTTGCGGCTCGCCGGAATCGACCTTTTCGTCTTCGGCTTTGACAGACGTGGCCTTCAGCGCGCGCGGATCCAACTGGGGTAATTCGTTCAACTCCATGTGTTCGATTTTACGGCGCATCGGGGATGTCCGGGCCAAACGGCGGTGCGGCGAGGCTTCCTCCAAGAAAGGTCAGACATAATCCTCCGGACGACCGGCATGGCGAGGCATGTCCAGCAATCGGGCCAATACTCCCAAAACCAGCTTCGCGTTCTCCTCATGTTCCGCATCCAACTGCCGAAATGCAAAGTCATCATCGGACACAAGCAATGCATCGCGTAAAGTCCGTATATTCTTCCGGTCGCTTCTGCTGCGATTATCCAAACGAAGCAACGCGGCAATCGGATCATCGATCAGCGAAGCCAATAGTGCCGCGTCCAGAAGGTGACGACTCCGATCCCCCTGCCTCGTCTCCCGCCAAGATGCCGCTTTCATCAACAGTGCTCCAATCACATCCGGCATGCATACCGAAGCGGCTCTTTGCCCAAATCGCAAATCAACGATCATACTGCGAGCCACAGCTCTACGAGACCCCGGCATACCAAGCATCTGATGCCCGCTAAGCAACGCCCGAGAGCGAAGGTATGGCGACAAATGGTTGTCCACCAATAGGTCGACGCTGGAATTCCCGTGCACCATCCGCGTGGTATATCCGGTGAGCGATCCTCTCGTCACTTGAAAGCCCATGCTCTGCAATGCATCACGAACTTCACGAACGGCATGCTTGTGCGTCAACACGTCCACGAGAAAATCCGCATCCGTGGTCGGACGACTGCTCAGACCGTGCAACATGGCATGAGCTTGCACCATTAGACCACCAGCAAGCCTCCACGAAGTGGGATCTTCCGTATGCTCGGCCAATGCAAGGACCGTTCCCCAAGGATGCCTTCCAGACGGAATCTGAATTACCGGATTCGTCATGTTGTTCCCCCCTGAAAATCACGTAACAATGCAGCCAACCGTCCCATACCGGCATTACGTTCTCGTGGATCAATCGAATCGGCCAAATCCGCGGCGCACACCGCGATCGGCATCACTCGACGCCCCCGAATGGGGCACCCCCTCACCACATGAAAACGAACCCTCTTCGGCTCGGCAAGTTCCTTGAGCATATACCGCGACTTCAGTATCGGCAAATCGCTCTCTTCCACGTATCCTTCAACCAATTCCGAAGGAGCAAGCTCAAAATATTCAGCCATTCCCTCGCATCCACCGGAACGGCAAATGTCGTCACTACTGCTCAGCCTGTCCAGGAACAACGCATTGGCCCAATACTCATGGACATCGGCACGATGACGGATATTGCGCACGAACGCATCCGCGCCCGTTTCCCTAAGCAATCTTCTGATCTCGTATCGCTTCCGCGCGCTGAGCCAGCCAATCGACTCCCCGGAGAGCAGGTATAACGCACCCATTGCGGTTTCCGACGAATACGGTCTTCCGGCACGTTTTTCCCGGAGAGCAAGGCGAATCAGCGATTCCTCTGTGATCAGCATGACTCTTGGAGCTGCATGCACCGCCTGCAGCTCCCCACTCTGAATCAAAGAACGCACCCTTCGATCAGTAATCGACAACCGCTTCGCGGCCTCCCCGACTGTATATAAGCGTCCCTCACTTCGAACCGTCATGGTTCAAGAATACCGTTAATTATTCCGATAAAAGAATAATTAATGGTATTCTTAGCGAAATCAAGCCAAGCCCGCACCTCCTATGCCCTCGTTCCCGCCGCGAGCGCGTGTCAATACAAGAAAAGCCCCGCAGCTATGCGGGGCTTTTCCAACGAGGTCATAAGAGAGGAAGAGAACAACCTCGTTTAATGGTTGACGAAGCGGTTAGACCTCGCCAAGTGTATCTACGCCGTGACCGGCGATCGACTAGTTCAGACGCAGCTCGGTCGACGGAGCGAACAGGTGCATCTTGGCCGGATCGATCTTGATCTTGACGGTGGCGCCGACCTTCGGAAGCGCACGCGGGTTCACACGAATCGTGGTGAGCTTGTTCTGGTCGGACATGACCTGAGAGGCCTCGGCAGCGGAGCCATCGGTGATGATGTTGCCGTAGATGTAGCCGTCGGAGCCCAGATCCTCGACGTTCACGACCTTCAGGGAGAAGGCGTTCGGTTCGTCGGCCGGAGCCAGGCCAGCGTCCTCAGGACGGAAGCCGACCACGATCTGGTTGTTGTCCTCCGGGGTGAGCTTGTTGACGGCCTCAGCCGGCAGGTCCACGGTGTCCTCACCGATCTTCGCCTTGCCGTTGACCACCGGGTGGGTGTTCAGGTTCATCGACGGGGAGCCGATGAAGCCGGCGACGAAGACGTTGGCCGGGCGATCGTACAGCTCGGTCGGGGCGCCGACCTGCTGCAGGATGCCGAGCTTGATGACGGCGATGCGATCGCCCATCGTCAGAGCCTCGGTCTGATCGTGGGTCACGTACAGGGTGGTGACACCCAGCTGACGCTGCAGAGCGGCGATCTGGGTACGGGTCTGGACACGGAGCTTGGCGTCGAGGTTGGACAGCGGCTCATCCATGAGGAAGACCTTCGGCTCACGGACGATTGCACGGCCCATGGCCACACGCTGACGCTGACCACCGGACAGAGCCTTCGGCTTGCGGTCGAGGTACTCGGTCAGGTCGAGGATCTCAGCGGCCTTCTCGACGCGCTTGCGGATCTCATCCTTCGGGGTGCCGGCGATCTTCAGAGCGAAGCCCATGTTGTCCGCAACGGTCATGTGCGGGTACAGAGCGTAGTTCTGGAACACCATTGCGATGTCGCGGTCCTTCGGCTGCATCGTGGTGACGTCCTTGCCACCGATGAGGATGCGGCCCTTGTTGACCTCTTCCAGGCCGGCGAGCATGCGCAGGGTGGTGGACTTACCACAGCCGGAAGGGCCGACGAGGACGAGGAACTCGCCATCCTTGATATCAAGATTCAGATCATCCACGGAGGGCTTGTCGTTGCCCGGGTAGATACGAGTGACGTGGTCGAAAACGACTTCTGCCATAATTACTAATCCTTTCAGAGGCAGGTACGTGCCTCACGATCCGTTGTAAAGGGATTTGTGGTTATTACTATGCTTCGACCTACCGTAGCCATCTACTACATTGCTTCCGGGAACTGCAAGCCTCAGCGTTCACTTTTCCTGGTTCAGTGAAGGTTCTCTTCGTTGAGCCACCACTCACTATACACGGCCCCCGTACAAACTCAAGGACAAACGCGCGAAAACTTTCGCATCGCGT
Source organism: Bifidobacterium sp. SO4 (assembly GCF_018555355.1). Lineage (NCBI taxonomy): Bacteria > Bacillati > Actinomycetota > Actinomycetes > Bifidobacteriales > Bifidobacteriaceae > Bifidobacterium > Bifidobacterium sp. SO4. The sequence continues at coordinate 46,672 of NZ_JAFEJP010000018.1, forward strand.
GTCGCGTGTCAGGCGATCCCCGGTGGGGTGTCTAACGGGGTGTTCGTCGGCTCTCGGATGCCAACGAACACCAACCGGTCTGGGCTCCCCTCAGTCGGCTGTGCCGACAGCTCCCCTCAGAGAGGGGAGCCGAAATGAATCACTCCAGTTCGAAGGTGACGCCGTTGCGGTGGGCCTCGCGTTCGGCCTTGCGCTCGTCGCGGCGTTCCTCGGCGGCCTCGATGCGCTGGATGCGCAGCTGGCGCCAGTCCTCGCGCATGTCGCGGAACCGTTCGAGCAGCGTCGGATCGGTATCGTCGTCAGGCAGGACAGCGGGTTTGGCCGCGGCGGCCCCGGCCGCGCCATCGGCGAGGTGGGCGACGCCCATCTTCAGCAGGCCCAGCAGCTCGCGCAGGGTCTCCGGAATCGGCTCGTCGCCTTCGTCGGCGGACTTGGCGAGCCCTTCGATGCGACGGCGCAGGGCGTCCGCGTCCTCGGGGTCGATCTTGAGTCCGGCGATGAGTGACTGGCGGATGGTCTCATAGTCGAGGTTGGCGAAGAAGTTGAGCTGCTGGAGGGTCATGAAACCCTTGAGCTCGGGGAACCGGTGGACGATGTACTCCTCGCGGTCGTCGGCGGCGCGGGTCCAGTCGCGGGTGAGCTGCGGGTCCCAGCTGGCGGTGATGGAGCCTTCGCGCATGCGGTAGTGGTAGAGGGCCTTGGGCAGACGCACCACGCGCGTGGCCTCGCCGATCACGTTGCAGATGCGGGAGAGGTCCTCGATCTTGCGGCCCACGGGGAAGGCGAACCCGGTGTTCTGGTAGGTGGACGCAGGGGCCAGGAACGCCCAGAAATAGCCGTCGATCTCGGCCTTGACCTGCTTTTTGATGGCCTCGACCGGGGTCAGGACCTGCACTTCGGAGTAGTCGTTGTGACGGTAGCTGGACAGCAGCGGTTTGTCGTTCTCGGAGATGGTGTCAAACTGGAACATCACCAGGTCGGCGTCGTAGTCGCGCATGGCGTCGAGGCAGTCCTGGACCAGCGTGGGGGCCACGGTGTCGTCCGAGTCGGCGAAGTAGATGTACGCGCCGGTGGCCCGTGCGATGCCGGCGTTGCGCGCGTCGGACAGGCCTCCGTTGGGTTTGTGGATGACCTTGATGCGACCGTCCTTGGCGGCCCAGGCGTCGCACATGGCCGGGCAGCGGTCCGGAGAGCCGTCGTCCACCAGCAGGATCTCGAGGTTGGGGTACGTCTGCGCGGTCACGCTCGCCACGCATTCGTCAAGGTAGCGTTCGACTTTGTACACCGGGATGATGATGCTGACCAACGGATCATGTTCCATATATCCAGCGTAACGCCACGATGCGAACGTTCGCCAGAGCGGCGACGGCATTCGGGCGGGGCCGATGGACGGCCGCCGCATCATACGGGACTCTTCGGCGATTCCACGGGCGCCCCACGGCAGAACAGCTGCCGAAAATAGCAGTCTGCGCACCGGCTCCCCCGGTTATCGGGGCGACTGGGTTAGGATTTGCAGGTAAAGGACATGGCAGGAGGTGCGGCGATGCGCAGCGTCAGGGTCGGCGTGGTCGAGGATGACCCGGTGGCATGCCAGCGGATACTGGACTACCTCAATCAATATCGCAGCGAGACGGGCGTGGAGTTCACGGTCGCCGTGTTCGACGACGGCGAGGCCATCGTGGAGCAGTACACGCCCACGTACGACATCCTTTTCCTGGACATCGAGATGGCGCGCCTGGACGGCATGTCCGCGGCGCGCCGAATCCGCGAGCGCGACGATTCGGTGGTGATCGTGTTCATCACGGCGGCCCCGCAGTACGCCATCAACGGATATCAGGTGCAGGCGCTCTCCTATCTGCTCAAGCCGGTGCCGTACTTCGCGTTCCGGCAGGAGCTCAAGCGGTCCATCGATATGGTGCGCCGGCGTTCGGACGGGCCGCTGCTCATCGAGGCCGGCGGGCGCCAAATCCGGCTGGAGCTGGCGGATGTGACGTATATCGAGTCGATTCGGCACACCATCATCGTGCATACGTTGGATGGCAAGCTCTCGGTGTCCGGCACGCTGAAGGACTTCGAGGAGCGGCTGGCCGAGCAGGACTTCTTCCGCTCCAACTCCTGCTATCTGGTGAACCTCAGGCATGTGGTGGGCGTGGACGGTCAGGACTGCGTGATGTCGAACGGCGAACTGCTGCGGGTGAGCCGGCCGCGCAAGAAGGCGTTCCTGACGGCGCTGACGAACTACATGGGTGCGGCCGGGCCGACCGCACGGGCCGGCGTCGGAGCCGGAGCCAGTGGCGTCAGTGTCGGTGCCGGAACCGGTGAGACCGGCGCTGACGAACGGCCGGCAGACGGCCAGACCGCTGCGACCGAGACAGGAGCCGCGTGATGGGCGGGACGACCATCACCAACGCGCTGCCGGACATCCCTCGCTTCTACACGGCCATCTGCGAGTGGATGGCGTGCGTGACGTATCTGCTGGTCATCTACCGGCGCGTGCCACTGTCGCGCACGATCACAGTGGGCGTGCTGGGACTGGCGGGCATGATCGGCATCCAGTACTTCGACGGCGCGATGCCACTGTGGTTCTGGGTAATCGGCATGCTGCTGGCGTTCGGCGGCATGTGGGCCATCGTGCGGTTCGGTGCCGGCACCGGCAATCGCGAGGGCCTGTACATCGCCGCACGCGCGTTCGTACTGGCGGAACTGGTGGCCTCGCTGCACTGGCAGCTGGTCACGTTCCTGCAGTACGGGGTCGGCATGCCGCCCCGGGAACCGTACGCCTCGCTGGTGCTGGTCGTCACGTACGCGATCGGATTCGTGGCGGCGTGGGCGATAGAACGCGGCAACTTCGCGCACGATGCGCCGACCAACACGACCCTGCAGCTTTCGGTGGGCACGGTGGCCATCACCATCGTGACGTTCGCCATGAGCAACCTGAGTTTCATCTCCACCAACACGCCGTTCTCCGGCACCGTGGGCCAGGAGGTGTTCTACATCCGCACATTGGTGGATTTCTGCGGGTTCGCAATCCTCTACGCCCAGCAGGAACAGGCGCGGCGCATGGCGGCGAGCGCCGAACTGGCCTCCATCAACGCGCAGCTCAACAGCCAGCACCAGGAGTATCTGGCCTCCAAGGAGAACATCGAGGCCATCGGACGGCTCGCGCATGACCTGAAGCACCAGATCGCGGCGTTGCGGGCGGAGGTGGACCCGGAGCATGCGGCTGCCGGATTCGAACAGCTGGAGGCTTCGGTGGCGGCGGCGAGCGCGCAGCAGCATTCCGGCAATCCGGTGCTGGACGTGATTCTGACCACCAAGATGCGCACGTGCGCGGACCGGGGCATCACGCTCACGGCGGTGGCGGACGGCAAGCTGCTGGCGGGCATGTCGTCGATGGACATCGCCTCGCTGTTCGGCAACGCGCTGGACAACGCCATCGAGGCGACCAGCAAGCTGCCGGACAAGCAGCAGCGGCTCATCCGGCTGGCCCTGTACGGGCAGGGGCGGTTCACGGTGATTCGCGTGGAGAACTACTACGATTCCACGCTCAGGAAGGACTCGACGGGCGCGTTGCGCACCACCAAGCGGGATGCCGCGCGGCACGGGTTCGGCGTGAAGTCGATCCGTCATATCGCCGCACAGTACGGCGGCGAGGTGACGATTCGCACCGAGGACCACTGGTTCGTGCTCACGGTGCTGATTCCGCGGTAGGCGGGGCTCCGGTCACGCTAAGGCACAGTCGAACGACCGTAACCGCACGAATGCTCCAGTGACCCATCAGGCGGTTGCCGGACCAGTACGGGCTGGCGCCGGACGGCGAACCGGGACGAACCGGGACGAACCGGACGGACCGGAAACGCAGCTCCAGGACCGGCCGAACGGACTGTATGTTCGCGTCTGAACGATGGATGCGCGAACTTACCGTTGATTTGCGGCCTTCAACGGACTGTATGTTCGCGCCGGCCTCGTTGAGACGCGAACATACAGTCCGTTGGATGGTGTTTCGGCACAATGCCGGGCGATTACCGAGCGACTACCGTTGCCGGGCGGGCGTCAGAAGTCCCAGTCCTCGTCGTCGGTCTCCTCGGCCTTGCCCATCACGTAGGAGGAGCCGGAGCCGGAGAAGAAGTCGTGGTTCTCGTCGGCGTTGGGGCTCAGGGCGGCCAGGATCGCGGGGTTCACGTCGCAGATCTCGGCCGGGAACAGGGCCGGGTAGCCGAGGTTCATGAGCGCCTTGTTGGCGTTGTAGTGCAGGAACTTCTCAACGTCCTCGACCAGGCCAACGCCGGAGTACAGGGATTCGGTGTATCCCACCTCGTTGTCGTACAGCTCGTTCAGGAGGTCGTAGGTGTAGTCCTGCAGGTCGGCGCGTTCGGCGTCGGTGAGCTGGGCGATGCCCTTCTGGTACTTGTAGCCGATGTAGTAGCCGTGCACGGCCTCGTCGCGGATGATGAGGCGAATCACGTCGGCCGTGTTGGTGAGCTTGGCGTGCGCGGAGAAGTACATCGGCAGGTAGAAGCCGGAGTAGAACAGGAACGACTCGAGCAGGGTGGAGGCCACCTTGCGCTTGTACGGGTTGTCGCCCTCGTAGTAGTCGAGCACGATCTCGGCCTTCTTCTGCAGGAACTCGTTCCGCTCGCTCCAGTCGAAGGCGGCGTCGATCTGCTCGGTGGAGCACAGGGTGGAGAAGATGGACGAGTACGACTTGGCGTGCACGGACTCCATGAACGCGATGTTGGTGTACACGGCCTCCTCGTGCGGGGTGAGCGCGTCCGGGATGAGGGAGACGGCGCCGACCGTGCCCTGGATGGTGTCGAGCAGTGTCAGGCCGGTGAACACGCGCATGGTGAGCGTGTGCTCCTCCTCGCTCATCTGCTGCCAGGAGGGGATGTCGTTGGAGACGGGGACCTTCTCGGGCAGCCAGAAGTTGCCGGTGAGGCGGTCCCAGACCTCGAGGTCCTTCTCATCCTCGAGACGGTTCCAGTTGATGGCCGAGACGCGGTCGATGAGCTTGAGCGGCTTGCGCGGAATGGAAATCGGTGCCATGGTTTTGTTCCTTTTTACGGTTGATGCGGTGGGTTGAAGGACGTGTTGTCCGACACGCTCCAGGCCGCTCTGGCCAAGTCTTTACGGTCTGACAACACGTCCTTCAACCCACCGCTTGCCTGTCATAGATAATCGTGCGTGGACAACAATTGCGATGCGTAGTGGCCGGGAATGGTATGCGTTGCGCGACCGTAGGCTTGGCCGAACGGCCTTGAGTGTGTTCGAGCAATGCATGCCATTCCCGGCCACGTCAACCCTCAGAGCATGCAGGAGACGCAGCCCTGCACCTCGGTGCCTTCCAGGGCCTGCTGGCGGATGCGGATGTAGTAGAGGGTCTTGATGCCCTTGCGCCAGGCGTAGATCTGGGCCTTGTTGAGGTCTCGCGTGGTGGCGGTGTCCGGGAAGAACAGCGTCAGGGAGAGGCCCTGGTCGACGTGCTGGGTGGCTTCGGCATAGGTGTCCACGATGGCCTTCCAGCCGATCTCGTAGGCGTCCTTGTAGTACTCCAGATTGTCGTTGGTCATGTAGGCGGCCGGGTAGTAGACGCGGCCGATCTTGCCTTCCTTGCGGATCTCGATCATCGAGGCGATCGGGTGGATCGAGCTCGTGGAGTGGTTGATGTACGAGATGGAGCCGGTGGGCGGCACGGCCTGCAGGTTCTGGTTGTAGATGCCGTCGCGGATGATCGCGGCCTGCAGTTCCTTCCAGTCGTCGACCGTGGGGATCGCGACGCCGAAGCGGGCGAACAGCTCGCGGACCGTGGCGGTGCGTGGCTCGAGCGAACGGCGGCCGTCGGTGTACTTGTCGAAGTAGTTGCCCTGGCCGGCCGGCTTGGCGTACGCGGAGGTCGGGAAGCTCTTGAACGCCTGGCCGTGCTCCACGGCGAGCTCGTGCGAGGCGCGGTAGGCATGGTAGGCCACGGTCATGAAGTACATGTCCGTGAAGTCAAGGCCCTCCTCGGAGCCGTACATGATGCCTTCGCGGGCCAGGAAACCGTGCAGGTTCATCTGGCCGAGGCCGATGGCGTGCCCCTCCTCGTTGGCGCGGCGAATCGAGGGCACGGCGTTGATGCTCGTATGCTCGGCCACGGAGGTGAGCGCGCGGATCGCGGTCTCGACGGTGCCTGCCAGGCCGCCGTCCATGGCCTTGGCGATGTTCAGCGAGCCGAGGTTGCAGGACACGTCGCGGCCCACATGCGCGTAGCTCAGGTCCTCGTGGTAGGTGCTCGGCTCCTGCACCTGCAGGATTTCGGAGCACAGATTGGACATGGTCACGCGACCCTCGATGGGGTTCGCGCGGTTGACCGTGTCCTCGAACACGATGTACGGGTAGCCGGATTCGAACTGTAGTTCGGCGATGGTGGTGAAGAACTTGCGGGCGTCGATATAGGTCTTCTTGATGCGATCGTCCGCCAGCATCTCCTCGTAGTGTTCGGTGACGGAGATGTCCGCGAAGGGCTTGCCGTAGACGCGCTCCACGTCGTACGGGCTGAACAGGGCCATCTGCTCCTTGCGCTTGGCCAGTTCGAAGGTGATGTCCGGGATCACCACGCCGAGAGCCAGGGACTTGATGCGAATCTTCTCGTCCGCGTTCTCGCGCTTGGTGTCCAGGAAGCGCAGGATGTCCGGGTGATGGGCGTTGAGGTAGACCGCACCCGCGCCCTGACGCGCGCCGAGCTGGTTGGCGTAGGAGAAGGAGTCCTCCAGGAGCTTCATGACCGGAATCACGCCGCTGGACTGGTTCTCGATGTGCTTGATGGGCGCGCCGAGCTCGCGCAGGTTGCTCAGCAGCAGGGCAACGCCGCCGCCGCGCTTGGACAGCTGCAGGGCCGCGTTGATGCCGCGGGAGATGGATTCCATGTTGTCTTCGATGCGCACCAGGAAGCAGCTCACCGGCTCGCCGCGCTGGGCCTTGCCGAGGTTGAGGAACGTGGGCGTGGCCGGCTGGAATCGGCCGGCGAGCATCTCGTCCACGTACGCGATCGCCTGCCGCTCGTCGCCGGCGGCCAGTTCGAGGGCCACGGCGGCGCAGCGCTGCGGGAAGTCCTCGAGATAGCGCTTGCCGTCGAAGGTCTTGAGCGCGTAGGAGGTGAAAAACTTGAAGGCGCCGAGGAACGTGCCGAATTCGAAGCCGGTGGATTCGGCGTGCTCGTAGAAGCTATCCAGGAAGTCGGCGGAGTACCGGGCGAACACCGCGGGGTTGTAGTACTGGTGCTCGATGAGGTAGTTCAGGCGCTCGGCGGTGGAGTCGAAGGTCACGGTGTTGGGGGCCACGTGTTCGGTGACGTACGCGCGCTCGGCGGCCTTGTCCTTGTCGAACTGGATCTTGCCGTCCGCGTCGTACAGGTTGAGCATCGCGTTGAGCGCGTGGTAGTCGCGGGACGGGTCGTTGGTGCGTTCGGCGGCGGTTGCGGCGGTGTTGTCCAGCGACAGGCCGGTGTTGGTGAAATCGGTCATGATAATCCGGGGGTTTGAAGTTGGTGGATGGGTCGTAAGCGGGTTGCCGTGCAGGGGCACGTTTGTTTTTCTGGCGCCCCTCCCCGAGGGGAGCGCCAGAACCAATCAGGACGTGAAGAAGTGGACGAGGCCGTCGCGTACGGCGGCGGTGTCCTCCGGGGTGCCCATGAGCTCGTACTTGTAGAGGAACGGCACGTGGCATTTGGCGGAGATGACGTCTCCGGCTGCGCAATACGCCTCGCCGAAGTTGGTGTTGCCGGAGGCGATGACGCCGCGTATCCACGCCCGGTTCGCGGGATCATTCAGGAAGCGTTTGACTTGGATCGGCACGGCCTTCTTGATCACGCCGCCGCCGTACGTGGGCACCATGATGACGTATGGTTCGCGCACGTTGAGCGGCGGGTCCGCAGGTCTGAGCGGCACACGGTAGACGTTGATGCCGCACTCCCCCAGTCTGCATCCGGCCACGAATCGCGCGGTGTTCTCGGATGCCGAGGAGAAGTAGACCAGCGCGCCGATCGGCTCGCCCTGCGCCGCGTATTCGGGGGCACTGGGCGTTGCGACGGCCGTGGTGTCTGGCGAATCCCCTGACGTGGCGGCAACGACCATACCGTCACGACCGACGGCCGATACCACACCATCAGACGAAGGCGCGGGCACTGCCGTTACGTCCGGGCTCACGCGGCGACCGGAGCGGTCGCGGCCGCGACGGCCTGCTTGGCGACTTCGCGGATGAGGTCCGGACGGTAGCCGCTCCAGGAGTTGTCCGGCGTGATGACGACCGGGGCCTGGCGGAAACCGGCGGCCGTGAGCTGCTCGAGCGTGGAGGGGTTCTCGGAGAGATCCACGGTCTCGAACGGCACACCGAGCTTGGTGAACTGGCGCTTGGTGGCCTCACACTGCGGGCAATGCGGCTTGGTGAACACGGTGACGGTCATGGTGGCTCCCCTTGACGTAGAACAATGAAGCGAACGCCATATTACAGCCGTACGATTCGCAATCAAGCCACTATGGGTAGTGGCGTGTTGCGTACACAAATACTAGATGTAGTGTTTTTGTTGATTTTCCGCCGTTTCCGCAAGACCGCCGCGAAGTCCCGCGGAACGACCCGCCCATCCGCATGTGGCATTGTTCACATTTGCCGGTTCAACCGATCTGGCCCCTCATCGAAAAGCCTTACCGAACCGGCAATAATCGAAATTCCGCAAGACTACCCCTCAGTCGGCTTCGCCGACAGCTCCCCTGACAAGGGGAGCCATGGGCGGGAACGAAAAAGTCCGGCCGGACGCTCACGGGGAGACGTCCGGCCGGACCTTGGGGAAGAGGAAGAAGAAATCAGAAGAATTGAGATATGGGTTATGCGGCCTCCTACTACTTGTTCTTGGGCATGATCCAGAACTTGAGCAGCGGGTAGCTCACCACCACGGCCAGCAGCGTGTTGACCACGGAGGCGATGGTGCCGGCCACGCCGGCGTTCATGCCCCAGCCCTGGCACAGCGCGGTCACGTAGCCCGGCAGCACGAGGTTCACCACCACGATCACCACGGCCAGGATCGCGTACTTCCAGGCGGCGTCCCTGAAGCTGGAATCGGACTTGAACACCCACTTCATCTGCACGAAGAAGTTCACCACCTGGGCGATCACCTCGGCGAAGAGGAAGGTGAGGAAGCCGCCCAGGCCGTTGCCGGACTCCGGGTAGTTGAAGATGAGGAAGTGGAACGGCGTGGTCAGGCCCAGTCCGGCCACGAACACCGCGGTGCCGATCCACGTGACCACGAAGCGGGAGATGGTGGAGATGTTCGAGAGCACGTTGAACAGGATGAACTCCCAGATGGTGGGATGGTCCTTGATCCACTGGCGGATGGGGCCGAGTTTCTTGCCTTCGGCCGCATCGGCGGCCTTGTTCGCGGTGTCAGTCATGGTTGAGCTCCTTTGCGGTGCGCTTGTTGGCGGATTGGTTGCGGAAGAATCCGGCGATGAGTCCGCCGAGTCCGCGGAAGGTGTGGCCATTGGCGATCTTGACGATGGCGTCCACCATGGCCGAGTCGACCATGCCCTGGGTCATCTTGCTCATGGCGCGTGGCGGCATGTTGAGGATGAACAGCGTGTTGAGGTCGGGAGCACCGGTCTTCTGGCGGGTCTTGGCCTCGCGGCTGATGAGCGTCTTGGCCACGGTCCGGGCCGCGAATCCGCGCGAATCGACCCAGCTGGAGATCGGGTCGTTCACACCGAACACGGTGGGCTTGCCGGGGGCGATGACCTCGCGGCCGAACAGCACGGCCATTTCGGCGTCGGTCACGTGCTTGACGTCGCCGCCGAGGTAGTGGCCCAGCGCGGGGTCGGCGGGAGCGGCGTCCACGTCGCCGGCCACGGCGAACGGCGTGACGAGCGGCAGATGTTCGGCATCCGTGCCTACGGCGAGCGTCCAGACGCCGGATTCGATGGCCCAGCGGTCGGTTTCGGTGTCGAAGTGACGGAAGGTGTACCGGTCGAAGTCGATGCGCACGGCCTTCGACTCATGCGCGTCCAGTTCGACCTTGACGAAGCCCTTGAGCTCGCGGGCAGGGCGCAGCACGCCGCCGGTCGGCTCGCCTGTGCCAAGTTCCGTCCGGGAGGGTCCGGAGACGTACAGCTGGGCGACGGTGGCGCCGGGCACGTCGGAATCGTTGGTGACGGTGAACTGCACGCCGGTTTCGTCGGCGGTGAGTCCGGTGTACGTGAACGTCGAGTAGGACAGGCCGTAGCCGAACGGGAAGCGGACGGGCACGCCGGCGGTTTCGTAGTAGCGGTAGCCGACGAACGGGCCCTCGCGGTAGATGGCGTCGCGTCCGATGGCCGGGTACCAGCCGGAGGACGGGCAGTCGTCGTAGCGCAGAGGCCAGGTTTCGGCCAGGTGGCCGGACGGGTTGACCTGACCGGCCAGCGCGCGCACGGTGGCGGAGGCACCGGCTTGGCCGGACAGGCCGACGTACAGCACGGCGGCCACGGCGTCGAACCACGGCAGTTCGACCGGGGAGCCAGCCACGAGCACCACGATGACGGGCTTGCCGGTGGCGGCCAGGGCGTCCACGAGGTCGTTCTGGACCTGCGGGATGGCCATGGTGGAGCGGTCGAGGCCTTCGGATTCGCTGCGCTCGTCGAGGCCGACCACGGCGATGACGGCGTCGGTTTCGCTTGCGGCGGCGAGCGCCACGGCTTCGTCGATGAGGGGCTGGTTGGCGGCGCCCTGACGGTCATAGCCCTGGGCGTAGCCGGTCACGGTGATGCCGGTTTCGGCGTCCTTGGCGGAGTGCCGCAACTCGTCCAGGATGTTCTCCTCGCGGGTGGCGTTCACCTTGGACGAGCCGGAGCCTTGGAATCGCGGGGTTTTGGCCATGTCGCCGACCACGGCCACGCGGGTGCCGGGCCTGAGCGGGAGGGCGGGCGCGCTGCCGTCGGTACCGTTGCCGGCAACGCCACCAACGGCATCGTTCTTGAGCAGCACGGCCGACCCTTCGGCCACCTTGCGGGCCACGGCATGGTGCGCGGCGGCGATGTCGTCCTTGAGCAGGTCGTTGCGGCCCACGCCTTCGGTGCGGGTCAGGCGGGCTATCTTGGCGACCTCGGCGGCGCGGGCGCTCAGGTCCGCCTCGGAGAGCGTACCGGCCTTGACCGCGCCTTCGAGCTCACGCACGGACGTGTATCCGGGGCTGGGCATTTCGAGGGAGCCGCCGGCCTTGACCGCTGCCACGGCGGAGTTGGAGCCGCCCCAATCGGAGACGACCATGCCGTCGAAGCCCCATTCGTCGCGCAGGATGTCCTGCAGCAGGTGCTTGTTCTCGTGCGCGTAGACGCCGTTGATCTCGTTGTAGGAGGTCATGATGGTCAGGGGCGCGGCCTCGCGCACGGCGATCTCGAAGCCGGTCAGGTAGATCTCGCGCATCGTGCGCTCGTCAATCACCGAATTGGAGGCCTGACGGCGTAGCTCCTGGCTGTTGACGGCGAAGTGCTTGGGGCAGGCGGACACGCCGTTGGACTGGATGCCGCGGATGAGGCCGGCGGCCATGCGGCCCGCCACGATCGGATCTTCGGAGTAGTACTCGAAGTTGCGGCCGCACAGCGGGTTGCGCTTGATGTTGAGGCCCGGTCCGAGCAGCACGTTCACGTCGAGATCGTGCGCCTCCTTGCCCAGCGCCTCGCCCATCTCCTCGGCGAGCGCCGGATCCCACGAGTTGGCCACGGTGCCGGCGGTCGGGAAGCAGGTGGCGGGCTTGGAGGCGCCAAGGCCCAGATGGTCGCCCTCGCCGAGCTGACGGCGCACGCCGTGGGGGCCGTCGCTCATCACGAAGCTGGGGATGCCGGCGCGTTCGTTGCCGCGCGAGTCCCATTCGGAGCCGCCGGAAAGCATCGCCGCCTTCTCGGCCACCGAAAGTTCTTCGAGTTCCATCGCTGTCTCGTCCTTCCTTGCACTGTCTGCCGGGCACCGGGCGCGCACCGGTTGGTTGGATGCGTCCGGGCCGCGTACTCGCGTACTGGTTGCGTATCTCTCCAGCGAATCCGCCGCGCCGCTCTGCCGCATGCGATTCGCCGCTAGTCTGATTCAATCAGGTTCGCGAGGCCGCGGTGGGCCGCATTACACAACCTGTCGTTTCCCGCGCACGATTGGTCGGAAGGACGTATTGGAACGGTAAGCGGTCTTTTGGATAGAGAACCACATGCCTTCTGTATCCAAAAGACCGCAAATCACTCTCCTAGCGGTCTTTTGAGTACAGAACCACGTCCCTTCTCAACTCAAAAGACCGCACAGCGATTGTTTGAGGCTAGAAGCAGATGTCTTCTAGCCCCAAACCGTCGTGAATCGCCGTGCTGGAGATTGTTTCGTGCTAGAAGCAGCGATCTCCTATCACGAAACGGTCGCGGACTGCTGTCCCGAGTGCCCCTTTGCGCACGGGAACGACTACCTGCGGCATCAAGGAGACCGCGGCCGAGGCTTATGCGGCCTTGGTCTCGCGCACCAGCTCGTCATCGGCGAAGGTCATGCCGGGGCGGTATTCGGCCATGTCCGTTTCGCTGATCTCGCGCAGCACGCGGCAGGGCACGCCGACCGCGACGGTGTGCGCGGGGATGTCGTGCGTGACAACCGAGCCCGCACCGATCGTCGTGCCTTCACCGATGGTCACGCCGGGGCAGATCGTCACGTTCGCGCCGATCCAGCAGTCGTCGCCGATGGTGACCGGATCGGCGAACATGAACTCGCGCATGGCAGGGTTGATGGGGTGGCTGACGGTGGCGATGTTCACGGACGGGCCGAACATGACCCGCTCGCCGATGGTGATGCGGCCATCGTCGATGAACGAGCAGTTGACGTTGATGTACGTGCCGTCGCCGATGGTGATGTTCGTGCCGTAGCAGAAGTAGAACGGCGGTTCGATCCAGGCGTTCGCCGGAGCGCCGAGGATTTCGGCGATGAGTGCGGCCCGGCCCTGCGTATCGGCCGGATCGAGCTCATTGAATCGCTTCATCCGGCGCTTGGCCGCGAGCCGGTCCTCGGGCAGGCCTTCGCAATAGTCGGTGAAGAGCTTGCCTTCCGCGATGCGCTGGCGCATGGTTTCCTGCATGATGGTTCCTTTCTTTCGTGTCTTCAGGTCTTTCGGGTGAGCGGCGTGTCAGTCGGATTCTCACGTCACATTCCGCAGCCATCGGTGGGTGCGGTAGTGGACGATGACGGCGGGAATCTTAAGGAGTTCGTCGATGTTGAGAATGACGTACACGGCCATGACCGGCAGCTGCCAGACGAATGCGGCGAGCATGCCCATCGGAATCACGATGACCCATATCGTCACCGCATCGCACACCATGCCGAACCGAGAATCGCCGCCAGCCGGGAAGATGCCGCCCACGGTGATGGAATTGAGGGCCTTGCCGACCACGTAGTAGGCGCAGACGAGCAGCATGCCGGACAGGTACTCGTTGGCCTGCGCATCCAGAAGCGACCAGCGTAGGACCAGCGGGCGAATCATGAGGATCACCGCGCCGATTGCCACGCCGAGCGCCAACGCGCTGCGGCACAGCCAGCGGCCGACATGGCGCGCCTGGGCGAGTTCGCCGCGGCCCATGATGCCGCCGAGGAGGATGCCGCCGCCGGAGCCGAGTCCGGCGCACAGACAGACCAGCAGGTCCTTGATAATGTTCGCCACCGAGTTCGCGGCCACGGCGTCCGTGCCGAGGTGGCCCATGATGACGGTGTAGGTGGCGAATCCGCCGCCCCAGATGATCTCGTTGCCGAGCACGGGCAGGGTGTACCGCCAGTAGTCGCGTTCGAGGATGGACATGGACGTCCGGGTGGTGCGGCGGCCGGTATTGCCGGGGATGGTGTTGCCGGAGCCGTTTGCAGGATCGGCTTTGGCATTGACGGTGCGATTGATTCCGGTGGTCTCGACCTTGGCCTTGCATTGTGCGGACACGGGGAGCAGCGCGCGCCATTGCACGCCGGGAGCGTTATGGCGCCTCGAATCCTGCCGAACCTTCCAACAGGACCATGCGCATTCGACTGCGCGGGAGACGACCGTGGAGATCGCGACGCCGGTCACGCCGAGCCGTGACATGCCAAACCAGCCGAACAGGAGCGTGGCACTGACCACGATGTGCAGCGCGACGCCGACGGCGCTGATGATGGTGCCGGTCCGCGCACGACCGGTGTTCTTGAATAAACAAAGGTTGATCTGGCTGACGCCGATCAGCACGAACGCGAGCGACGTGACGGCAAGATAGTGGGAGCCGAGGTCGATGAGTACGTTATCGTTCGTAGTGATACGCATCAGCAGATGCGGGATCGCGGCGGCAAGGACGGCGAACACGGCCGACAGTGCGATCGTATGCCGCATGACGAATGTGATGACCTGCTGCACGGCGCCGACGTCTCCCTTACCCCAATATTGGGCGATGAGGGTGCTGGAGCCGATGGTGAAGGCCATGAGGAACAGGTCGAAGATGAATTGGAATTGCGTGGCGAGGGATACCGCGGACAGGGCGTTCTGATCGACCGCGGCGAGCATGAACACGTCGAAGGCGTTGGACAGGACCAACACGAATTGCTGGAACGCGATGGGCAGAGCCAGTGGGCATAGCTGACGGACGAAATCGCGGAAAGTTGGTTCACTGGCCATCATCGGCTCCTTCCGTCTTTGCCGTCCGTGTTTGCCTTGTTGCGCATGGCTTGCAACCGTCATCCATTACACAGCAATATCGGACGGACAAACACACGAAAACAGCAGAATCAGCACGGTTTTTAGCATTATTTGCTACATTGGCAGCAGTGCCATACGCGGCATACACACTCCTTTGCCAAAGTATTCAAGGAATCGATGAGTCATGGCAGCACGCAATAGCGACATCCAGCAGGAGATCGCCGGACCGGATCCGGCACGGCTGCGGGTTGACGGTTCGGAGCGAGTCCGGTACGACTATCCCACGTTCTTCTCGTATATCCGCGAAGGACGGCTCTCCTCATACCCGCACATGCGCGCGGAATGCCATTGGCATGACGATTGGGAGTTTCTCATCGCCCGACGTGGGCATCTGACGTATTTCGTGGACGGCGAGCGGGTACGCATCGAGGAGGGGCAAGGCATCTTCGTCAATGCCAGGCGACTGCATTACGGGTATTCGGAGGACGGCACGGATTGCGAGTTCCTGTGCGTGCTGGTGAACCAGATGCGCGTCGGCGCCACCAAGGACGTGCTGGAGCGGTTCATTCTGCCCGTCGGCGGGGCGGACAGGCCGCCGTATCTACTGCTCGATGGCAGTGACGGTTATGGTTACGCCCATACGGTTCTGGAGTCATTGGACGCGATGGCGGCCGCGCAGGACAGGTACGATGCGCCACTGGCCGTGCTGAGCGGGTTCTACTCCATCGCGCGGGCGTTGAACGGCATGATGGAGACCCGCACGCCCAACGATGGATCGGGCGATATTGCGAACGGAATCACGACAGTCATATCGGACGATCGTCGCGTATCCGCAACGCATCGCCGTACCAGCAGCCGTCTCACCGCGTTGACCGCCATGGTCGATTTCATACAGGCGAGTTACGCCCGCCCGTTGGCGCTGGACACGATTGCCGCCGCCGGTGCCGTAAGCCGGAGTACATGCTCCGCGATCTTCCGTGACTATCTGCATCAATCGCCCATCGACTACGTCACGGACGTTCGTTTGCGGGCGGCCACGGAACTGTTGAAGACCACCGACCTGTCGGTTTCCGCAGTGGCCGCACGTTGCGGGTTCAATTCGGCGAACTATTTCACGCGCGTCTTCCGCGCCACGCTGGGAGTGGCTCCCCTCGCCTATCGCAAGGGGCGGGGTCGGTAGCGTTCATCTGTTTCGCGGTCTTTCCTGTACAGAACCGCATGCCTTCTGTACTGAAAAGACCGCGAATCGGCCTATTAGCGGTCCTTTGGGTCCAGAAAGGGAATGTTCCTGTACTCAAAGGACCGGAGACATCCCCGTTCCGATGCTCCCTTGGGGCGTGTATCCCTATATCTTGGCTCCCCTTGTCAGGGGAGCTGGCCGCGGAGCGGACTGAAGGGTAGTCCATCCGATGCATTGATGGGTGGGCCCGTGTGTTTGTCGTGTTTAAGGGGAACAAAGGAAGCCCCTTGGCGAGTTTCCGTCAAGGGGCTTCATGAAATATGAATGCGGCGGTGTGCTACTCTCCCACACCCTGTCGGGTGCAGTACCATCGCCGTGCCAGGCCTTAGCTTCCGGGTTCGGAATGGGACCGGGCGTCTCACCTGGGCCATGACCGCCGCAAATCTGT
>NZ_JAFEJP010000019.1:0-56543 GCF_018555355.1 Bifidobacterium sp. SO4
GGGCGGATGATGCCGCCACCCGAGTACCAGCGGGTGTTCGGGGTGGCGGAGTTGTCCGCGGTCACGGTGATCTCGTTGTCGCCTTCCGGACCATCCCCGTAGACGAGTAGATCGGTGATGTCCACGGTGAATGGGCTGTATCCGTAGGCATGGCACGCGGCCTGATGCCCGTTGACGCACACTGTGGCGTTGCGGTAGACGGCTTCGAACTCGAGTTCCACCGTCTTGCCTTGCCATGCGGCCGGCGCGTGGAGCGTCCTCGCGTATTCGTAGATGCCGCCGTCGAAGAAGGCATTGCCGGTGCCGGATGGCGAGTCGGCGCGGCGCGGCGCGTCCAGCATCGCATCGTGGGGCAAGGTCACATCCCGCCATACGCCGGGTTGGCCGTCACCGGTCGTCTTGGCGCGAAATCGCCAATCAGTGTTGAAGTCCTGGCTCAGCATGTCTGTTCCTTCCTGGTCCTGCGTGTCCTATTCATGCGGCCGTCTCCGTGGGTGCGGCGGCTTCCTTGGGGCCCGTTACCCGTTCGTCGTCCGCCACCTGTTCGGTTTCGGGAATGGACGAGAGATTGGCGGCCACCTGTGCGAGTTCCCGAGCGGTGAGTTCGTCGTCGGATTCGTCGGCGACTGGGGTATCCGCGGCCTTGGCCCCGGCGTGCGGCTCGGCAAGCCTGGCTTCGGCGGCGGCGCGACGCTCCTCGTTGGCCTTGCGAATCTCGGGCAGCCGCTTATCCAGTCCGTACAGCTTCGAGGCGAGGGCGGCGATGAGGTACAGCGCGGCAGGGATGAAGCTGAAGAGCAGACGGATCATCAGGATTGCGGAATCGGGCTGTGCGGCGCTGTTGCCCGCGGAGCTCACGTACCCGCCGAGGTTGAGCAGCTGGCCCAAGATGAAGGCACCGAACGCGCCGCCGATGGTGCCGCCGAGGCCGGAGATTACGCCAAGTGTGGCCTCCATGCGGGGTTTGCCGATGTATTCGTTGTATTCCGCGCATTCGAGGGCCATCAGCGTACCGAACATGTTGATCGGCACCTGTCCGAGACCGAAGAACACGGCAGCGCACATCAGCATCACAAAGTTGGCACCGGCGAACCAGTTGGTCGCATACCCCAGAATGCACATCACGAAGCCCCAGAAGCAGGCCTGATTGATGGACAGCTTCCTCAGAATCATCGGCATGACGAGCAGGGCGGGCATCATGATGCCGCCGATGGCCGTCGCCGCGCTCATGAGGGAGACGTTACCGACCACGTACGTGTAGTAGTAGACCTGTATGCCCATGTTCGCGACCATCGCGTTGATCAGGGTCATGATGGTGACCGGCCAGATGTACTTGTTGGCCTTGAGCACGTCGAGCACGGCTTTGACGTCGACCTTGTCGGTAGTCACGTCCACGTCATAGCGCTCCGGGATGAAGAAGAAGCGCATGATGCCGATGACCATGGCGGGCACGCCGATGATGAGCATCATCACGATCCACCCCTGATGCGAGGTGCCAAGCTTGGCCATCATGATCGGGAAAAGCACGTTGACCAGCAGCGCGCCCATGGCGGAGAGCAGGCCGCCATAGGAGCCGAATTTGATGTACAGCTTCTCGTTGTTGAAGGCGCGCACCATGTACGGGTTGGTGCCGGCGCCGAGGAACGCGCCGAACACGCCCTGGTTCATCACGTACATGACGAACACCCAGATGTACTTGACGGTGTCACCCCAGCCATTCGGCGTGGCGAACATCAGAATGGTGGCCACCCACACGCCGATAATACCCCACTCATACGGGCGACCGCGGCCCCAACGGGTGTTGGTGCGGTCCACGATGTAGCCGATGGGGATGCTGAGCACGGCGTCAAAGATCTTGGTGACCAGCATCAGCGTGCCGACCACGCCCACGTTGAGGCCCAGGATGTCCGAGCAGTAGATGGTCAGGAAGCCGAGCACGATGTAGTTCATCGACGTGCTGATGATGCGGCTGGTCCAGGCCAGCAGCGTGCCGAACGTGAGTTTGTCCGGAGCCCTGTTCGCCGACGGGGAGGGGTTCGGGGCCGGGGACGCCTGTTCCAGGGTTTCCCGCACCGTAGTGGTAGTCATTGTGTCTCACCTTGTCTGCCCGGCACCGCCATGGTGCCGATGCGTTGTCGTTGTCATTGCGGCGGGTTCTGCTGCGAACCGCCGTCGATGACTTCAGCATAAGAACACGATGATGTCCTGTTTTCATTTTTTATATCAAAAATTGATGTTGTCCATACCGTCAAGCGCAAATGACACAACTTTCGATATCTTTCCGCAATACAGACAAGGGCGGTCTTCCGCATACGTCGCGGAAGACCGCCCGAAGGCGACAAAACCCGGCTCAGGACTTGGCGGACGCCTCGTCGGCGGCGAACTTCGCCTGCATGCTGGCACGAATCTCGGGCGTGATCGGCCACCATCGGTAGATGATGAACGCGATTGCCCCGAGGACGGCAGGCACCACGCCCATGAGAATTGTGAATCGGTCGAGCAGGGCGGGCAGCTGGGAGACGTCGCCCAGGTAATTGCCCGTCTCGGAATCCACGTTGTATCCGAT
This sequence comes from Bifidobacterium sp. SO4, assembly GCF_018555355.1. Taxonomy (NCBI): domain Bacteria; kingdom Bacillati; phylum Actinomycetota; class Actinomycetes; order Bifidobacteriales; family Bifidobacteriaceae; genus Bifidobacterium; species Bifidobacterium sp. SO4. The sequence goes on from NZ_JAFEJP010000019.1 coordinate 2,567, forward strand.
CATGATGAGCAGCACACCCACTATGCCGCCGGCAAGTGCGTTCTGCGCCTTCTCGAGCAGGCTGCGCAACGCGGTGACGAGCGCGCCCATCTCCTTGCCCACCATGTAGCGGTTGTAGTCGATGGATTCCGCCCACAGGCCTATCGAGGGCACGAAACCGAAGCCGGACGCGCAGTTGATGAGCATCAGAATGATGAACAGTACCCAGAAGTTGGTGCGCAGCACCCCGGCCAGTTCGCAGACGAACAGCATCAGGCTGAAGAGAGACATCAGCGCCAGGCTCAGTCGCTGCACGGCGAGGTTGGAGCCCATCTTCCGGACCAGCAACGGCGAGAACCCGGTCATCAGGAAGATCGGCCCCAGCGAAACCAGTTGCAGGAGCAGGGACTGGAACGCCAGCTGCGAGTTGTTCACCACGCCGGTGGCCATGTCGGCGTTGTACGCCCATTTGACGTAGTACATCACCACCGCCGAGGTGGTGGTCCACATGAATCCGGAGAACAGCGAGGAGACGATCTGCACGGCCATCGCACGGTTGAGTTTGACCATGGCGATGATGTCATGGAAACGGATGCGTTCGGTGTGCCTGTTGTTGGCTTCGGCGACCTCCTCGTCGGAGACGTTGCCCTCCCTGATCATGAGGATGCCGATCAGGGAGATCGCGCCGAACACCACCACCATCACGGTCACCAGGATGCCGATGGCGGTCTTGATGCCGCCCATCTGCTGGCCGAGGGCGAGCGCGAACGTCATGATCATGCCGGCCGGCAGGGCGCCCGCGGTGCTCACCAGACGGTTGACGGTGAAGAACCGGGCGCGCAGCTCATCGTCCTTGGTCACGGACTGCACGAGCGGCACGAAGGCGGCGAACGTGGAGCCCACGTCGTAGGCGAAGTAGAAGAAGAACACCCAGATGCCGACCAGAACCGGGTTGGACACGAGCCCGTCCGGGATGTTGTACAGCAGGATCGAGGAGACGGTCACGATGATGATGCTGGCGATGATGAACTTGCGGTATTTGCCATGTCTGGTGACCTTGGCGCTGTCCATGATCCAACCCTCGACCGGATCGTTGACGGCGTCGAAGATGCGTCCCACGAACAGCACCACGGTGGCGAGCGTGGCGCCCCACGGTCCGATGCCGGCGTAATCGGTCAGGTAGGTCATGAAGATCGAGGACATCAGAGCGATGCTCGCGTATCCCACCAGGCCGTTGACGCCCATGCCGAACAATGTTTTGCCGTCGTACGGGTACTCCTTGCGCTTGGCTCGTCCTGAGGTGACCTCGGTTCCGACGGCAGGAATACCGCCCCCTTGTGCTGCGACCGGCGCTTCGGACTCGCCGATGGACTGTTTCGATGCCGCCGATGGCATCGTTTCCGCGACTTGCGTCATAACAATTCCTCCTTGAATCGTCGTTGCCTTCACGTTACGGCCCGCACAATGTCGGATTCGTATGATTCATGACAGTTTTTCATGCAACCGCCGGTTTTGTGGTGCATCGCAAACGGAGGATACGTATCATGAAAAACTGATATCGGCCGTCGACGCATTGACGTCGACGGCTATCCCACAACGACGAGGAGCTTCAATGGGCACTGCGGCACAGGGGTTCGAGGAGGTGTTCTGCGCGGCCACCGGTATCAGCCTGTGGCGGTATGACGCGGACATGCGTCTGGAATACACCAATTGCGGTTCCCTGTGCTGGGATGAGGCATTCCGCGCGACGGGATGCGCGGAACAGGCGCGGACGCATTGCGCCCAATCGAACCGTCCCATGCTGATCGAGACGCCGCTGAATCTCTTCTGGATCGCGTTCCCCGGCAATCGGATAAGCCTCGGGCACGGCACCCATGCCGAATCGGGTTTCACGGACAGCGCCGCCCCCAATCTCGTCGCCGATGCCAGCCTCGTTGACGGCATCGCCAACGACGATGCCGTCAACAGCAAAGCAGCCGCCGGGACGGACGACGATCCTGACGGCGGCACCAGGGACAATCACGTGGACCCATCCAACCGCTGCATCTATGCGATGGGACCGGCGTTCATCTCGGAAACCTCCACGGTCGATTTCAACAAGGCCGCACGCCTGCTCGATGTGCCGGATTCGACGTTGGAGCTCATCACCGAAGCGCGTTCCTCCCTGCCAACGGTCAACGTGGTGCGGTTCGAGGAATACGCGATGCTGATGGTGTTCGCCATCCGCGGCGAACGCATCAGCTTTGAGGACATAGAGCTCAAACCATTCGACGAAGGCCGAACGGCGAAGGCCCGCCAGGAGGCGGTGGGCACCCATCAGGGTTCGTATGAATACGAGCGGATCATGCTCAAGGACATCGAGGACGGCAACATCAACTACCGTGCCCATCGCAACCGCATGGCCCCCATGGTGCCCACGGTGGGCAAGCTGAGCGCCGGCGACCCGCTGCGCCAGACGAAGAACATGATCATCGTGCAGATCGCCACCTGCTCACGTGCGGCGATCAAGGGCGGGCTGCCTTCGGAGATCTCGTTCAGCATGTCCGACTCGTACATCCAGAGCGTGGAAGCGGCGCACACCACGGTGGAGGTGCAGTCCATCGGTCTGGCAATGTACGACGACTACGTACGGGCCGTATGGAAGATGAAACAGGACAACCGGTATTCGGAAACCGTCAACCGTTGCATATCAATGATTCGCATGCACGCCACCGAACGGTACACGCTCCGCAAGCTCGCCGCCGAGGTGGGGTATTCGCCGTACTACCTGTCCACGCGATTCAAGAAGGAGACCGGCACGGGAATCGGCGAATTCATGCGTCGCGCCAAGGTGGAGTACGCGCAGTTCCTGCTTACCGACACGCAGCGTGGCATCAATGATATCGGCGAATCGCTCGGCTTCTCCTCCCCCAGCCATTTCATCGCCGTCTTCAAAGCCGAGACCGGCCTGACGCCGAAGCAATACCGTGAATCGCGTGCCGCCGTGGCCAGAGTCCGTACATCTTGAGGAGATTGTCCGGAGACGTTCAGGTTCGCCTGCGCCGGCCGGGTATTATTGGTGGCCGTGATACTTGACCGACATAATCGACTCAACACCGCCGACATGAACGCACGTCTGAAGATGCTGGATCTGCCGGGCGGACGGTTCAATGCAGACGACATCACCGAGTTCATCGACATCATGCAGGTCTATGAGGGCGCGATGTACGAGATCAGCACCAAGCTGGAGATCCTCGATGACGAGTTCCAGGTGCGGTTCAGCCACGATCCCATCCATCACATGGAGCGCCGCCTGAAGTCGGTGAATTCCATCATCGGCAAGCTGGAACGCAAGGGCCTGCCCGTCACGGTGAACGCCATCAAGGACAACCTGTTCGACGTGGCCGGCATCCGCGTGATCTGCAATTACCGGGACGACGTGTACTCCGTGTCCAACTACCTGTCCTCGCAGTCCGACATTCAGGTGCTGCGTGTCAAGGACTACATCAAGAACCCCAAGCAGAACGGCTATCGTTCGCTGCACGTGATCTACGCGGTGCCGGTGTTCCTTTCCTCGGGCGCGCATTACACGCCGGTGGAGGTGCAGTTCCGCACCATCGCCATGGATTACTGGGCGTCCCTGGAACATGCGCTACGGTACAAGGCGGACCTGCCGGACAACAAGCTCAGCGAGCATTCGCAGACGCTGCTCGACTGCGCGCGTTCGTTGCAGAATATCGAGGTGCAGATGCAGAACATCCATCGCGACATCAACGGCGCTCCCCAGGTGGGCGAGGCGCCGAAGACCTCGGACTGATACGCAAGTTCCATATATGCAAGGCCGGCCTCATGGTCGGCCTTTTCATTATTAAGCCAAGATTGATGTGCCCTATGCTCGGCTCCCCTTGTCAGGGGAGCTGTCGGCATAGCCGACTGAGGGGTAGTCCTATCGGATTCAGGTCAATCCTGGTTGAGTAGAGCCTTTTCAATCCCGCTTCAGGAATTCCGGAAGCTTGGACGGCGCCTGGGCGAGCAGGGTGCCGATGAAGATGAGGGCGCAGCCTGCGTAGCCGCGCGGGGTCATGATCTCGCCGAGGAAGATCGCGCCACCGACCGCGGAGAAGAACGATTCGAGGCTCATCAGAAGGCTGGCGCGGGTGGGCGGCACCCACTGCTGGCCTACCACCTGCAGTGTGTAGGCGATGCCCACCGAGCCGATGCCGGCGTAGAGGATCGGCATCCACGAGTGCGCGGCGCCCGTCCAGTCGACCGAGCCCTCGATGAGCGAACCCGCCCAGCTCAGCACGGCGGTGGTGCAGAACTGGCCGAACGAGAGCTTGATGGCGTCCACCTTGGCGCCCAGTTCGTCGATGATGAGGATGTGCGCGGCGAACAGCACGGCCGTGAACACCAGCAGGATGTCCGCAAGTCCTAGCGAACCGAATCCGTCCGTAATGCACAGCAGGTAGAAACCTGCGATGGACATCACCACGGCCACCCCCACCAGTACGCCGATGCGGCGGCGCAGGAACACGAACGCCAGCAGGGGCACCATCACGATGTACAGGGCGGTCAGGAACCCGGCGCGTCCGGCCGATTTGCCATAGAGGATGCCGTACTGCTGCAAGGTGCTTGCGGTGAACAGGACCACGCCGCAGACTACGGAGACGACGATGGGATTGGCGAGCCATGCCTTCCATCGTGGGGCGGCACCGGCGGCATCGCCCGGAGTCAGGTCATTCGCGACGGAACCGGCAACATCGGACGGTTCCGCCGGCTCCGCACTACTCCTCCCCCGCTGCCACAGCAGGATCGGCACCAGCGAAACCGCGCCCAACGTGAATCGGGTGGCGTTGAAGAACAGCGGCGACATCGAATCCATGCCCTGGACCTGCGCCACGAACGCGAATCCCCAGATCAGTGCGGTCAGCAGCAGGCAGAACATCCCCACGAACTCTTGTCTTCTCATGGTGTCCCAACCTAACCCGCCCGTGTGACGGGCATGAAAAAGCCCGGCCACATTGTGGTCGGGCCATCGTTGTCAAATCCCGTTGAGAAACCGTGATGCCGCGAAGGCAACCTCTGGAACTCCCCTCAGCCAGCTTCGCTGACAGCTCCCATCAAAGAAGGGAGCCTTCGCGGCACAGCCGCTCACTTCGCCTACAAACAGTCCACCGGACTGTTTGCTTTACGGCTCAGCCATCAAAGAAGGGAGCCAGACAATCGTCAGTCCCTGCTGCCGAGCAACTGGAGGATGTACAGGAACATGTTCACGAAGTCGAGGTACAGGTTGAGGGCGCACAGGATGGACACCTTCTTGACCATCTCCGGGCCGTGCGACTCGTACTCGGTGAGCAGAGCGCGCGTGGACTGCGCGTCGTAGATGGTCATGCCGGCGAAGATGACCAGACCGATGGCGCACACGATGCGGGTCATGCCGCTCACCGGCAGGAACATGAGCACGAGCTGGGAGACGATGAGCACCAACAGCGCGACCATGAGGATCGGGCCGGCCTTGAGCATGTTGAACTTGGTGGTCAGACCGAACATGGTGAGCGCGAAGAAGAACGCGGCGGTGATGCCGAGCGCGACGCCGATGGAGCCGAGGTCGTAGACCATGAAAATGGAGCTCAGCGTGAAGCCCATCAGCGCGGCGTAGACGTAGAACATCACGCGGGCGGTGGAGGACTTCATCTTCGTCACGCGCATGCCGAGCACCACGGCGAGCGCCACCTGCGCGATGCACAGGCCGACGAGGCCGACCATGCCGGTGGCCATGAGGAAGGCGTAGTAGGCGCCGGTGATCTGGCCGAGCACGGCCACCACGGCGGTGACGATCAGGCCGATGGTCATCTCGCCGTAGACCTTGGTCACGGAGACTCGGCGGGCCTGCTCGTAGTTGTAGGCCATGGTGGTGTCCATGGCGGCGGTGCCGCCGCCGGCGGGCGCGTACTGGTAGCCGGCGTTCTGCGGGGCGTACTGGTAGTTCTGCTGGCCGTACTGGCCGTAATCGGCCTGCGCGTACTGCTGGCCGTATCCCGCCTGCTGCGCGGCGTTGTAGTCGGGGGTGTTGTACTGCGGGTTGTATTGCCCGTTATTGCGGGGCTGCTGACCGAATGTCATGATCGCTCCTTTGATTCGTTCCCGACCATACTAAGGGAACAAAGCTTACGATTTCATGAAAGCATCTTCCAAGAGCGTAAAACGCCGTTTGACAGAGACGATCGTCGGACTTTTGCCGGATAACGGAAGGTGCTTCGATACTTGCCCGGTTCTTATCGGGAACGGGCCGAGGCAGGCCGGACGTAGCGAACGACGGCAACGGCAGTCGCCGGCCTGATGGTGGGCGACTGCCGTTGTCATGCGGTGAGGGATCCCCCACCCATCGGACGTACCGGTGAGGGGAAGCGGGTTGGGCTACTTGGTCAGGTCGTAGATGGTGACGCCGTCCACGGTCTGGGCCTCGAAGTTCTCGGCCACCCAGGAGGCGATCTCGCTGGCGGCGTCCGAGCCGCCCATCTGGTTGCCGCCCATGCCGCCACCGGAGATGTAGTAGTGGATGAGCCCCTGCTTGACGTAGCTCTTGAACTGCTCCAGGGTGGGCGCGGGATCGGAGCCGTTGAATCCGCCGATGGCCATGACCGCCTCCTCGCTGGCGAGCTGGTAGCTGGCCGCGTTCTGCGATCCGGTGGTGGCCGCGGCCCAACGGTACTTGCCGGCGTTCTTCTGGAGCATGGAGACGATCTCACTGCTGGCGGTGCCGCCGCCGAGCAGACCACCGCCCATGCCGCCGCCGTTGCCGCCGGGGCCCTGCTGCGATTGGCTGCCGGACTGGCTGTCATCGGAGGAGGAGCCCGAACCATCGCCATCCGACTGACCATCACCATCCGAGCTGTCGCTCTGGCTATCCGACTGTCCGTCGGACTGGGACTGACCGTCGCCGTCCGAACCGTTCTGCTGGGACTGGCCCGGCATGCTCGGCGGCGTCTGACCGTCGGACTGTCTGCCGTCGGATTGGCCATCGGACTGGGACGGACCATCGGAAGACTGGCCATCGGACTGTCCCGGCATGCCCATGCCTCCGGGACCACCCTGGCCCTTCGGGCCGCCACCCATGCCGCCGCCGCCGGGGCCGCCGCCCATGCCGGTGGAGCTGGTGACGTTCGGGCCGGCCGTGACGATGGAACCGGTGTGCCCGGTGGACACGGTGTATGCGGTCCAGGCAAGCGGCCCGGCGTACAGCGCCACGGCGGCCATCACGATGCCGACCACGCCCATGACGCCGACCACGCGGTTCACGCCGGCGGTGCGCAGGAAGCGGAAGTCTCGCATCGGCACCGCAGCCACGGCCGTGCAGGCGAGCAGCAGTCCGGCTATGAATCCGACGAACAGCACCGCCACCTTGAGCCACGGCAGCCAAGTGGACCGGCCGAGCAGCTCCACGGCCCAGAACGTGTTCACGAAGACCAGCGCCGCGGCAACGGCACGGGCCCAGAACGTATCCCTCTTGGACCACAGCCCCATGATGGCGATGGCCACGAGCGCGGCCACTGCGGGGGCGAGCGCCACGGTGTAGTACTGGTGGAAGATGCCGGCCATGAAGCTGAACGTGAGCCAGGTGACCACGAGCCAGGAGCCCCAGGCGAGCACACTGGTGCGGCGCAGGTCGGTGCGGCGGCTGTGACGGGCCACGATGAGTCCGATGACGATGCCGGCGAAGGCCAGCGGCGCGAGCCAGGCGATCTGGCCGCCGTACTCGCCGTCGAACAGTCGGCTGATGCCAGTCTGCCCCCACATGCCGCCGCCGTTGCCGCCGCCCGAGCCGCCGGGCACCACGGCGCCGTCCTCGTTGCCGGTGATGCGGCCGAGGCCGTTGTAGCTGAACGTCAGTTCGAGGAAGGAGTCGGTCTGGGAGCCGCCGATGTAGGGGCGGGAGCCGGAGGGCACGATGACCGTCAGGGCGACCCACCAGCCGGCGGAGACGACCAGCGCGAGCACGGCGACGAGTCCGTCCACGATACGGCGGAGGAACTTGGTGGGCGAGGCCACGAGGAAGGCGAGCGCGAATCCGGGGACCACCAGGAACACCTGCATCTGCTTGGTCAGGAAGCCGAAACCGATGCATACGCCGGCGAGCGCCATCCATAGGGTGCGTTTGCGGTTGCCGGCGCGGGTGTCCGGGTATTCGAGCGAGCGCATCACGGCGGCGGTGGCACTGGTCATGAGGAGCACGAGCAGGGCGTCCGGGTTGTTGAAGCGGAACATGAGGGCGGCCACGGGCGTGGTGGCCAGGGTGAGTCCGGCGATGATGCCGGCCCAGTTGCCCCACTGGCGTCGGATGGTGGCGTAGAGCACCCAGACGCTGGCCATGCCGCACAGCGCCTCAGGCAGCAGGATCGCGAAGGAACTCAGACCGAAGACGCGCACGGAAAGGGCCATAAGCCAGATGGATGCCGGCGGCTTGTCCACGGTGATGGCGTTGCCGGAGTCCAGCGATCCCCACAGGAACGCCCACCAGTCCTTGGAACCTGCCTGGGCCGCGGCCGAGTAGAACTCGTTGGCGTATCCGGAGGCGGTGAGGTTGACGAACATGATGATGGCGGTCAGGCCCATCATGCCGCCGAATCCGATCCAGTCGACCGCGGTGCGGCGCTCGGCGACGTTGGCTCGGACGGTGCGCACGGCGTGCGTGTCCACGAACCGGCCGCCCGGCATGGAGGAGAAGGCGGGGAATCTGAACCGGCCGCGGGCCCGTGGGGTCGAGGTCGGTATGCTTGCGGTGCTCATAAGGGGTGACGATGTCCTTTCGATTGTTCAGGCTGTTCGTGCCGGCGGGGTCTCAGGCCGCGGCGGCCAGGCGCATGCGGTTCAGGGTGCCGTTCATGCGCCACATGCCCTTCAAATCCTTCTTGACCGTGTCCGGGATGTTGACGGTGGTGCCCGGATCCTCGATCCAGTGGACGGGGAATTCGTACATGCGCATGTTGGTGGCCTGGGCCAACAGCAGCATTTCGGTGTCGAAGAACCATTCGTTGTCCTGGATGTAGGGCAGCAGGTGGCGGGCGGCGTCCGAGGTCATGGCCTTGAATCCGCATTGCGCGTCATGGAAGGCCGCGCCGAGCAGTACGCGCAGCATGCCGTTGTAGGTGCGGGAGATGAATTCGCGTTTGGCGGAGCGGACGACCTGCGATTCGTCGAACAGACGGCAGCCAAAGGACACGTCGGCGCCGCCGTAGAGCAGGGAGCCGATGAGCACGCCGGTCTGTGCGATGTCCGTGGAGAGGTCCACGTCCATGTAGGCCACGGTGCGGGCCTGCGATTCGCCCCAGGCGAGCTTCAAGGCGCGGCCGCGGCCCTTGGCGGCGATGCGGATGGCGCGTACGCGGTCCGGGTATTGGGCGGAGAGCCGGGAGGCGATGGACCAGGTGTCGTCCGTGCTGGCATTGTCCGCGATGACGATCTGCCAGGTGTAGGCCCATCCTTCGATCTGGCTGGCGGACAGGTGGTTCATGAGGGCGAGCACGGAATCGGCGAGCTGTTCCTGTTCGTTGTAGACGGGGATCACGATGTCCGCGTCCACGGTGCGGGGCTGGCCGACGCGCTCCGCGATGGCGGAGGCCGGACCTCCGCTGATCGTGGAGGCGGGCGCCGGGGTGGGGTGTGCGGTGGAAAGGAGCTTGTCGTGGCCGTTCGTGGCCAGGGGCTGCGATGTCGCGGCAGCGGGCGTTGCGGTTGCGGTGTTCATGACTCTTATGAAACCGCCGGTTTCCTAGCGCCGTCTTAGCCGTACGTGAAGCTTTTCGGGCAGTCACGGAAAAACGGGCTCCACGTTTCCTGAATGCTTTCTGGAAACGTGGAGCCCGTTATTTCGCTGCGGGACAAGCCGATACCGGCAATCTCGAGGCTTCTCATATGGGAGAAACCGATAGCACAATAGGTCAGTCGTTGAGATGCTGGATGGCGTAGTCGGCTTCCTCGGCGGTGAACTTCTCGCCGTACTCGCTGGTGAGCTGGTCGCGGATCGCCTCGGGGGACATGGCCATGGTCTCCTGGTAGCTCTTCGCCTTCGCCAGCGCGTTCGCGTTCCAGTCGGCCTTGACGTTGTCGACGGCGTACTGGGCGGCCTCGGCGGAGAATTTGCCGCCGTACTCGCTGGTGAGCTGGTCGTAGATGCCCTGCTTCGACATGTGCATGGTGTCGGAGTAGGACTTCGCCTGGCGTAGGGCGGATTGGTAGTCGGCGGGAACCTGCGGGGTCTGCTGGGCGTCGTTCTGCCCGGTTTCGGCGTCGGTGCCGGTGTTGGATTGACCGTTGTCGGTGGCGGACTTGTCGCCTTCGGCGTCGGACTTGGGACTCTGGCTGGTGGTGTTCTGCGCGGACTGGCTGTCGGTCTGGCCGGAGGTGCCACCCATCTGGCTGCCGATGGCGGCGAGCAGGACGACGACGATCACCCAGAACCACCATCGTTTCCATATCGGCTTCTTGGCTTTGGCCGGGGTGGGTTGGGGCTGTTGCCGGGGCTGCTGAACGGGTTGTTGGGTGGTTGGCGCTGTCATGGCTTCTTCCTTCTTCGATGGTCCCCGAGATCAGCCGCATGTCACGGAATCGGCACGGGCTTGGGACGATGTCAGGTGTCCCTTGTGACGCTACCGAATCGCGGACCGTACCGTCAGTGGACGAACGGCCATTCCCCGTTGCCCTTTCGGGCAGGGACGGACATCATAGCGTGCCCGCATGTCCAGTAGCACCCGGATGCGGGCCGCCATACAGTGGAAGGCATGACGAATCCGCAACGCTCCCCCATGCCCGCGCCCGGCGGTGCCGGACGGCACGGCCGCACGTTCCGCGACGGCGACGGCACTGACGGCGACACGGTCCGTGGCAGGGCCGCGGACATGGACGATGTGCCGGTGAAGACCCAATCCTGGTGCACGGCGGTCATGGTGCCGTTGGCAAGCTTCATGTGCCTGGCGCAGACCTCGTTTTTCGCGCAGAACTTCGAGCAGAACTCCGCGGGCTTCATGCTTATGGTGCTGTGTTCGCTGGTGGCGCTGCCGTCCGGCTTCCTGCTGTTGGCCCGGGCCGAATATCCGGAACCGACGTTCTGGATCGCCTGCGCGCTGGTGACGGTCTTCCCGTTCGATTCGCTGATCGTGCTGATGGGCCTGACCGCGTTGCTGGCCAGGCGTTCGGACCGGAAGGTCGCCGTGCGCTCGGCAATCGCGGGCACGCTGGTGACGGTGTGGTCGCAGGTGCGCGATGCCCTGCAGCAGCCGGAGGCGTCGATCTGGCATGTCATCTTCGCCAAGCCGAATACGGGTGGGGCCACGGGCGAGCCCATGGTCATGCTGGCGCAGGAACCGACCATCATCATCACGGCCGTCGTCACGGCCCTGGTGGCCGCGGCCATCGCCATCCTGACCGGCCTGCATATCCGCTCGCGAGCCCGGTTGCGCACGGCGAACGCGGTGGCGAGCGCGGCCACCGACCATGCGGCCACGCTGCAGTCCGACCTCAACAACCAGCAGCTGGCGGACGCCATCGCCGCCGAGGCCCATGACACGCTCGCCCATTCGCTGTCGCTGATGGCGTTGAACGCCAGTGCGCTCAAGGCCGAGGCGGACAAGCTGGGCGACTCCCCCGAAGCCCGCGCGCTGGCCGGCAAGGCGGAGGACATCCGCAGGCAGTCGGCGGGCGCGTTGGACGAGGCGCACGCGATCATCGACATGCTGCGCAACCCGCAGCAGGCGTGGGAGCAGCTGGCTCCGAGCGACGACACCTCGCTGACACGCGAATCGTTGGATGCGCTCATCGCCGACGCACGCAACTCCGGCACGCAGCTCAACACATGGATCGACATCCAGCAGCTGAGCGGTCTGGACGAAACCATCGGCAAGGTGGCGTACCGGGCCGTGCAGGAGGGACTGACCAACGCGCGCCGCCATGCGCCGGGAGCCCCGGTGTCCCTGGAGATCACGGCGGGACCGGCCGCGGGCGTGCATCTGCATATCAGCAATCCGATGACGCAGACAGGCTCCACGCATGGCGCCGGACTGCCGGGGCTTGCCGCACGCGCGCAGTCGGTGGGAGGCCAGTGCCGGTACGGCGTGGACGAGCGGCACCTGTTCCATGTGGACGTGAGACTGCCCTGGCGTGGCTAAGATGGCTAGCGTGAGCGAGCAGCGCGAGGCATCAAAGACGGAGGATACGGCACAGGCCGTGGGAGGCGGAGCCGCGCCCGGTTCCGACGATCGTTCCGCAGGTTCCGGACATGGCACCGGCCATGCGGCGGGGCCTGGCGGGCAGGCCGGGACTACAGGGCCGATCCGCGTCAGCGTCATCGATGACGACCCGATGATCTGCCAGGCGATGAGCCTGATTCTCACCGACTATTCGAACGGCAGGCTGGTCGTGGCCTCCACGTCCACGGACGGCGAGACGTGCGTGCGCAGGGCGGCCGAGGAACGGCCGGACGTGGTGCTGATGGACATCGCCATGCCGGGCGTGGACGGCATCGAGGCCACGCACCGGTTGCGGGCGCTCCCCCATGCGCCGCATGTGCTGATCCTGACCTCGCTGAGTCCTTCGGGCACGGTGGAACGGGCCATCGAGGCGGGAGCCGAGGGATTCGTTTCGAAAACGGATGCGCCGGACGAGATCATCCGTCGCATCATCGGGGTCACGGAGGGCGCGCCGCAGTTCAACACGGCGAGCCAGCGTCAGCTCATCGACGAATTGAGCCGGACGCGATCGCGCATGCGTCGTGATGAGGCGCGCGCCCTGCTGGATTCGTTGCCGGAACGTGAGCGCGAGGCGGTGATGCTGGCCGCCGAAGGCTATACGAACGCGGAGATCGCCTCGCGGATGTTCATTTCCGAGCGGACCGCGAAGGCGCACCTGTCCTCGGCGGCGGATCGGCTCAGTATGGGCCGCGTGCAGATGGCACGGCTCGTGGAGCGGGCCGATCTGCCGGCGCGGCTGTAACGGCGCCGAGACCGCCCTCCGTCGTCTTCGTCGCCTGCTCCTCTGAGACGGTGAGCCAAAAGCAACCGGTTCCGGTTGGACGAAGCCGTTGTCGTTATCAGTCCGAGCCAGATGACTAGACGATATGGCTCCGTGTCACTGGGTCTTCAAGCGGAACTGCTTCCAGATGTCGCTGAGCTTCTGGCCGTTGGAGACGCGCTTCCACACGTCCAGTCCCCCGCCGCGGCGTCCGCCGGCTGCGGCGCGGGCCGCGGCGGTGGGCGTGGGGTATTCGGAGCCGTCGTCCAGACGGAGCCGCCCGTTCTCGGTGACGGTGGCGTACCAGCGTTCGCCCTTCCGCGGGCGGTCCCAGACCAGACGCTCGCCCGGAGTCAGGAGCCCGGCCTGGATCACCTGGCGGATGGTCACGCGGCGAGAACCCCGCGCGGCCTTGGACGTACCCTGCTGCAGCTCGGCGAGCGGCTGCGCGGTCAGGTCCTTGTTGTTCGCGTCGTACCGGATGCCCCAGTATTCGACGATGAGCCGGATGGTCTCCTCCTGTCGCCGCTCCAGCATGGTGGGCGTGCAGGCGTCGAAATGCTCGAGCTCCTTGGTGAGGGGGAAGCGCTGGGAGTCGGCGCGCAGCAGCATGCGGTCGCGGCGGGGCAGGTATTCGCCGAGCCTGTCCAACTGGTCGCCGGGTCCCTGGACGAGCGCCATGTTGCCGAGACGGTACATCCAGAAATCGTGGTTGTCCTGCGTCCAATCGGCGAACGATGCGGCGCGTTCGATGTCCAGCGGCATGATCGGCAGCGCACTGAACCGTCGCGGGCGCGGCAGCGGGGCCCCGGCCAGCTGTTCGTTGGCGCGAATGAGCAGCAGACGGACCAGATCGCCGTCGCCCTGCATCTCGCCGTGGAGACGGACCAGCGCACCCTCGCGATCGGCGTCGCCCACGCGCAGGCCGTTGATGCGCTCCACCAGGTAGCCCTTGTCCAGATCACGTACGGCGGCGTTCGCGAAACCGCGGCGTTCCAGCGTGCCGGTGCGGTTCAGCGTGCGGATGCCGGTCACTTGTTCCAAGGCCTTGAGGATGTCCAGCAGACGCTGGCCGTCGTGCGCGCCGAGCGCCTCGAGCGTCATGGTGCGGCGGGCCGAGCGCGCGCCGCGCTGCACGAACGGCGAGACGTCCGGGTTGCCGAGTTCGCGGTACGAATGGACCAGCGCCCACATGGCCACGGGCTTCCATTCGTGGATGCGGTAGTCGTTGAGTGCCTCCAGACCGTGGCGCACCTCAGGCGGCAGGATGGTCTCGCCCGGACGGTCGATGATGCGCCAGGCCATGGCGTAGGGTGCCAGCACGTCGTTGATGAACGAGGCGGTGGTGCCGGTGTTGAGGTACGGCTGGAGCACATCGGCCAGGAAGTCCTCGATGAGCTTGTCCGTGGCGGGCTGATGGGTGAGGATGAGATGCAGGTATGAGAAGAACTCCTCGATGGTCTGCGGGTCGTCGCCGAGCGGGTCCACGATGTCGTCCCAGCGGGCGGCGTAGGCGTCGAGTTCGGCCGCGGCGAGGCCGGAGGTGGCACGCGCCTTGAACACGTCAGACGGGGTGAGCGGCAGACCGCGCATGTTCATCACGTCGAAGATGCGGTGCGCGCCGTCCAGGTCGTCCGTGGTGACGATGACGAGCGTGACCTCGTTGACCAGGTATTGGGCGAAGCGCTGGCGCTCGGACGGACGCCAGTTGGAGATCTCGTCGTATGTCTTCTTGATGTTGTGGACGATGTTGCGCTGGGCCGCCGTGGCCAGGTCGTCGTCGTTCATGTCGAACACGGATTCGAGGTTGTCCTCCTGCACGTGCTCGCGGAAGAACGCGGCGTCACGCTCGCGCAGGGTGAGACGGGGTTCGTTGATGATGCCGCGCAGTTTGTCGCCGGGTTCGACCAGCAGCGCGTCGAGCTGGCGCATGAGGTCCGGATCCTGTTCCAGATCGCGCAGCACGGCGATGATGATGGACAGGGAGACCAGACGCTGCTGGCCGTCGATGACCATATACCGGTTCTCCGATTCGCGCACCAGGATCAGCGAGCCGAGGAAGTACGGCGTGCCGGGCGTGGCTGAGGCGTCCTTGAGATCGCCCACCAGTTGCAGGATGTTCTCCGGCTTCCAGATGTACGCCCGCTGGAAGGACGGGATGGTGAACCGGAAATCGGGGGTGAACACCTTCCCCAGCGGCAGTTCGTTCGCTTTGATCGCCATATTGATCGCCCCTTCGTCGCCGGGTGTCTTGCTCGTCCGTTCGTCCTCGCCCCGGCTTCTCCAGCCTACCAGCGTTCGGTGCGGCATGCCGGGTGCGGCGGGTGAAGGCACGGAAAGGACTCGTCTTGGGCTCCCCTCAGTCGCTTTCAGCGGCAGTTCTCTTCAGAAGAGGGGAGCCGGAGCGGTCGATCTCGGATTGGATTGGCCGGGCCAGTTATGCCCGGCCTTCGTAGAGATAGAAGGATTCGGTGTTCGGCTCGCCAGGGGCCGCGTTGTTCCGGCGGCGCGTGATTTCGGCCGCGCGGGTGAGTCCGCGATGCTCGTAGAAGCCGAAGTTGCAGGTGGTGTCGGTGAACAGGAAGTAGTCATGGATGCCCTGTTCGCGGAAGGATTGCAGCAGGGTGTCGAACAGGCGCGCGCCAAGGCCGAGCCCGCGGGTCTGCGGGGCGGTGACGAACAGGACCACTTCGGCGGGCAGCCGATGGCCGGACATACGGATGAGACGACGTTCGATGGCATGGATGCCCAGCAGATAGGCCACGTTCTCACGCCCGTCGGCGGACAGGAGCTGCTGCGGCAGCAGGCTCAGGTACCGGCGGTAGTGCGCGTTCCATGGGCCGCGGGTATCTCGAGCGTCCACGCGCCCGAGAATCATGCCCACCGGTTCGCCGTCCGCTTCCGCCACGAATGCGGTAGTGGCGCGGGACAGACAGTATTCCCAGTCCGCCTGCGCGCCGAGTCTGCCGGCCCGGTCGCTCTCATCGGCGTACCAGGCGTGCCGCACCAATTCGACAAGCGCCGGATAATCACTGCGACGCAACGTGCGAATGGTAATGGAATCGTAGGTTTGAATTGATTGTGCTGCGATATTCGTAGTACGTGAAGTCATGATGCTCAATTATGAGCATCAGCACCCGACATCGGCATATCACGCGAAGTTCCCCGTACGGCGGCAATGCCCCGGCACAGAGCACACTCACTCGAAGGCCCTCGGAAGCCCCGCTCAATTGCCAACGGTCGGACAGAAACACTATGTTCGGGCCTCCGTCCACGGAAAAAGACATTGCCGGCTGCCCCAGCGGACGTTTTTCGCCCATAATTCAATCCGCGGGGCAGCGCCCTAATGAGAGGGTATTCGCCGGATTCTCGAAAAACGTTGGAATGACGCGGTTTATCCGAATCTGCCAATTGCCCCGACGGAGTCTTTTCGCTCCGAAACAGCCCCGCGTGGCAATGCTGCTGCCCCGCCATGTCATATTGCCGAGAAAAACCTCCGCCGGGGCAGGATATCGTGCCACGACACCCCACGAATCGACGCAATCCCCTCATCGGGGCAGAACACGAGCCGCATTAAGCCGGAATTACGGCGGATGCCCCAGCGTCGTCCACGGAGCAAGGCGCTCCTATCCCCCGGCCATCACCGATTCGGCTTCCTCGGATTCGCGGCAACGCCCTATCGCCTTTTCCAGGGGCATGGGGACGACCGAAAAGACGAACCGTGCCCCGGCCAGAGTCAGATGTCGCGCAACGTTGAAAGCGTATTCCGCCTTGGACACCTCATCGGCGAGGTTGGCTCCGGTGAGTGTGATGACGACCCATCCACGGTTGCGCAGCCACTCCCGTTTCTCCTGATCGCGTCTCCACTGCATCTTGTCGGTACGATGCTGGTCGCCATCGTATTCGACACCGATGCGATATTGCGGCCAAGCCAGATCAAGCGTCATCGCCGCGCCCGAGGCGAACCGCGCATCGGGAACCGCATATCCCGTACGCGGCATCGGAATGCCATGCCGCAATAGGATGAGTCTGCTTTCGCTCTCCTTGGGAGACGCCGCACGTTCCTCAAGGATCGTCATCACCCGCATACATCGGGGTTTTCCCTTGAACGGCGGCAGCCCGGTAACGGTCTCGACGAAATCGCGCCTGATCTCCGACGCATCGCGGCCGCGGGCCAATGCCGGTTGGTTCGTGATGGCGTGCAGTATCGAATCGCCGAGCACAATCAGTGATTCCAATGTCAGGTACGGGGCGAGCTGAGCCCACGTATGCGTCAGCTCAAGCGCATATACGCGAGATCCGATACGCACATTGCTGGCGGAAGGCAACGGTTTCCATGCATGCGCCCGCAGGTCCGAATGATTGACCCGTATCCGGCGACCCTTGCTGCTGGAAGTGACATGCAAATCATCGGCATTGATGCCACACTCCGACGGGACGGGTACGGATTGGAGAATCAGCGATGTGGTCATGCCGAACAGCAATGTCCGGCCGCATCGCCGGGCCGCCTCCGAGCAACGCGACAGCATTGCGGACTTTTGCCGGGCAAGATTGTCCTTCATGGACAGGGATGGGATGGATGCGCCACCCGCGGAAGGCGTTTCGTAGTCGGATTGAAAGATCGGATTCGATTCGAATGAAGATGCAATGACGTTCATGGAGGCAACCGTAGCCACGGCGTACGGGAACCCGTGCGCGGTACGGCTTATGTGGCTCCATCTTGCGCCACGGTTGGCGTTATGACGCACAATGATGCCGATATGGACGAGGAATCATGTTCCCCTGCCATCCATATCGTCATCATAAAAATGAGACTATCTCAGTGTGGGTTTTCGGTGGGCTCGAACAGGCGTCCGAACCCACCGGGTTATCGGCCCAGCACAATCACGCCACGTAGAGGGAGGCGGGGTAGGTGAGGTAGGAGATCTCGTCGAGCTGGTCGGCGGTCACGTAGCCGGCGGGGGCGTTGAGCACGTCCGGGATGCGGTTGACGATGGTGGCGCAGGTGTGCTCCACGGTGGCGGGCTTGACCACGTGGAATTCCACGTCGGGCTCGCCGGCGATGGTCCAGTCGCACATGTCGCCGTCGTCCGGGCCGTAGACCTTGCCGATGCAGGCGGTTTCCAGCGTGATGCCCTGGTTGGTCTCCGTGGTCACCACGGCGGACATGCCCACGCACTTGCCGGCCGGGATCGTCTCGCCCATCGTGGCGGAGTAGACGTCCTCGTCCAGGATGTAGGGCACGGACTTCTGGCTCTGGGAACGGATGGTCAGGCCGAGCTTCTGCGCCAGGGACTCGTTGGAGTTCCACACGTAGGACGGCACCACGGTCTCCGGGTGGGCCAGTTCGGCCTCGAACTCCTCCGGGGTCAGGCCGCAGCCGTGCGCCTTGGCGAGCGCCAGGCCGTAGTCCTCGACGTTGTAGCTCACCGCGCCGGTGATCTTCTTGATGGTGTGGCAGCCGGCGGCCACCTGCGCCACCATGTTCACCCAGAAGATGTCCTGCATGCCGGAGCCGAGCATGGTGGCGCCGGTCTCCTTGGCGATGCGGTCCAGACGGTTGGTGACGGCGGGGCTGGTGGTCCACGGGTAGATGCATTCCTCGCAGGTGGTGATCACGCTGATGCCGCGGGACAGACACTGCTCGCACATCTTGGCGATCTCGTCCTCGAAGCTGAAGAGCGTGACGACCGCGATGTCCGCGTCGCACTCGTCCAGCACGGCCTCGGCGTCGGAGCGGATCGGCACGTTGATCGGGCCGATGCCGGCCCATTCGCCGGCGTCCATGCCCACGACCGCAGGGTTCACGTCGATGGCACCGACGATCTGGATGCCCTTCTCCTGCATGTAACGGATCGTGTACTTGGACATCTTGCCGCAGCCGTACTGAATGGCCTTGATTGGTTGCATACCGCATACTCCTTTGCGTCGTTGCTGGAACAGTTGCGTCGGCCCCGTCATTGCGGGCCAACCAACGATTTCCTACTGTAGTGCGACTATGTTGCGAAATCGCTGGAAATGTTACGCCGGAGTGTCGGAAAACGGAATTACATACCGATTCTGTTACGGAATACGTTGTTTCATGCCAATAATGGAATGCATCCTTATGTATAACTACCCCTCAGTCGGCTACGCCGCCAGCTCGTCCTGCAACCAACGACGAACTCCGTTCGCGTCCTATTGGCTCGGCTGTCGCCTCGCACATTGCCTACAAACAGCTCTGCTGTTTGCTTCACGGCAATGTCCTGACAAGGGGAGCCCGAGGATGGGGCCCTGCCGGTTTTGGTTTTACCAGAGCCATGGCAAATGCTCCGCAAATACGGCGAGGGCCGGCACCCGAATCAAATCGGATACCGGCCTTCGTGCGGTCTCAACCTCGAAAGGAACCTACTTCATGAGGTTGCGCAGGACGTACTGGAGGATGCCGCCATTGCGGTAGTAGTCGGCCTCGCCGGGGGTGTCGATGCGGACCACCGCGTCGAACTCGGTCTTGGAGCCGTCCGCGTGCGTGGCGGTGACGTGGACCGTCTTCGGGGTCACGCCGTTGTTGAGCTCCTCCACGCCGGCGATGTCGTAGGTCTCGGTGCCGTCGAGGCCCAGGGACGTGTAGGACTCGCCTTCGGGGAACTGCAGCGGCAGCACGCCCATGCCGATGAGGTTGGAGCGGTGGATGCGCTCGAAGCTCTCGGTGATGACGGCCTTGACGCCGAGCATGACCGTGCCCTTGGCGGCCCAGTCGCGCGAGGAGCCGGTGCCGTATTCCTTGCCGGCAAGCACCACGAGCGGCGTGCCCGCGGCCTTGTAGTTCAGGGAGGCGTCGAAGATCGTGGACGGTTTGCCGGTGGTGAAGTCGTAGGTGAAGCCGCCGGGCGTGACCTCGTTGCCGGTGGAGGCGAGCAGCTGGTTGCGCAGGCGGATGTTGCCGAACGTGCCGCGCACCATGACCTCATGGTTGCCTCGGCGGGAGCCGTAGGAGTTGAAGTTCTTCGGTTCCACGCCGCGTTCGGTCAGGTACTTGCCGGCCGGGCTGGACGCCTTGAACGCGCCCGCCGGGGAGATGTGGTCGGTGGTCACGGAGTCGCCCAGCAGGGCGAGCACGCGGGCGCCGTGGATGTCCGCGACGGGGTCCGGCGTGGCCTTCATGCCGTCGAAGAACGTCTGCTTGCGCACGTACGTGGACTTCGGGTTCCAGGCGAACAGCTCACCTTCGGGCACGTCGAGGCCCTTCCAGCGGCGGTCACCCTCGAACACGGAGGCGTAGTCCTTGAGGAACATCTCGCGGCTGACGGTGCCGTCCACCACGGCGGCGACCTCCTCGTTGGTGGGCCAGATGTCCTTGAGGTAGACGTCATTGCCGTCCTGGTCCTTCCCCAACGGCTGGGTTTCGAAGTCGAAGTCCATGGTGCCGGCGAGCGCGTAGGCGATGACGAGCGGCGGAGAGGCCAGGTAGTTCATCTTGACGTCCGGGCTGATGCGGCCCTCGAAGTTGCGGTTGCCGCTCAGCACGGCGGTGACGGTCAGGTCGTTGGCGTTGATGGCCTCGCTGATCTCCGGCAGCAGCGGGCCGGAGTTGCCGATGCAGGTGGCGCAGCCGAAGCCGACGAGCTGGTAGCCGAGCGCGTCAAGGTCGTCCTGGAGGCCGGCGGCCTTGAGGTAGTCGGCCACCACCTGGGAGCCCGGTGCCAGCGAGGTCTTGACCCACGGCTTGGGCTTAAGGCCCTTGGCGTGCGCGTTGCGGGCGATGAGGCCGGCGGCGATCATGACGGACGGGTTGGAGGTGTTGGTGCAGGAGGTGATCGAGGCGATGGCCACGTCGCCGTTGGTCAGGTCGAAGTCGCCGCGGAAGTCGGTGGACACGGCCACTGGTTCCTTGACGGTCTTCTCGGTCTCGTAGGCGGGCAGCGTGTCCTCGAACGTCTTCTTGGATTCGGACAGGACGATGCGGTCCTGCGGGCGCTTCGGGCCGGCGATGGACGGCACCACGGTCCCGAGGTCAAGCTCCATGTATTCGGAGTATTCGGGCTCCACGTAGTCCGGGTCCTTGGCGTCGCCCCACAGCTTGTTGGCCTTGGCGTAGGCCTCGACCAGGGCGACCTGCTCATCGGAGCGGCCGGTCAGGCGCAGGTAGTCGAGCGTGACGTCGTCGATCGGGAAGATGCCGCAGGTGGAGCCGAATTCGGGGCTCATGTTGCCGATGGTGGCGCGGTTGGCGAGCGGCACGGAGGCGATGCCCTCGCCGTAGAACTCCACGAACTTGCCGACCACGCCGTGCTTGCGCAGCATATCGGTGATGGTCAGGACCACGTCCGTGGCGGTGACGCCTTCGGGGATGGAGCCGGTGAGCTTGAAGCCCACCACGCGCGGCACGAGCATGGAGATGGGCTGGCCGAGCATGGCGGCCTCGGCCTCGATGCCGCCGACGCCCCAGCCGAGCACGCCGAGGCCGTTTTCGGTGGTGGTGTGCGAGTCGGTGCCGACGCACGAGTCGAGGTAGGCGAGTTGGCGGCCACGCTCCCCCGCCTTGGTCATGATGACCTTGGCGAGGTACTCGATGTTGACCTGGTGGATGATGCCGGTTCCCGGCGGCACCACGCGGAAGTTGCGGAACGCCTGCTGGCCCCAGCGCAGGAACTGGTAACGTTCGCCGTTGCGCTGGTATTCGATGTCCATGTTGCGCTCGACGGCGTCCGCAATGCCGTACTTGTCGATCTGCACGGAATGGTCGATGACCATGTCCGACTGGACCTGCGGGTTGATGACCTCCGGGTCGCCGCCGAGGTCCTTGACCGCGTCGCGCATGGTGGCGAGGTCCACGATGCACGGCACGCCGGTGAAGTCCTGCATGACCACGCGACTCGGGGTGAACTGGATCTCATGGCTCGGCTGTGCGGCGGGATCCCAGCCGAGCAGCGCCTTGACGTGCTCGTCGGTGATGTTCGCGCCGTCGATGTTGCGTACCAGGTTCTCGACGAGGACCTTCAGCGAATAGGGCAGATGGTCGATGCCGTCGAGATCGGCGATGTTGTAGTAATCGAAGTCCTTGCCGGCCGCGGTGAGGGTGGCCAGTTGATCGTCGCGTAAGGACATGCTTCCTCCGAAATCATGAATCGGCTGTTGATGCCGTTGATTATCCGCTTCAAATGGTACGGGTACGTTACTTTGCCTCTGGCGTGTCGGCTTGAAACGTGAGACAATACGCGGCCCGTTTCGGCTGACTTCGGGGAAGACCACCAGTAGGAGGAAGGCGGAGGAAGCCATGCTCGAAGGACTCCCCTCAGTCGGCTACGCCGCCAGATCCCCTCAGAGAGGGGAGCCACAATAGTCAGATATCGACGCCTTATTGACGTAGGAGGCGCGACACCACGCGGCCGGCCAATGGCACGAGCCACAGGCACAGCGCGAAGATCGCGGCCGAGCCGGCGAGTGCGATGAGCGTGGCGACGAGCATGGTCCCGGTGGGCAGGATCAGCGCGAAGAACCGGGCCACGAACGGGATGAACATGCCGATCACGCCGGCCGCCGCGAATACGGCGACCAACGCGCCGCGCCAGCCGTTGAGGGGGCGGGCCACACGGGCGAGCACGAACACGCCCATCACGAACAGGATGATGGCGCTGGTGGCGCGCAGGGCGGACAGGTCGGCCGGGGAATCGACCACATTCCAACCCATGATGCCGGGCAGGAACCAGGCGGCCAGCAGCACGGAAAGCGCGGTGGCCACGCCGCCGGGCAACGCGAAACTCACCACGCGCTTGAGGAAGCCGGGGATGTAGCGCCGCGTGTTCGGCGCGAGCGCCAGGATGAACGCGGGCATGCCGATGGTGAGCGCGCCGATGTACGTGATGTGCCGGGGCAGGTACGGGTACGGAATCTGCGTCAGGACCACGCCGAGCGAGATGAGCGCGGAATACACGGTCTTGACGAGGAACAGGCTGGCCACGCGCTCCATGTTGGCCATGACCTGACGGCCCCGGGCCACCACGTCCGGCAGATGGGAGAACTTCGAGTCGACGAGCATCACCTGCGCCACGGCCTTGGTGGCGGGCGCGGCGTTGCCCATCGCGATGCCGAGGTCGGCCTCCTTCAAGGCCAGCGCGTCGTTGACGCCATCGCCGGTCATGGCCACCACGTGATGCCGCGCATGCAGGGCCTGGACGATGGCCTTCTTCTGGTCGGGCAGCACGCGGCCGAGCACGTCCACGTGTTCGAGGACCCGTGCGAGTTCGTCGATGTCGTCCGGCAGTTCGCGGGCGTCCATCGCCACGGGTTCGCGGTCGCCGGTGAGCCTCACCTTGCGCGCGATGGCGCCGACCGTGACCGGGTTGTCGCCGGAGATGACGCGGCAGCGCACGCCCTGTTCGCGGAACCACGCGAGGGTGGCCTCGGCGTCGGGGCGGATGCGTTCGGCACATAGGACCAGGGCGACCGGGGCGGCGGTGGGGTCGAGTTGCGGGATGTCGGCGGAGGATTCGTCCTTTTCGACCGCTCCCCTCAGTCGCCCGTGGCGACGGCTCCTCTCAGGGAGGGGAGCCGAGTCCTGCTCGGTTTCGTCAACGGATTCGGCCCCTTTCCTCAGTCCGCCGCGCGACGAGTGCTGGCCTGACGCACTTCGGGCGAGCAGGAGCACGCGGTTGCCGTCGTCGGCGTAGGCGTTGACCTCACGCAGGATATCCGCGTAATCGCCGTCGAGTGCGGACAGGATGACTTCCGGCGCGCCCATGATCCAGATGCCGTCCGATTTGGCGACCGAACTCCATTTGCGGGAGGACGAGAACGGCACGCGCGAGATCACCTCGCCGGGCGCATATCCCCGCTCCCCCAGTCCGGCGAGCACGGCCTGGCCGGTGCCGTTGGGCTGTTCCTCGTTGCAGCAATCGTACAGCGCCTGGGCGGCGGCGCGCAGGGATTCCGGTACCTTGCCGGACTCCGCATCCGCGTCCGGCCTGCTGTCGATTCGGCCGTCGATTCGTTCGTCGGACTGACTGTCGGATGCGTGCGCGTCGCCGGCACCAAGGCCTGCGCCGCCAAGCAGGATGATGCGGTCGAAGGCGATGCCGCCGTCGGTGATGGTACCGGTCTTATCAAGATTGAGCGCATCCACGCGGGCCAGCGTCTCCACGGATTCAAGTTCCTGGACCAGCGTGTTCTTGCGGGCGAGCCTGATCGCGGCAAGCGCGAAGTTCAGGGAGGTCAGCAGCACGAGGCCTTCGGGGATCATGCCCACCACGCCGGCCACGGCGGAGACCACGGCCTGCCGCCATTCGCCAGTGGCCAGTGCCGCATGCCAGCCGCCCACCGTGTGGATCTGAGAGAGGATGAGCAGCACGCACAGGGGCACCACGAGGAAGGTCATGAACTTCAGGATCGTGTTGATGCCCTTGTTGAGGTCGGAGACGGTCTTCTTGTAGACCTTGGCCTGCGCGGTCAGCGTGGCGGCGTACGAGTGCGCGCCGACCGCGTTGACCCTGACCAGCGCCATGCCGGAGACCGCGGTGGCCCCGGAACGGATCTGTTCGCCCACGCCGTGGCGCACGGTGCGTGATTCGCCGGTGAGCATGGATTCGTCCAGTTCCAGTCCCCAGGTGCGCACGATCAGACCGTCCGCGGGCACCTGTTCGCCCGAACGGATCCAGAGCAGGTCGTCCATGACGATGCCGCTATGCGGGACGGCCACATTCTCGCCGTCGCGGCGTACCAGGAAGTCGGACGCGACCAGGATGGAGAGCCTGTCCAGCGTGCGTTTGGCCTTGAGCTCGGTGACGATGCCGATGCCGGTGTTGATGATGATGACGAAGCCGAACACCGAGTCCTTCCATGAACCGGTGATGAGCACGAGCATCATGGCGGCGAAGATGATGCCGTTGAAGAGGGTGAACACGTTGGCGCGCACGATGTCCGCCAACGAACGGGACGTGGAGGTCTTCACCGCGTTCGACCGCCCGTCCGCGACCCGTTGGGCCGCCTCCGCGGCGGTCAGACCCTGTTCGGGCACGTGGGGCATGGTGACGGTTGCTGTTGCGCTCATGGCCTTAAGCCTACCGCGGGTCGCTCACGTCGGGGTTGGAAGCCAAAAATAGTGCTGTCTTCGTCATACCAAGACTGGCACGAATCCTGCCGGACTACCCCTCAGTCGGCTTCGCCGACAGCTCGTCCTGCAACCAACGACGAACTCCGTTCGCAGCCTACCGGCTCGGCTGCCGCCTCACACATCGCCTACAAACGGCTCTGCCGTTTGCTTCACGGCAATGTCCTGACAAGGGGAGCCGAGAAATGTTACTTGCTGGTGTTGGTGGTGACGGCGAGGGTGCGGTCGTGGGGTTCGTCGCGGATGATGGTCATGGCCGCGTCACTGATGGGGGCGGCCTCGGCGTCGCGGTCGTTGACGGCGAAGGTGGCCGCGTAGAGCAGGTCGTTCTCCGGCACGGCGATGGGGTTGAGCAGCACCACGGGAATGCCGGCGTTGCGCGCGTTGGCGAGGGCGTCGTCCCAGCCCTGGCCGTTGGCGTCGGTCACGGTGATGCCGCTGACCACCACGAGTTTGACCGCGCGTGCCACGAAGTCGTTTACGCCCTGCTGGGCGGTGACGGCGGCGGAATCCACCGTCGCGGACGGCTCCGTCTTGGATCCGGTCGAGGCTCCCCCGGTCGAGCCGGCGGATTCGTCGGCGTCCTTCCCTGTCTTATCGGCCTTGGGACTGGTCTGGCCGGCGAGCGAGGCATAGAAGACGTTCATGCCGGATTCGGAGAGGGCGTCGATGGCGAGCTTGTCCGCGGCCGGATCCTCGGAACCCACGAACCCCACGGTGACGTCCGTGATGTGGACCGAGTCGTGGGCGACCGCGGGCATCTCATCCTGCGTGTCTCCGACGGCGCGGCCGGCGGGTGCGCACGCCGTCAGCGACAGCACGGCGGCTACCGCGGCCGCGGCGGCGATCAGAGTTGGGATGCGCGGTTTCATGGGTTCGCTTTCGGTTACGTTCGGTCTCCGCTCAGACTCGATCGGCACGAATGGTGGCGGGCTCCCCTCGGTCGGCTCTGCCGACGGCTCCCCTCTCTGAGAGGAGCCGAGCAAGAAACCGATTCAGGACAGACCCAATACACAACGTAATCGCGCGCGATCAGCGGACGAATAGGGCGACGGTTTCGACGTGATGGGTCATCGGATAGATGTCGAAGGCGCGGATGTCCTTGAGCTGGTAGCCCTCACCGATCAGGGTGGCGGTGTCGCGGGCCAGGGACGTGGGATCGCAGGCGATGTACACCACGGACTTGGCGCCGGCCGCGGCGATCTGGCGGCATACCTTGGCACGGGCGCCGGCGCGCGGCGGGTCGAGGACCACCACATCCGGCTTGGCCAGGTGGGCCGGCACATGGGACAGCGTCTGGGAGACGTCTCCGGCGCGGGCGTCCACGTCGTTGAGGTTCATGGCGCGCAGGTTGCGCTGGGCGTTCTTGACGGCCACGCGCGCGCCCTCCACGCTGAGCATGCGGGTGCGTTCGCCGGTCAGTGTGGCCAACGGCAGCGTGAACAGGCCCGAACCCGAGTAGAGGTCCCAGATGACGGGGGCCACGGCTCCCTGCAGTTGGTCGTTGACCAGGCCGATCACATGCGTACCCAGGGCGATGGGGGCCTGGCGATGCACCTGCCAGAAGCCGTTGGCGTCCACCTGGTAGGTGAACGTGGTGCCGTTGATGGTCACCTGTTCGGTGAGCAGCTGCTCGCCGGCGGTCAGCTCGCCGTCCACGAGCACGGCGTAGTTGTCCTGCATGGTTCCGGCATCACCGCGCGGTTCGGGTACGGACAGGCGAATCTGCGAGCCGGGCTCGTAACCGCCGTCCCAGACGTGTTCGCGTTCGGCCGCGTCAAGCAGCGTGCGGGTGGCGAGCGGCATGGTGTCGATGGCCACGCGGTTGTGGGTGCCGCGCCGGCGCATGGAGGGACGGCCCTCCTCGTCGGCGATCATCTCGATGCGGGTGCGCCAGTTGAGTCCGCCGAGCTCCTCGTCGCCGGGCATGCGGTCGATGGGCACGGCCACGTCGATATGACCGAGGCGGCTCATCTGTTCGGAGACGGTGACGGCCTTCCACCTGAGCTGGCCGGCGAGCGAGACGTGCACCAGATCGGCGCCGCCCACTCCCCCGCCCATGGCGAGCGGTCCGGCGAGCGGCCATGCCGGGGCCACACGATCCTCGGACGGCTCGATGACCTCGACCACCTCGCCGGTCCAGAACCGATCGTCGCGGTCGTGCGGCTCATCGAGTTCGATCCGGTCGAGTTCGCCGGGCAGGGCGAATCGGACGAACACCACGCGACCGTCGATATGGGCCACGCAACGGCCCTGGTCGGCGTATCGTTCGATGCGGACCTCAGCTTGCATCGTTGTCCTTTCGGTAGACGGCCTTGTGACGGTGGAGCGGGGTGGCGATGATGAGATAGCTCACCCAGATCGCCAGCGCCCAGAACGGGATGCCCATGAGCAGGCGGGCCACGCCGAGCGCGGCCACATGGTCGGTCAGGTACAGCGGCACCTGCACCAGCAGGCGCAGGCCGAACAGGCCCACCCACAATGCGGTGACGATCATGTACGCGCGCTTGAGCTCGGCGTCGTCCATCCAATCGTGGAACCACGCCTTGAACCGTTTGGTGGGCATCTGACGGATGAACTCCACCACGAAACCCAGTCCGGGCACGCGGATCAGCAGCGTGACGGACAGCAGCACGGCGTAGATGGCGTTGGTCAGGAAGCCCAGCATGTAATAGTTGCGGGCCTCATGGCTTTTCCATGCCCAGATCAGGCAGATGCCCACGGCCACCAAGCCGGAGAGCGCGCCCATCAGCGACTGGCGCTGGATGAGGCGCGCGACCACCTGCACGATGGCGAGCACGGCGGAGACGCCGATGGTGAGGTTCAGGTTGTTCGTGGCCACGAACAGGACCACGAACAGGACGCCCGGAAGCATGGACTCCACCACGCCGCGGGGGCCGCCGATGGCGTCGATAATCGAGAAGTCGTCCCCCTCGCCGGCATCCGCCAGCGCCCCCAGGCCGGTGCGTTTCTTGTCTGCCTTGTCTGCCATGGACGCTTAGCGGACCTCGGAGAACATCGGGCCACGGGACAGGGTGGTCTTGACCTCGGTGGTCTGGTCCTGGCTCAGCGGGCCCTTCGGCTTGTTGTCCGGGATGTCCTTGAAGTGCTCCTTGCCGTTCTCCTCCGCTTCGGCGGCGGCCTTGGCGGCCTTGCGCTCGGCCGGGGCGACGGGCGGGTGCATCGGGATGAGATCGCGCGGGGCCAGCGGCTCCTCGCCGCGCTCCACCACGATGTCCGCGAAGAACTTGTTAAGGGCCTCGGTCTCCGGGCTGTCCGGATCGGTGGCGGCCTTGCCGGAGAAGATGCCGCGCAGCATCCAGCGCGGGCCGTCCACGCCCACGATGCGGGTCTCGACGGTCTTGCCGCCCTTGACGTTCACCGGCAGCTTGAGCTCGGTGCCGAACACGCCCTCGGCCTCGGAGGCGGCCTTGTTGGCTTCCAGAAGGTCGGCGCGCACGTCGTCCCACAGGCCCATGGTCTTGGGGGCGGCGAAGGCCTCGATCTCCAGGCTGGAGGCGCCGTAGGTGATGGTGGAGCCCAGGATCTGCTGGGTGGCGCGGTTGGCCTTGATGCGCAGTTCGATGCCGCGCAGGAACGGAAGATAGTAGGCGCCGAGATCCAGGTAGT
This sequence comes from Bifidobacterium sp. SO4, assembly GCF_018555355.1. Taxonomy (NCBI): domain Bacteria; kingdom Bacillati; phylum Actinomycetota; class Actinomycetes; order Bifidobacteriales; family Bifidobacteriaceae; genus Bifidobacterium; species Bifidobacterium sp. SO4. Next base: position 31,242 of record NZ_JAFEJP010000019.1, read on the forward strand.
CGTCGTAGTCGGGCACGTCCTCGTCGTCGACGTCCCACGGACCGCGCTCCTCGCCGCGGCCGGCGTATTCGTTCGACGGCTCGGCCAGCACGCTCTCCGCGCTCTCGGCCTTGGCGGCGGCGTTGGCGGCCTCGGCGGCCACCTTATCCTCGTCGATCGGCTCCGCTGCCTCTTCGGCTTCCTTCTTGGCCTTCTTCTTGCCGAATCCGAACAGTCCCATGATTCCTCATTTCGTATGACGGTTGCAACCTTGCTAACACTAGCACCCATGCTTAGAGAAAGCTGATTGCACGCCTCGTTCGCGCCGGGGTTTCGTAGGGAGGCCACCATACTATGGCCGCATGATCACCATTACCACTTCCAACGTCAACGGATTGCGGGCGGCCGACCGCAAGGGCATCACCACATGGGCCGGCAGGAACACGCCGAACATCTGGTGCATGCAGGAGGTACGCGCGCCCCAGCCGGACGTCGATAGGATCTTCGGCAAGTTCGCCTTCGAATACGCGCAGGCCGGCGCCATCGATTCGGCCGAGGATTTCACGCTGACCAATGAGGTCTGCCGTGTGAAGGGGCGCGCCGGCGTGGCCCTGCTCAGCGACCTGCCGGTGGTCGAGCAACGGTATGGTCTGCCGGGACTCACCGAGGACGTGGATTCCGGCCGTTGGATCGAAACCGACGTCCGCACGCCGCAGGGCTATGTGATCACGGTGGCGTGCGTCTACGTGCATGCCGGCAACACCGACGATCCGCTGAAGATGGAGCAGAAGTACCGCTTCCTCGACACGATGCTGGTGCGTATGGGCCAGCTGCGCGACGAGGCGGCCCATGGCGGCAGGCAGGCCGTGCTGTGCGGCGATTTCAACATCGCGCACACGCCGCTGGATATCCGGAACGCCAAGGCCAACGAGAAGCACGCGGGCTTCCTGCCCGAGGAGCGCGCCTATGTGGACCGCTGGCTGGACGAGTATGAGTTCGTGGATGTGATGCGCGATCTGGCCGGGGACATCCAGGGCCCGTACACCTGGTGGAGCCAGCGCGGACGCGCGTTCGACAACAACGTGGGCTGGAGGATCGACTACCAGTTCGCGACGCCGGAACTGGCGGAGACCGCGCGCGGCTTCGTGATCGACAAGGCGCCGACGTACGAGATGCGCTGGTCCGACCACGCCCCGCTGACGATCACGTATGACGTGTGACTCCTGAAGGCGGCCGGTTATGGCTGGGGCATGTGTTGCCGGACACACTCAAGGCCGTTCGGCCAAGCCTACGGTCCGGCAACACATACCCCAGCCATAACCTTCCATATGGGTAATAACAACCGGCATTCACACCGACACACATGCAGGAAAGGTGAAGCCGGCAGACATGGTGAGCGGCCATGGACGCAAAGGCTCCCCTCTCCGAGGGGAGCTGTCGAACGGAGTGAGACTGAGGGGAGCACTACGGAATAGCCCCGTCACTCCCCTCAGTCAGCTTCGCTGACAGCTCCCCTCGGAGAGGGGAGCCATAAAACAGGAGTGAGGCCTCTTCCCGTTGCTGGGAAGAGGCCTCACTCGTTATGTGTTAATCGCGTGATCAGTCCAGGCCGAGCTGGAGCTTGCCGCCGGGGATGGCGTCGAGCAGGTCGCGCGTGTACTGCTTCTGCGGGTGGTCGAACACCTCGTCGGTGGTGGCGTGCTCCACGAGCTTGCCGTGCTGCATCACCACGACCTCGTCGGCGATCTGGCGGACCACGGCCAGATCGTGGGTGATGAACAGGTAGCTCAGACCCTTTTCGGCCTGCAGGTCGTTGAGCAGGTGCAGCACCTGATCCTGGACCAGCACGTCGAGGGCGGAGACGGCCTCATCGCACACAATGACGTCCGGGTCGAGGGCCATGGCTCGCGCGATGGCGATGCGCTGGCGCTGGCCGCCGGACAGCTCATTCGGGTAGCGGCCCATGACCGACTGCGGCATCTCGACCATGTCAAGGAGCTCCTTGACGCGGTTGGCGCGCCACTTGGAATCGCCGATCCTGTGGATGCGCAGCGGCTCCTCGATGGAACGGAAGATGGAGTACATCGGGTCCAGCGAGCCGTACGGGTTCTGGAACACCGGCTGCACATGGCGGCGGAAGTCCAGCAGGTCCTTGGACTTGAACGTGGAGGTGTCGCGGCCCTCGTAGAAGACCTTGCCGGAGGTGGGCTCGAGCAAGTGGAGCACCATGTTCGCCACGGTGGACTTGCCGGAGCCGGACTCGCCCACGATGGCCAGCGTGGTGCCGCGCTTGACGGAGAAGGACACGTCGTCGACGGCCTTAAACATCTCCTTCTTGCGCGGGAGCTTGAACTCCTTGGTCAGGTGGTCCACGGTGATGATGTGCTCGCTCTTCTCGAGCTCGTTCTCATCAGCCACCTTGTGATCCAGCAGGGCGTCGGCGTTCTCGCCGCGCTCCTTGGCGGAGATGATGCGCTGGGAGGCCAGGGACGGGGCCGCGGCCACCAGTCGCTTGGTGTACGGGTGCTGCGGGTGCTGGAGCACCTCGAGGCTCGGGCCGGATTCGACGACCTGACCCTTGTACATCACCACGATGTGCTGGGCGCGCTCGGCGGCGAGACCCAGGTCGTGGGTGATGAACAGCACGGCGGTGCCCAGCGAGTCGGTGAGCATGTGCAGGTGGTCGAGGATCTTCTTCTGCACGGTCACGTCGAGGGCGGAGGTCGGCTCGTCGGCGATCAGCAGATCGGGGCGGCAGGCCAGGCCGATGGCGATGAGCGCGCGCTGGCGCATGCCACCGGAGAACTCGTGCGGGAACTGGCGGGCGCGGGTCGCGGCGTCCGGCAGACCGGCCTCGGAGAGCAGGCCGGCGATGCGGTCCTCCATGGTGGAGCCGGTCACGTACTTCTTGGCCAGGTACCAGGCCTGATCGTCGGCCACGCCGGCCTTGATGAGGTCGTCGGCCACACGCCAGCGGGTCTCGGAGCCCGGCACCCACTCGCTTTCGAAGCGGGCCACGGCCTTGTCGAACGCCTCGCCGGACACGCCTGCGGCGGTGAGGGCCTTCTTGGCCTCGTCCATCAGGGCGGGCAGGTCCTTGGAGCCGAGGAAGGTCTCGTCGTCGTTGCCCTTGAGCTCGACGGCGGCGTCCTCGCCGGCCAGGGCCTTGGCGAGGGCGGAACGCTTCTCGTGGGCCACGTCCATGTTGTTGGCCTTGAGGGCCTCCTTGACCTGGGTGCCGATGCGCCACACCGGGTTGAGGTTGCTCATCGGGTCCTGGGGCACGAGGCCCATCTTGGTGCCGCGCAGCTTGTCGAACTCGGACTGCTTGGCACCGGCGATCTCCTCGCCGTCGAGCTTGATGGAGCCGCCCACCACATGGCCGGTTCCGGGCAGCAGGCCCAGCACGGCCATGGCGGAGGTGGACTTGCCGGAGCCGGATTCACCCACGATGGCCACCCACTGGCCGGGGTAGACGGTGAAGGAGGAGCTGCGCACGGCGTGCACCGGCTTGCCGGTGTCCGTGGTGAAGTCGACGGCGAGGTCCTTGACCTCGAGCAGCGGGCCGTGCTCCTTCTGCATGGCCAGCATCTGTGCCTTGGAGTTGTCAGTCATAATGTTTCCTCTACTCCCTTGCTCAGGCCGTACGGCTCTTCGGGTCAAGGGCGTCCTTGACGGCGTCGCCCATCATGATGAACGCAAGCACGGTGATGGCCAGTGCGGCGGACGGGTAGAACAGCACGAGCGGGTCGGTCTGCAGGTTGGTCTGGGCGCTGGAGATATCGCCGCCCCAGCTCACGGTGGTGGTGGGCAGGCCCACGCCAAGGAAGCTCAGCGTGGCCTCGGCCACGATGTAGGAGGCGAGCGACGTGGTGCCGATCACGATGATCGGGGCCAGCGAGTTCGGCAGGATGTGGCGGAACAGGTTGCGCATCGGGGTGGAGCCGAGGGCCGTGGAGGCCGTGTTGAACTCGAGGTTCTTGGCCTCGAGCACGGCGCTTCGCGCGATGCGGCAGACGCCCACCCAGCCGAAGAGGGCCAGCACGAGCACGATCTTCCAGATGGACTTGGAGGACTTGAACATCTGGAGGACCACGATGGCGCCGAGCAGCATCGGCAGGGCGAAGAAGATGTCGGTGACGCGGCTCAGGACCGCATCGATCCATCCGCCGCAGAAGCCGGCGATGGCGCCGATCAGGGTGCCGATGAGCACGACCATCAGCGTGGAGAGCACGCCGACGGACAGGGAGGTGCGGGTGCCGTAGACCACGCGGGTATACACGTCGCAGCCCTGCAGGTCGAAGCCGAAGGGGTGTCCGGGCTCGGACGGGCTCAGCGAGTTCGCCAGATCGCAGGCGTTCGGGTCCTGCTTGGTGAACAGGCCGGGAGCGATGGCCACGATGATGATGAAGACGATGACCAGGCCGGAGATGATGAACAGCGGGTTGCGGCGCAGGGTTCGCCATGCGTCGGCCCACATGCTGGTGGCCGGGGCGGATTCGTCCACGGAGTCGACGTCCTGAAGCGGGGTCTCCTCGATGGGGGCCACGTAGCGGTCCTGGCCGGGCAGGGTTTCCATGAAGTACTCGGTGCCGGGCTCGCCGGACTCGTTGAGTTCGTTTTCGGTGGTGTTGTTTGCCATTTCGTTCACTCCTCCCCTTCTCATGCGTAACGGATACGCGGATCGAGGGCCGCGTACAGCAGGTCGACGACGAGGTTGCACACCACGAAGATCAGCATGAGCAGCGTGACGATGGACACCACGAGGTTGGCCTCGCCCTTCAGGATGGACTGGTAGGTCAGGAAGCCGATGCCGTGGATGTTGAAGATCTGTTCGGTGATCATGGCGCCGCCCATCAGGCCGCCGATATCCTGGCCCAGGTAGGTGACGACCGGGATCAGGGAGTTGCGCAGCACGTGGCGCAGCATGACCTGTCCGTTGGACATGCCCTTGGCGCGGGCGGTGCGCACGTAGTCCTCGGCGATGTTGGAGGAGATCTCGGCGCGCGTCAGTCGGATGATGTACGCCATCGAGACCGAGCCGAGCACCATGGCCGGCATGAGCAGGTCGAGGAACGTCGGGTCGGCCCCGGCAGTCACCGGAAGGATGGACCACTGGATGCCGAGCAGGTACTGCAGCACGAAGCCGGTGACGAAGGTCGGCACGGAGATGAGGAGCAGGGAGACGATCAGGATGACCGTGTCGTACCACTTGCCCTTCTTGAGGCCCGAGATGATGCCGAAGGTCACACCGAAGATGGCCTCGAACACGAACGCCATCAGGCCGAGCTTGATGGTGACCGGGAAGGCGCGGGTGATCTCGTCGAGGACGGGCTGGCCGGCGAAGGTGTTGCCGAAGTCAAGGGTCAGCGCGTTCTTCAGGTAGATGAGGTACTGAATGATGAACGGCTGATCGAGGTGGTACTCTGCGCGGATCTGGGCCGCGACGGCTTCGTTGACGGGCTTGTCTCCGAACATGGCCTTGACGGGGTCGCCAGGCAGCAGGAAGACAAGCGCATACACCAGAAGCGTCGTGCCGAGAACCACGGGGATCATCTGCAGAATGCGTCGCAGAAGATACTTACCCATAACGGTTGCTCCTTATTTCATGAACCGGCCGTCAGGACACAGTGCACCCTTGCCGGTCGACAAATACTCCGATAGTCTACCCCATGCCCTGACGGAGGTGTGTAAACTCCCGTTAACTCGGCCGATTATTAGGCGTAAGAGACGTTGTTTGGCCGGTTTCGGCAGAGCATACGAAGCATACGAAAAGGCTCTGTTAAACCAAGATTGACATGAATTCCGCCGGACTACCCCTCAGTCGGCTTCGCCGACAGCTCCCCTGACAAGGGGAGCCAAGAATACTTGGTTTATAACAGAGCCTATGAAAAAGGGGCGGGGATCATATGATCCTCGCCCCTTGGAATTACCGAACTACCGTCCGATGCTCAGATGAGTCTCGACTCACTTCTTGGACATCTCGGTGTAGGTCGGGAGGTTCTGCCAGTCGAAGCCGAAGCCGGACTTGACGGACAGGGAAGCCACGCCGTTGGCGTTGGAGTAGTACAGCGGGATGGCCGGCAGATCCTTGAGGAGGATCTCCTGGGCCTGCTGGTACAGCTTGTTGGCCTCGTCGGTGGTCTTGGCGGCGGCGGCCTGCAGGCACAGCTGGTCGAAGGCGGAGTTCTTGTAGTCGCCATCGTTGGAGCCCTTGCCGTCGGCGGCGGCGGTGGAGTACAGCTGCCACAGGTAGTTCTCGGCGGACGGGTAATCAGGCTGCCAGCCGGTACGGAAGGCGCCGGTCATCTGGCGGTTGGTCACCGCGTCGCGGAACTCCTGGAAGGTCGGGATCGGGTTGGTGGCGGCGTCGATGCCCAGGTTCTTCTTGAGCTGGTTCACGACGGCGTCGTAGAGCGGCTTGGCGCCACCATCGGCGTTGTAGGAGAAGGTGAGGGTGCCGGTGTACTTGGAGATGGCGTCGGCCTTGGCCCACAGTTCCTTGGCCTTCTTGGCGTTGAACTTCAGGTTGTCGGAGCCGGTCAGGGAGTCGGAGTAGCCAGGGGTCTTCGGGGAGGTGAAGTCCTTGGCGGCGGTGGCGTTGCCGTTGAGCACCTTATCGATGATCTGGTCGCGGTCGATGGCCATGGAGATGGCCTCGCGGCGCAGCTGGCCTTCCTCGTCGTTCTTGAAGTGGTCAAGGGTGGACGGGATGGTGAAGGTCTGGATCACGGAGCCGGCCTCGGAGTACGGCTGGATCTTCTTGTCGGTCTTGAAGGTCTTGGTGAAGGCGGCCGGGACGGACTCCATCACGTCGAGGGAGCCGTTGTTGGACTGGATGTCACGGTAGGCGGCGGTGTCATCGGTGTAGACCTTGAAGGTCACGCCGTCGTTCTTGACATCCTCGTTGCCCTTGTAATCGGTGTTCTTGACGAGCTCGATCTGCTTGTTGTGGTCCCAGGACTTGAACTTGTACGGACCGTTGCCGACCGGGGCCTCGCCGAAGGCCTTCGGATCCTTGTAGAAGGACTCCGGCAGCGGGGCGAAGGCCAGGTAGCCGACCTTGATCGGGAACACGGAATCGGACTGGTTCAGATCCACGGTGAAGGTGGTGTCGTCCACGACCTTGAGGCCGGAGAGCTGCTCGTCCCCCTTCAGGCCATCCTTCTGCAGGTCGTCGTAACCCTTGATGGTGGAGAAGAAGGAGGAGCACTTCTGGGCGTTCTTGGCGTTGGCCGTGTAGGACCAGGACTTGGTGAAGGACTCGGCGGTCACCGGGGTGCCGTCCGTGAACTTCCAGCCGGACTTCAGCTTGATGGTGTACTGGGTGGCGTCATCGTTCGGGGTGATGGACTCGGCCACTTCGTTGGAGGCGTTGCCGTCCTTGTCGAAGGAAACCAGACGGGAGAACAGCAGGTCGCCCGGCTTGCCGCCGCCGGTCTCGTTGGTGTTGCCCGGGATCAGCGGGTTCTGCGGCTCGGAGTTGTAGGCGTAGATGATGTTGGAGCCAGCGGTATTGCCGGAGGCGGTGTTGCTGTTGGAGCCGCCGCAGGCGCTCAGCAGCATTGCCATGGAGCAGGCCATGGCGGCGAAAGCAAGAGCTTTCTTCTTCATTGATTTCTCCTATTTTCCTTGACGTGCGGAACGTTATGCCCCGCCTCATGCGAACGGGGTCGGCTCCCCACGGCCGCATCCACTGCGGCACGCAGGAGGACCAACCCCGTTGCTGATTACTTGTATTGTCGCTCAATTTGCAGACAAGGAGGAAACTTTTTGTTACGCCCATGTAAAATCCATGCCGGTTTTTCGGCTTCATACAGCGTTTACGCAGCCACGTCGGGTAGTGTCCGCATGTTGGTCAGGCCCGGGGGAACGCCTGCATGTAGCGGGTTTTGAGCTGTTCGACGGAGACGTGCGTATAGCGTTGTGTAGTTTTCAAGGAGGAATGGCCCAGCATCTCCTGGACCTCCCTCAGATCGGCGCCGCCGTCAAGCATATGCGTGGCCGCGGAATGGCGCAGGGCGTGCGGGCTGATGTCCGGCACGCCGGCCGCGCGGGCCTCGCGATGGACCACCTCGCGGGCGATGCGCTGGTTGAGCCGCCTTCCCCTGGCCCCGAGGAACAGGGCGCTGCCCGAACCGACATTCGCAAGACAGGGCCTGCCCTGCGCAAGCCAGGCGTCAAGCGCGCGCATGGCCGGCACCCCAAAAGGGACGACACGTTGTTTATTTCCCTTGCCGATGACCCTGATGGTGCGATTGAGCGCATCAATATCGGCGACGTCCAATGCGACCAGCTCGGCCACGCGAATGCCGGTGGCGTACAGCAGCTCGAGTATCGCGGCGTCACGCAGGGCTTCGGCCCGTCTGTCCGCCGTTGCTCTGGATTCCCCGTCGCGCCCGGAATCATGCGCAGCGGAATCGGAGGGCGCGGAGCGAGCATCGGCATCGGCCCGTCGCATCAGCTGTTCGGCCTGCGCTTCGGTGAGCACGGCGGGCAGTGAATCGGGGATGGAGGGCGTCATCAGCGTGGCGGCGGGATCGGTGCGCGTCACCCCGTGGTCATGCGCCCACGAGAAGAACGCGCGGACGGCGACGGTCTTGCGGGCCATGCTGCTTCTGGCGTGGTTCCTGGATTCGACGGCCATCCAGGAGCGCAGATCGTCGAGCGTGATCTCATTCAGATTCCCCACCCCGCGCCGTCCGAACAACGCCAGGCAGGATTCAAGGTCGGAGCGATACGCTTTCAGCGTATTTTCGGACAGTCCGCGATTGGCTTTGAGATAGGCGACGAACGCGTCGATCGTCTCCTCGAACCGCATATCGCACCGCCTTTCCATCCGGCCGGCCCGCACCTGCCCTCCGATAGACTATAGGCACGCATTCGATGGGATTGGGGCAGTATGGCACGGCACAACGCACAGCATAACGTACGGCACGGCGGACGGAATACGGAGACGGTCGGGAATGAGACCGAACGCGAGGAACGCGATCATGTGGTGGCCCGCGCCGTGGATCTGGTCAAGACCTACGGGGATGCGGACAATCTCGTCACCGCGCTGGACCATGTGAATGTGGAGTTCGAGCGCGGCAGGATGACGGCGATCATGGGACCGTCCGGCTCGGGCAAGTCCACGCTGATGCACTGCATGGCCGGTCTTGACCAGCCCACTTCGGGTCAGGTGTTCGTGGAGGGGCTGGAGGTCTCGGCCATGAACCAGCGGCAGCTGACCCGGTTGCGCCGCCAGCAGATCGGCTTCATCTTCCAATCGTTCAATCTGGTGCCCACGCTTTCGGCCGAGGAGAACATCCTGTTGCCGCTGCAGATAGCCAGAAAGCCCATCGACCGCGACTGGTTCGATCAGGTGGTCAGGGTGGTGGGCCTGGAGCAGCGGCTCACGCACCGGCCAAGCCAGCTTTCGGGCGGACAGCAGCAGCGCGTGGCCTGCGCGCGTGCGATGATGGCGCGTCCTTCGGTGATCTTCGCGGACGAACCCACCGGCAATCTCGACTCCCGTTCCAGCCGTGAGGTGCTGGGCTTCCTCAAGCAGTCCGTGGCGGATTACGGCCAGTCGATCGTGATGGTGACGCACGATCCGCGCGCCGCCTCCTATGCCGACCGCGTGCTGGTGCTGGCGGACGGGCATATCACGCAGGATCTGGACCACCCCACCTACGAGCGCATCCTCGAGGTGTTCGCGGACGGCACCGGCGATGACGAGGCGGACGCATGATCCGCATAGGCCTGCGCGACGCCCGCGCGCATCTCGGGCGGTTCGTCATGTCCATCATCGCCATCGCGTTGGGCGTGAGTTTCGTGGTCGGCTCGTTCTGCTTCCGCGAGATGATGAACAACCAGGTGGACCAGATGATGGCCTCGAACTCGGATGCCGACGTGTACGTGCGAGGCAGCAAGGAACAGAAGGGCGCATCGGCGACGGATGCCATGGGCTCGTCCGGCTCATCCTCCGGCTCTGGCTCCTCCGAGACGAAGACCTACAACCGCATCGACATCTCCCTGACGGACACCATCGCCAAGGTCGAGGGCGTGGAGCGCGCCGAGGCCGTCTATCAGGTCTCAGGTCTGGTGCTGGTGGACAAAAGCGGCAACGCCGTCTCCACGATGGGCGGCGTGACCAGCAGCCTGGGGCTCAGGGACGGCACCTGGCGTTCGGCATCGCTGGTCAAGGGCCGGTGGGCGAAGACCAAGCACGAAATCGCGTTGCATACGTTCGCCGCGGAAACCGCGGGGCTCGAGGTCGGCGACACCACCAAGCTTGTGTATCCGGACGGCGCGGTGGACGTGAAGGTCGTGGGACTGTTCTCCACCACGTCGTCGCAGGCCGGCGCGATCATCATCGGGCTTGCGCCGGAAGTGGCCAAGGATTATTTCCAGCAGCAGTCCGGACAGGTCGGCACCGCCCGCTATCTCACCGTCTACGGTTCGGCGAACGGCGGGCAGCCGCTCAGCGAGACGCAGCAGCAGAGGCTCGCGGACCGCATCAACGAGGCGCTGCCGGCCGGCTCGAAGGCCGTGGCCATCACCGGCCAGCATGTGCGCGACAGCAACGCCGAAGCCACCAAGAAGGCGCTCGGCTTCGTGCAGCCGCTGATCCTGATCTTCGCGGTGATCGCGTTGTTCGTGGGCTCGTTCATCATCGCGAACACGTTCTCGATGATCGTGCGCGAGTCGATGCGCGGCTATGCGCTGCTGCGGTCGATCGGAGCCTCCCCCGCCCAGGTGTTCGTGACGGTGGTGGTGCAGGCGATCGTGCTGGGTCTTATGGGCTCGCTGATCGGCATCGGACTGGGTTGGATCATGGTCAAGGGCATCGTGGCGCTGATGGCGCATATGGGCACGCCGATGACCGGATCCTCGAACCCGAGTGTGTCGGATATGCTCGTGGGTCTTGTGGTGGGCGTGCTGGTCACGCTCATCGGCGCTTCCCTGCCGGCACGGCGGGCGGCGATGGCCCCGCCGATCCAGGCGATGAACGAGACGGTGAACCCGGAGAAGCCCGTGTGGCCGCGAGGTGTGGCCGGCACGGCGATGATCGTGTGCGGCGCGGCGTCCTGGGTGCTGTGCTGGCGTATCGCCGCGGCGAACAACGACGGCATGGCCGTCTCGCCTTGGGGATGGCTCAACGACGCTGCCTCCGCGATGGGCACCGGCTGGCCGCTCGGTGTGGGCGCCGGACTGGTGGTCATCGGCGTGATCGTGCTCGCCCCGGCGCTGGTGGGGCCCACGAGCGTGGTGCTGGGTTGGATTCCGGCGCACGTCTTCACGGTGACGGGCCGGCTTGCCACCCGCAATCTGGCGCGCGGCAAGCGCAGGACCGCGAATACGGCGGCCGCGTTGTTCGTGGGCGTCGCGATCGTGAGCTGTCTGGGCGTGGTGGCCTCCTCGGCGAAGGCCTCGGTGGCGGGCATCGTGGATTCCGGGCTGAAGTCCGATTTCTCGGCCATGTCCGCGTCCGATGGCCGTATTCCGGACGATGCCATCGAGGCGATCCGCAAGACCGACGGCGTGGGTTCGGTCTCGCAGTCGCGCATGCTCATGGGAGTCACGTACGGTTCGGGCGACGATCGGACGCAGGCCATGACGTTCGCCGAGCAGCCGTCGCTGTTCACCAAGGTGTTCGCGCCGGTCACCCATGCGGGAGACGCGGACAAGGCGCTGCGCAATGGCGAGCTGGTGGTGGGCATCGCCGTGGCGAAGGACAACGGCTGGAAGGTCGGCGACACGGTGCGGGTCAACGGCCGGCAGGTGGTGGTCGACAAGGAGGCCACCGCCAAGGCGCAGGCCGAATACCAGGCGCAGGTGGAGGCGAAGGTCTCCGGATTGCAGGCCGAGGCCCAGCAGCTGCTCGCCTCCGGGGATGCGGCCGGCGCGCAGGCCAAGGCGTCCGAGGCGCAGCAGGCCGCCGAGGATGCGAAGAACGTGGATCCGAGCACATTGGTGAAGACGAAGACCACCCTCACGCATGTGAAGGTGCGGATCGGCGCGATCATCGAGAATTCGGTGTACCGGTCGATGGTGCTCATGAACGACGAGACGGCCGGCAAGGTCGCCAACGAGTACACGATGTTCACCATCATGCTGTTCGTCAACGCGGCGCGCGGCGAGGATCTGGGGGCGTTGAAGGCGCGGCTCATCAAGGCGGTCAAACCGTATTACGTGGTGAACGTGCAGGACCGCGAGGAGTTCAAGTCCACGATGAGCACGATGGTCGACCAGATTCTGCTGGTGCTCTATGCGCTGCTGGCCCTGTCCATCGTGATCGCGGTGTTCGGCATCGTGAACACGCTGGCGCTGTCCGTGTCCGAACGCACCAAGGAGATCGGCCTGCTGCGGGCGATCGGCACCTCACGTGCCCAGGTGCGCGGCATGCTCGGCATCGAGGCGGTCATCATCGCCGTGTTCGGCACGGTGATGGGCATGGTGACGGGCGTCGCGGCCGGTGTGGTGATCCGCGCGGTGTACGAGGCAAACGGATTGAGTTCGCTGAGTGTGCCGTGGGGGCAGTTGGGCGTGTTCCTGGCGCTTTCGATCGTGGTGGGTCTGGTGGCCTCGGTCTCCCCCGCCTCACGCGCGTTGCGGCAGCCTGTGCTCGACGCGGTGGCGGCGGAATGATTGCCCGTTCCGTGCGTCGCAACGTGTTCGGAGTAAGGTGGAACTACCGATATCGGGGTGTCAGGGCCGACACCCCGCGTGATTCATAAGGGGGATGATTCCGATGACGTTGCCGAGGCAGATTCCGGTGGGCGCACGCATCGTGGTGCGTATCACCGATGGCGTGGACCCTACGGACGGGCGCATGAAGTTCCGTGATTTCGTGGGGCATGTGGTGTCCTGGGACGGCTACACGTTGGAGATGGTGCGTGATGCGGCCGCCAACGGCTCCCGCCCGGCCCAGAACGTGACCATCCACCAGGAGCAGATCGCCACGCTGAAGCCGGTACCCGAACGGCCGCACGTGAAGCCGCGTCCGTGAGGCATCGGCCGCAGGCCAATAGATTTGTTTCGCAGGCTTTGCCTGCTTTTCTGCTACCCCTCAGACTCGCTTCGCGAGCCAGCTCATCAGCAATTACGGACGAACTTCGTTCGCGGATTGTTGGCTCGACTGTCGTCTCGCACATCGCCTACAAACAGTCCTACTGTTTGTTTCACGGCGATGTCCTGACAAGGGGAGCCACGATTTTATATATAGGCTAGGCTCCCCTTGTCAGGGGAGCTGTCAACCGCAGGTTGACTGAAGGGTAGTAGAAGAGCGTCCTGTCAAAGACGCGGGAGACACAGCATCGGCCGCAGGCCGATTCCTATATCGCGGGGCGAATCTGGATCACGGCCTGATGGGGGTGGATGAAGCTGGTGATCGCCTCTCCCCTGCGGGCGGAGAATAGGAGCGTCTGCTGCCAGCCGGTCTCGGGAATCTCCAATTCGCGTGCGGGAAAATCGGCCGTCGAGGCCAGTGCCGCCTTGTATTTGCGGAACGGGTCGCCTGCGGCGAAGAACCTTCTGACGTCCGCCGCGGCCCTGTTCTGCTGCAGAATCCCCTGTGCGCCGGCGCCCCGCTCCTGTTCGGCATGCAGCTGGTCGGCCATATCGGTCAGGCGTGCGGCCATGCGACGCAGCAGCACTTCCACGTTGAGTGCGTCCTCTTCGACCATCGCACGGGTGCGGTCGGGATCGGTCAGGGCCACGCGGGTCATGTCGCGCCAGCAGCCCGCCGCCAATGCGGCCGCCACATTCCGGTCCGGATTGGCCGTGAGCTCGTTGATGAGCGCGGTGGAGACCACATGCGGCATGTGGGAGATCATGGCGGCGGCCTTGTCGTGGGTCTCGTCGTCCAGCACGATGATGCGGTTGCCCACGTCTTCGGTGATCAGCGAGGCCACGGCGAAGAACCGACGGTAGTCCGTCGGCTCGTCCACGGTCACGGCCCACAGGGCATCGTCATACAGGCTCGGGTCGGCGGCCTGCCAGCCGGACAGTTCGTTGCCTGCCATCGGATGCGCGCCCACGTACCGGTTCGCGAGCCCCGCGGCCTTGACCTGATCGCGGACCATGCCCTTGACAGAGCCGACGTCGGTGAGCGTGGTGTCGGGATGCTCGTCGAACAGGGGCTTCAATTCGGCCAGAATAGCGGGCATGGCCTTGAGCGGGTTGCACAGGACCAGTACGTCCGGTTCGGCGGTCATGAGTTCGGCGAGCGTGCTTTTGCAGTAGATGCCGTCGGCTTCCGCCTGCGCGTACGGGTGCGGGCGATGGTTCCACGCCACGACCCGGATGCCGCGTCGGGCCAATCGCCTGGCCAACGAGCCGCCGATGAGGCCAAGTCCTACGATGCCGACCGTATCTACCACAACAGTTCCTTTCTCACGCTCTCGGTGTGCTGCCATCCTTCCGGCATACGCTCCTCATCGATATGGATGCCGCCCTGGGGCAACATCCAAGCATCGACCGGGGGGTTGGGGCGTTCGCGGCGTGGATAGACGGCCAGCGTCTTCATCCAGATGCCTTTCATGGCCAGTATTTCCAGCACTTTCTGGAACCGTGGCTCCCAGGGCGCGGCGTCCAGCGTGTCGATGAAGCTGTAGGTGCCGTCGTGCCCCTTGATGGGGCGGGAGATGAAACTGGTCATGTTCAGTCCCGCGACGCGCAGGATGTCGAGGATGTTCGCCACGACTCCCGGACCCGTGGCAAGCGGGATGAACGTGATGATCGTCTCGAAATCGCTGGCATCGCCATGCTGGGCGCGGGCGTTGAGCTCCTGGACGACGTCGCGCGGCGCGATGACCAGGAAGTCGGTTCTGGCGCCGTCGAAATCCTGCACATGTTCGCCGAGCACGTCGAGGTCGTAGAGCGTGCCGCAGATGCTGGGGCCGAGCGCCACCTGACCGGGCTTCAGATCACGGCAGGCGGCGGCGTTGGATGAGGCCGGCTCGGGTTTGAGCCGGTATTCGGCGATGAATCTGGTGCATTGGGCGAGCCCGTGCGGGTGGGCGCTGACGGGCTGTCCGGTGCAGTCGTAGATGCCGTGGCCACGCACGGTGAAGGCGTTGAACGCCACGTCCACGCTCACGCGGGCGAAGCCGGCCACGTCGGTGGAGTCGATGAGCGCGTCCAGGTTCGGGACCACGTAGCCTTCGACGTTGTTCTCCCAGGCGATGACGCCCCAGCCTTGACGGGATTGCACGGCGTTCATGATCGCCGGCACATCGGGAAGCGGGATGAGGTCAAAATCTCCCATGGGGGCGAACTGTTCGGCGGCAGTCATTGCCGCCTGATGGGTGAAGGTGCCCTCGGGGCCCAGATAGAAGAGTTTCATGCGTGCCATATCGTTCTATGGTAGCGGGGCTTGGAGTGGTTGCGCGTGAGATGCCCACGACACGCGGGGTCGAAGCTGTGCTGATCCGCGGTTTACGCCTGTGGCGTGGTGTCGCGGGGCGGGATCGTGAACCAGCGGGCGGGCAGGACGAGCATGACCACCTGCACGAGCACGATGCCGTACAGCCAGATGTATCCGGCGTGCTGGGAGAAGAACGGCATATCGCCTTGGAATCCGGCCACGATCAGCGCGTTGCCGGAAGTGGTGGCGAGGGCCAGTCCCCATGCCGTGGCGGACGAGGTGATCAGGTGCAGGGCGAGGCCCACCGCACCGAGCCGCGCGCGGGCGCACCATGTGGACAAGATGATGAGCAGGAACGCCAGCGCCAGTCCGTACGGGATATCGGCCGAAGCGCCCATACGGTGCGCGAAGGTGCCGATGAATGCGGCGAACGCGCCGGCCAGCATCGTAATCAACGATCTGACCAGCGCGTTCTGCCGATGCGACCAAGGCAATGATTCCACGCGATTGATATCCATATGCCCCATACTATGTCACAAACACACTGGCTCCCCTCAGCGAGGGGAGCTGTCGAACGTAGTGAGACTGAGGGGAGTTCCTTCGAGATGACTCCCCTCAGTCAGCTTCGCTGACAGCTCCCCTCAGCGAGGGGAGCCAGAATATGCCCAACCAGGCTTACTTAGACTGGTTGTTCTGACGACGCTGCTTGGCGCGCCACTTGTACCAGTCCTCGCGGCCGAGGATGATCTTGCGCACGCGGATGGACTCGGGGGTCACCTCCACGCACTCGTCCTCGTTGGCGAAGTCCAGGGACTCCTCGAGGCTCATCTTGATCGGCGGGGTCAGGGTCTCCAGCACGTCGGCGGTGGAGGAACGCATGTTGGTCATGTGCTTGGCCAGCGTGATGTTCACGTCCAGCTCGTCGGGCTTGTTGTTCACGCCCACGACCTGGCCCTCGTACACCGGGGACTGCGGCTCGACGAAGAAGTTGCCACGGGCCTGCAGACGCTGCATGGCGTACGGGGTGGCCACGCCCTTGCGGTCGGAGACCATGGAGCCGTTCTGGCGGATGGTGATCTCACCGGCCCACGGCGCGTAGCCGGCGGAGATGGAGGAGGAGATGCCGGTGCCGCGCGTGGCGGACAGCAGGGCGGTGCGGAAGCCGATCAGGCCGCGGGACGGCACAGTGAACTGCAGACGCACCCAGCCGGAGCCGTGGTTGGTCATGCCGTCCATGCGGCCCTTGCGGTCGGCCATGAGCTGGGTGACGGTACCCATGTACTCTTCCGGCACGTCGATGGTGGTGTTCTCCATCGGCTCGTTGATCACGCCGTCGATCTTCTTGGTGACCACCTGCGGGCGGCCGACGGTCAGCTCGTAGCCTTCGCGGCGCATCTGCTCGGCCAGCACGGCCAGGGCCAGCTCGCCACGGCCCTGGACCTCCCAGGCGTCCGGGCGGTCGGTGGGCAGCACCCTGATGGACACGTTACCGATGAGCTCGCGGTCCAGACGGTCCTTGATCATGCGGGCGGTGAGCTTGTGGTCCTTGCCCTCGGTGCCGGCCAGCGGGGAATCGTTGACGCCGAAGGTCATGGAGATGGCCGGTTCGTCCACGTGGATGAGCGGCAGCGGCTTCGGGTCGTTCGGGTCGACGATGGTCTCGCCGATCATGATGTCGTTCACGCCGGCGACGGCCACGATGTCGCCGGGGCCCGCGGAGGCAACCGGGATGCGGTCGAGGCCCTGGGTGCGCAGCAGCTCGGAGACGCGGAAGTTCTCCAGGGAGCCGTCCACACGGGACAGGCCGTAGGTCTTGCCCTTCTCGAGGGTGCCGTTGTAGATGCGGACCAGACCGAGTCGACCAAGGAAGTCGGAGGAGTCGATGTTGGCCACGTGGGCCTGCAGCGGGGCGCCCTCCTCGTATTCGGGGGCGGGGATGTTGGAGATGATGGCCTCGAACAGCGGCTCGAGGTTGTCGTTGTCCGGCATGCCGCCGTCCGCCGGCTGGTTCACGGAGGCGTAACCGGCCTTGGCGGCGCAGTAGATGACCGGCATTTCGAGCAGCTGGTCGAGGTTCAGGTCGATGCCCTCGTGCTGCACGTCGTCGGCCAGGCCGAGCAGCAGGTCGGAGGTCTCGCCCACGACCTCGGAGATGCGGGCGTCCGGACGGTCCACCTTGTTCACGCACAGGATGACCGGCAGCTTGGCCTCGAGGGCCTTGCGCAGCACGAAGCGGGTCTGCGGCAGCGGGCCTTCGGAGGCGTCCACGAGCAGGACGACGCCGTCGACCATGGAGATGCCGCGCTCCACCTCGCCGCCGAAGTCGGCGTGGCCGGGGGTGTCGATGATGTTGAGGGTGATGCCCTCCGGGTGGCCGTACTTGGCGGCCAGCGGGCCGGTGTATTCCACGGCCGTGTTCTTGGCGAGGATGGTGATGCCCTTCTCGCGCTCCAGATCGTTGGAGTCCATCACACGATCCGGCACTTCCTCACGCTCGGAGAACACATGGGACTGCTGAAGCATGGCATTGACCAGCGTGGTCTTGCCGTGATCGACGTGAGCCACGATCGCCACATTACGGATATCTCCACGAACCGCCATCGAAACCTCTCTTAATACTGATTCTTTTGCGTAATCGTTCGGTACTTGCGTACTTATGTACTTATCTGTTGGGTTTTGCTTCCCTGTACTTACACACAAACCGTCACGAGTGTACCGGCACGGCTTGACCAGTACGTGATACGCGAATGGCCCGCACTCGTTCGGGTGCGGGCCATCGTGCGCGGGAATCCGGTCAGCCGAGGACGGCGGCGGAATCGGTGATGGTGATGAGCGGGGCGAACAGGGCCATCGTGTCGAGGGCGCGCTGGTGGTTCTCCGGGCTGGAGCCGGCGCAGGCGTCGGCGATCACGCGCACGGCGACGCCGGCGTCCGCGGCGGCCAGGGCGGTGGTGATCACGCAGCAGTCGGTGGCCACGCCGCACAGGGCGATCTTCTTGGCCCCGCCGATCGCCGCGGCGAGCTCGTCGCCCCACTTGCCGAAGGTGTCGCGGCTCACGACCGGGTGTCCGGCGGCGAGCGCGGCGGTGTCGGCGGTCAGCCTGTACATCGGGTCGTCCGGGGGCACGAGGAACTGCGGCCAGTCCTTGAAGTAGTCCACCCAGGCGTCCTGGGCGGGAGTCGGTGCCACGTAGCGGGTGTAGGCCACGCGGTCGCCATAGGCCTTGGCGAGTGCGGCGAACGGCGCGTCGGTGGCGTGGAAGGAGCCGTCCGGACAGGCCCAGTCGGACCAGTCGGATTCGGCGAACACCTTCTGGCGGTCGATGACGACCAGCCATTCATCTGATGGGATTGCCATGTCAGTTCTCCTTTTCCTGAGCCGCGATGTCGCCGCGCTGGAAGATGAGCGCGCCGAGCAGGCCGACGAGCAGTGCCACGATCACGCCGAGGTTGGCGGACGCCCATGCGCCGTCCTTGCCGCCGAAGAAGCCGAGGAAGTAGCCCTGCCATTCGAGCCAGCTGGCGGAGGTGTTGACCACGAGGCCCCAGCCGAGCAGGGTGCCGATCACGAGGATCACGAGCGACTTGACGTTCCAGGCGCCGTAGCGGCCGGAAGGCTTGTAGAGGTCGTCGGTGGCGTAGTCCTTGCGGCGCAGGAGCACGTCGGCGATGAACAGGCCGGTCCACACGGCCATCGGCACGCCGAGGGTGATGAGGAAGCCCTGGAACGGGCCGATGAAGGTGTCGGAGAAGAAGGTGACGTACACCACGCCGAGCACGGTCAGGGCGGCGGTCAGGCCGGCGGCGGCCACGCGCGGCAGCTTGATGCCGAAGCTCAGCAGCGCCAGGCCGTTTGAGTAGTTGTCCATGATGGCGCCGGACATGAGGCCGAGCACGGCCACGATGGTGAACGGCACGAGGTACCAGGTGGGCAGGATGGAGGCCATGGCGCCGATCGGGTCGTTGCCCACGGCGTCGGCGAGGTCCTTGTTGGACACGGCGAGCAGGCCGCCGTAGATGACGAGCAGCACGGGGGCCAGGGAGGCGCCGAACGTGGACCAGAACACGATGCCGGCGTTGGAGGACTTGCGCGGCAGGTAGCGCGAGTAGTCGGCGGCCACGTTCACCCAGCCCAGGCCGAAGCCGGTCATGACGAACAGGCAGGCACCGAGCACGGCCGGCGCCGAGCCGCCCTGGGAAGCGCCCACGGCGGCGAAGTCGATGTGCGACCAGCCGAGGATCAGGAAGCCGATGGTCACCACGCCGCTGATGACGGTGATGGCCTGCTGGGCCTTCATGATGAGGTCGTAGCCGAAGATGCCGGCGACCACCACGAGGCCCACCACGATGACGGTGGAGATGATCTTCGGAGCCGCTCCGGACCCCCAGCCCAAGCGCTGGAAGGTGGAGGCGAGGGCGAGCACGGCGGTGGTGGTCAGGGAGATCTCCCAGCCGAGCGTGGCGATCCAGCTCAGCACGGACGGCACCTTGGCGCCTTCGACGCCGAAGGTGGCGCGGGTGATGACCATGGTCGGCGCGTTGGCGCGCTTGCCGGCGATGGAGACGACGCCCACGAGCAGGAACGAGACGACGATGCCGATGATGGAGGCGAGGGTCGCCTGCCAGAACGAGATGCCGAAGCCGAGCGACCAGGCGCCGTAGGACATGGCGAGCACGGAGATGTTGGCGGCGAACCAGGGCCAGAACAGGTCCTTCGGACTGCCGTGGCGGTCGGACTCGGCGATGGTGTCGATGCCCTGCTCCTCCACGGAGAGCGCGGAGCTCTTCTCCTTGGTGTCACTCATAGTGAACCTTCTTCTTGTTGGTGTTGGTTGTTTGTTTCGTTGAACGGATTGCGTTTGTTCGGGCTCCCCTCGGAGGGGAGCTGTCGAGCGTAGTGAGGCTGAGGGAAGGACTACGGTTAACCCGGCACTCCCCTCAGTCCGCTTCGCGGACAGCTCCCCTCGGAGAGGGGAGCCGATGTAATGGACTCACCCGTGGGCGGAGGGAATCAGCGGGGCGAGTGCATCGTCGATACGGGTCGACGCACGGCCGGACTCGTCGGAATCGATCGATGCCCCGGTCGCCCTGTCATGATCGGCCGTGACTCCCACGGCGGACAGCGCCCCGCTCCCCTGTCCCGGCACGGCGGCGTTTCCCGGATCCGGGGGCACGTACCGGTAGACGGCTGCGGGGCGCTGACGCCCCTCGCGCACCTTCTCGCCGGTGTCCTCAAGGTCGCCGGAGGCGAGCATCTTACGGCGGAAGTTCGCCAGATCGAGGCTTTGGCCAGCGATGGCCTCGTACACACCATGCAGCTGGCGCAGCGTGAAGGTGGGGCCGAGCAGTCGGGTGGCCACGTCCGAGTATTCGATCTTGGAGCGCAGCCGGGCCAGTGCATAGTCGATGATCTCGCGGTGGTCGAAGGCCAGCGGCGGCAGATCGTCCTCCGGAAACCAGCGCACGTTGTCGCCGTCCTCGAAATCCGCGGCCTCGCGCTGCTCCACCAACGCCCAGTAGACGATGGAGACCATCGGCAGCCCGCCGCGCGAACGGGCGGGGTCGCCGAAGGTGTAGAGCTGTTCGAGATAGCGGGGATGCAGGGACGTGGTCGATTCGAGCGCCGAATAGGCCGATTGCTCCAGCGAACGGTCGGCCCTCAAATCGCCGCCCGGCAGCGCCCAGAAGCCCAGGAACGGCTGACGAACGCGCCTGACGAGCGGCAGCCAGAGTCTTGAGTGGGCAGCCGAGGCACCGCGGGCCGCAGGCCTCGCGGATGTCCCGGATGCCCCATCCCCGGAGGCATGGCCCGAATCGGCGGCGTCGCGGATGCCGTCCGACTGCGGCCCGAGCGTCAGGATCACCACGGATACGCCGACCTGCGGCGGTGCGCTGCGGCGCTCGGATACATTGCCGAATCCCATGCCATGCCTCTTTCTCTGTGCGGAGCGTCCCCTCGGGTTCACAGCATAGCACTAGTTATAGTCACTATGACTATAACTGTTCGGGACGTGGATCACACGGCGTCCTCGCCGGTCACATCGTCCACTGGCGGCAGGAACGGGGCCAGCGAGGGCAGGTCGTCGAGGGAGTCGAGTCCCATCATGTCCAGGAACAGAGCGGACGTGACAAGCAGGGCCGCACGGGAATCGGGATCGACGCCCTCCTCACGCACCAGTCCGCGCACGGCGAGCGAGCGGATCACACCGTCGGAGTTGACGCCGCGGATGGCGGCCACCTGCGCGCGCGTGACCGGCTGGCGGTACGCCACAATGGCGAGCGCCTCCAGTGCCGCCTGGCTCAGACGGGCGGTCTGCCCGTCGGTCACGAACGCGGACACGACCGGCTCGTAGACGGCCCGGCTTGCGAACTGCCAGCCGCTTGCGGTCTCACGCAGCTCGAAGCCGCGCGGACGGACGCCCGCGTCCGGATCGCCTTCGTATTCCTCACGCAGTGATTCCAATGCCAGTTCCACGGTCCGTGCACCGCAGCCGAGTACGCGGGCCAGGTCGGCGGGCGTCTGCGGCTGGTCGGCGGCCATCAGCACCGCCTCGAGGCAGGCGGGCAGACCGCCGGGATAATCGCCCGCCGGCCCGGACACGGCGAATGCCATCGGCCGACCGGACTGAGGCGGCATGGATGCGGCTCCCCCGCCGTCCGGCGTCATGCCATCGCCCGCGGATCGCGCATCGGCGTTGGTCTGCGTTTCCTGAGTTCCCGTCATGCGAAGTCACCTTCCGAAATCGTCACATCGTCATCGTCGCCGTTCCCGTCCGCGGCCGGGGCGTCGTCGTCCGGGCCGGGGACCCAGCGCAGGCGCAGGTCCTCGAACGGCCCCTCCTGGCGGTATTGCAGCGAGCCCTGTTTGAAGAACATGAGGATGGCCATGAACCGGGCCACCACTTCGATGCGGGTTGCGCAGTCGGCGGTGAGCTCCCGGAAGGACAGCGATCCGGCATCCCCATCGGACTTGTCGGGTCCCGCACTCCCCCGCTCCAGCGCGGCCCTGAGCCGTTCGCGCACCAGCAGGGATTGGGCCCGCAGATCGACCAACGGCACGTGCAGCTGATGGACGGACACTTCCGAGGCGGGAGCGTTGGCGATCACGCGGGCGGCGAGACGGGCCAGGTCGTCCGGCGTCAGCGTCCAGACGAGTTCGGGCAGGAGCGAGGCCACCGACTCGTCCACCATGGCGGGATGCGGGAATCGGCCGGCGTTGAGCGTCATGCGTGCGCGGAAGTCGGCGGAGGCCTGTTTGTAGGCCCGGTATTGCAGGAGGCGTGCGAACAGCAGGTCGCGTTCACGCAGGGCCGCGAGGCTTTGCTCGTCGCGCTGGCCCTCCTCGTCGGCGGGCAGCAAGGCGGCGCTTTTGGCCTCCACCAGAATCGAGGCCACGTCGAGGAAGGCGCTGGCCTCGTCCATGTTGCGTACGAAGTCGAGCCCACGCACATAGGCGAGGAACTCCTCGGTGATCGCGGAGAGCGAGACCTCCGTCAGTTCGAGGCGGTTGTTGGCGATCATGCCGAGCAGCACGTCGAACGGCCCCGAGTAGACCTCGAGGTTCACCCGGAAGCCGGTGACGGGCTGGCTTCCCGGCCCGTCCGGGCGGGAATCGGGCACGCCGGTCACGCCACGATGCCGCGGGCGATGAGCTCGCGGGCCACGGCCCGGTACTCCTTGGCGGTCTTGTGCTCGGGGGCGTACACCGTCACGGGCGCGGCGGCCACGCTGGAATCCGGCAGCTTGATGGAGCGGGAGATCACGGTGTGGAAGACCTTGTCCTGGAACGCCTCGTAGATGCGTTGGCAGACCTCCTCGCAGTGGAGGGTCTTGGTGTACATGGTCACCAGCACGCCGCTGACCTCCAGCGCCGGGTTGATGCGGGACTGCACCTTCTCGATGGACTGCATGAGCAGCGCCACGCCGCGCAGGGCGAAGAACTCGGCGGCCACGGGGATGATCACGCCGTCCGCGGCGGTCAGCGCGTTCACCGTGAGCAGGCCGAGGGAGGGCTGGCAGTCGACGATGATGAGGTCGTATTCGTTCTTGACCTTGCGCAGCACGCCGTTGAGGATCTGTTCGCGGCCCACTTCGGTCACGAGCTGCACTTCGGCTGCGGACAGGTCGATGTTCGCGGGGATGATGTCGATGTTCTCGAACGCGGTGTGCTGGACCACGTCGTGCGGGTCCACGGAGATGTCGAACAGCGCGGTGTAGATGGTGTTCTCCACGGTGTTCGCGTTGATGCCCAGTCCCACGGTGGCGGCGCCCTGCGGGTCGAAGTCCACGATGAGCACGCGGCGGCCGTATTGGGCCAGCGCGCCGGCGATGTTGATGGAACTGGTGGTCTTGCCTACGCCGCCCTTCTGGTTGCACATGGCGATGACCCTGGCCGGGCCATGCTGCTGTAGCGGTTCGGGGGCGGGGAAGGTTTCGTATTCACGTCCAAGCAGATCGGTAGGCATACCGTCCACCTTATCAATATCCTCCTCGTCTTGCCGGGCAACGACATACGTTCCCGCCATAGGCAAAGTCCCCTGACGGAAATCCTCGCCCCGATCGTCGCGCCAATCGCCCATGTCAGCCTCCGTATGTTCTCCTTCCTCACAGCCTACTCGCGGGGCTCGGCCAGTGCGATGGTGCGGCAATGGAACGAATCGCGCCGTACGGAGCCGATCCGCGGCGCCCGATGCCGCCCGGCGCGGTTCTCCGCGCAAACCGGGTTTTCCGACCGGGGCCATGGGTTACGGGAGATTTATCGGACGGTTCACTTCGCGCGCGGATGCGCCATAAGGTAGGCCTCGATGAGGTGCTCGGGGCTCACATGCGTGTAGATCTGCGTGGTGGTCACGCTGGCGTGGCCGAGCAGTTCCTGCACGGTACGCACGTCCGCGCCGCCCTGGATGAGATGGGTGGCGAAGGAGTGGCGCAGGGTGTGCGGGTGGAGCGGACGGGTGATGCCGGCCTTCTCCCCCGCCTGGCGGACCACCTCCCAGATGGACTGCCGGGAGATGCGACGGCCGCGTTTGTTGAGGAACAGCGCCCGTCTTTCGGGCGTTTTGGCGGTGGTTCGACGTTCCAGCTCGCCACGGCCCATGTTGAGGTACCGGGTCAGGGCCTCGCAGGCGTATCCGCCGACGGGCACGAGCCGTTGTTTGGAGCCTTTGCCCATGAGTCGGGCGACGTGTTCGTCCAGGTCGATGTCGTCGAGGTTCGCGCCGGCGGCTTCGGAGACGCGGCAGCCGGTGGCGTACATGAATTCGAGGAGTGCTTTGTCTCGCAACTGGATCGGATCCACGGCGCCCGCATCCGTGCCGGCGGCGGTTTCGGGCGGGGTGACGGCGTCCAGTAGACATGCCACCTCGTCGATGTTCAGCACGTCGGGCAATGTGGAGGCTCCTTTGGGAGCTTTGACGGAGGCGGAGACGTCGTCGGAGACGATGTGCTGCGCGAGGGCGAAACGGTGGAATTCGTGCAGGGACGCGAGCCTGCGGGCCTTGGATCGCGGGGACTCCCCCCCCGCGTCCAATGCGGCGACGTAATCCTCCACGTCCTGGGTGCGGATGGCGTCGGGTTCCCCGATGCCACGGGACTCCAGCCAATCCACATATTTGGCGATGTCCGATTCGTACGCCTTCACCGTGGCCGCGGCGAGCCCCCGCTCCACTCCGATGTGGACGAGGAACTGTTCGGTGAGTCTGGCGAATGAGTCGGTCATGGTGTCCTATGGTAATCGGAAAGTCTCGGTGCGGGTTTTCTGGCTCCCCTCGCTGAGGGGAGCTGTCAGCGCAGCTGACTGAGGGGAGCATGCTCGCGGTTATGACTCCCCTCAGTCTCAATTCGTTCGAGGCGGATTCTAGTGGTGGTTGCAACACCTGTGTTGCTGTTTGATTTGGTGGTGTGATCGTATCATGCGGCGTTAATCAGGTCGAGGATGGCCTCGGAGGGTTTCCGGAACCCGAGCGTCTTGC